>CAJBER010000139.1 GCA_903952135.1 uncultured Algoriphagus sp.
GCTAGCGTTCATCCTGAGCCAGGATCAAACTCTCCATTGTATGTTGTCTATTTTAATAAGTCTGTCTACAGGTAAAGTATACCCATAAACAACCTCGTTCTCAGGTTAATCTTTTTTGCCTTACATCACTTCAAAGAACTTTTTTTCCAACGAATTTGGAAAATAGCGAGACCCTGGTCCCAAATGCGAGCGCAAAGATCGGATTTAGTTTCTTCTTTACAAAATCAAGTTTTGAAAAAAGTTAGAAAAATCACGAAATCAACGCTTAAAATTTCCCGACTCGCAAGACATATTCTTGAACGGGAGTGCAAACATAGCGCACCCAAATAGATTACGCAAGAATTTCAGCAACAAAAATTGCAAACTTTCCTACGGCTGGGATTTACCCACTAAAAATCAGGGCTTTCCTTTTTTATACAAAGGCACCGTACTACAAGGCTCCCCAAACATCAAGCTCTTCGCCTCTCCTTGAATTAATGACACCAAACGGCCATAGGCATAAAGTGGAATAGCCACCTTGCTACATCCCTTGACCACTACAGAGCGATCTTTAAAAGATTCCAGCGGGAGCTTGGACAGGGTGTCCTCCACGATGTACTGCTCCAAAGCCTCCAAATCCCCTACACAATATCCCTTGGCCGCACCCTCCAAATAGGTGCAAACCAACATGTAGGCCCAAGTAGGCACAATCGCATCTGCACTGCAAGTAACTGCTACCCACTTGCCTGCAAATTGATTCCAATCCAAAACCTTAAGCGCAGCACGAAACTCCTTTTCACGAAGTACAAAGCCCTGAAATAAATAGTCAGCAAGATCAAACTGAACCCGCTCCTCCTGGGGGTAAAACTCCTCCATGTTCAAAGACACGATGGCACTGGCAGCAACTCGATTGATCAATTCACTCATGACTTAACAAATGGATTCTTGGATGATTGCAAGGCTTTAAACTCTTTTAAATAATTGGGCACAAAATAGGCCAGATCCTCCCAGGCTTGACGAGCAAATTTTTCAAATGCCAATTGCCCCATATTTTTTGCCGATAGCGATTGCTCCCAGTTCATTGGAAAGAAGGCATTCGAATGCTGAATTTCTTCCTTTACCTTTTCCGCTCCATCTCCTACAAAATAGACTTTCCCTTTTTCCAAAACGGAAGCAAATACACCCTCCTCCAAAATCAAGGACTCAATCGAAGTGATCTCTTCCAGGGTATCGCCAAAGGTCTGGGTGTACACCTCTTTGCGGCGCGCATCCAAAACGGCTACTACATACTCCCCTCGTTCTACTGCTTGACTTGCCGCCATAGCCTGCAAGGTGTTGATTCCGATTAATGGGATATCCAAACCGAATGCAATCCCCTTGGCAGTGGACACTCCTATTCTCAGTCCCGTGTAAGATCCTGGTCCTTGAGAAACGGCCACTGCATCCAAATCCGCAAAACTCAGACCTGCTTTTTCAAACACTTCATCTACCAATAACAATAGCTTTTCAGCATGGGCCCCCGGCTCCTTAATTTCTGCCAAGGCTAGTAAAGCTCCCCGTTCATGTAGTGCTACCGAACAAATGGAAGTAGAAGTCTCTATGGAAAGTATCCGGGCCATCCTATTTACTTACTTGGTCCTGACAAAACTTTAACCATGCGGGCAGGCGAAGCGAAGTATTGCTTGGCCAAATCAATGACTGGATCTCCTTGAAGACTAGCTTCAATCATCCCCTCTTGGAAATAATACCGGGAAACAATCTCCTCCCCGAGAATTTTCTTGATTTCTTTTTCATGCGTCTCCAAGTCATTTTCCTTGCTATGATTGACCTTGGATTTGATTTGTTCCAACTGCTCCTTGACTTCGTTAAAATAGGGCTCCTTTGTCAAATACTTTTCCATGTCCTGAACCGACTTCTCAGTATAGGTGGTGTAATCGTATTCCTTGCCCACCAAGAACTTCTTGAATTCGGCATAGACTTCCTCGCTCACTTGGAATTTACTTGGACTGGCTATCGAAGGATTTTTGTAGAAAAAGGTAGTCGCATAATCGAAGACATGATTCCCCGCCACCAAAGTATAGGAAATAGGCGCATAGGATTTCTCGGTCACCTTTTCGTCCGGCTCAATACCCGCCCCATCCAACACAATTCTTCCATTGGCAGTTTTAAAGGCTTTTCTCAAGGAATCAGGCACCGTGCCTGCAGATCCATCTTCCCTTGATTTGGCATAGTCAATGGCCTGGATACATCGTCCGCTTGGAATGTAGTACTTGGCTGTGGTCACTTTGATTTGAGCATTGAAACTCAAAGGCAGGGTGGTCTGAACCAAGCCTTTACCAAATGATTTTTGGCCCAACAAGACTGCCCGATCGTAATCCTGCAGCGCGCCGGCCACAATTTCTGCTGCGGAAGCACTTCGCTCGTTAATCAAAACCACCACGGGAATCTCCTTATCTAAAGGAGTCTTTGAGGTCTTGTAGGTGTAATTGACCTGCTGCAGTTTGCCAATGGTCTTTACGACCTCCTTGCCTTTCGGAATAAACAAGTTGACTATCTCTACCGCTTCATTGATCAATCCGCCTGGATTGTCTCGTAGGTCCAATACCAACTGGGTTGCGCCTTGGGCCTTCAAGGTCACTAGGGCATTACGCACCTCCGCAGAGGCATTGGGTGTAAAATCGGAAAGCTTGATGTATCCCGTCTTCTCATCCAATTTCCCATAAAAGGGAACATTTTTCAAGCTGATTTTCTTGCGGTTCAAGGAGAACTGCAAGGTGTCATCCCCTCTTTTTACCGTTACGGTGACGCCTGTGTTTGCAGGTCCTTTCAATAACTCGGAGACCTCAGAAGTAGATTTCTTCTGAACCGCAATGCTGTCCACCTTCAACAGCAAATCACCAATTCGAATTCCAGCGTTTTGAGCAGGGAACCCCGTGTAGGGCATCAATACGATATTTCCTTCACCTCTATTTCCTATCAAAGCTCCCACACCAGCATATTCTCCAGTAGTGAGCATCCGGAAATCATCCGATTCCTCCTCGGGGATGTATTCTGTGTACGGATCCAACTCCTCTAGCATGGCTTGGATTCCTACGGTCAACAATTTTTCAGGATCAATCTGGTCCACATAATAGGTGTCCAACTCCCGAATGAGGGTCGCAAAAATGTCAATACTCTTTGCAATTGCAAAAAGCCGATCGT
The DNA here is from genome assembly GCA_903952135.1 of uncultured Algoriphagus sp. Taxonomy (GTDB): domain Bacteria; phylum Bacteroidota; class Bacteroidia; order Cytophagales; family Cyclobacteriaceae; genus Algoriphagus. Next base: position 3,181 of record CAJBER010000139.1, read on the forward strand.
TCTTGGTTTGGAAAGCAAGGGTACCCCCCAAAAGGAGTAGGGCAAAAATTAAGAGGACTACTGGACGTTTAATTTTTTGAATCATGTTTTCCTAAGTTTTTCGACAATTCATTCGGCAGTCTTTGAAGCACTTGCTTCATCTTGGGTTCAAGCTCACCGAAACTCATTTTAGCTTCTCCAACAAAAATAAAGCCCAAAAGTAGGCCAGATGGAGGAAGTAGTGATTTATTCAATCGATAGGCTTCTTTCAACCTGCGCTTGATGTAGTTCCTTCCCGTTGCTTTCTTTATTTTCTTCTTGGAAACTGAAAAAAGTACCTGGTTGGGAGATTCTTCCAAACCCTCCCCTGCCCAAAACATCACCTTGAATGGGTATAAAAAAAAAGAGGAACCTTTTTCGAAAAGTTCCTTTATGCTTTTTTCGGCGTGAAGCCGCTCTGATTTCGGAAGTGTGTACTCCATTGCAAGAAAGCTATCGTATGGTAACATACGAAAAACTACCCAAAGAATTACTTCTTCAGTGTCTTTTCGTCAGACACAGACAATTTACGTCTGCCTTTTGCTCTTCTGGCTCTCAATACCCTTCTACCGTTTGCAGTCGCCATTCTTTCTCTGAATCCGTGCTTATTTTTTCTCTTTCTGCGAGAAGGCTGAAATGTTCTTTTCATGATCGAATATCTTTAATCTAGTTGCTTTCTTGTCTTTCCCTTTTAAGATTGCCCCTAAAAAGGATTGCAAAGATAAGTACCATTTTCTTAAATACAAATCGAGGTCCTACATTTGTTTACCTCAATTCTAGAAAAATGATTCACTACACCATTTCCTGCCCCAATCCAGCTTCTCAATTTCTACGAATTGACCTTAAGTTTTCCTGTCAAGCTGGGGAAAATATACGACTTCAACTCCCTGCTTGGCGAGCAGGAAGGTATCAAATCGCTAATTACGCACAAAATCTACGCGGGCTAACTGCAGAAACTCAAGGAGGTCAAGCCGTTTCGCTCCAAAAAATAACAAAAGACTGTTGGTCGCTTGAGGTCGAGGAAACCACAGCAATCCACCTTTCTTACGACTATTGGGCAGGGAAAATGGATGCAGGAAGTGCTTGGGTGGATGACGAGCAAGTCTATGTCAACTTAGTTAACTGTTGCTTTGAAATCCTAGGCAGAAGTAAAGAGGCATTCGAGGTGAAGTTGGACCTGCCAAACTACCCCAAGCAACTCCTGACACTTAAACAGACGGGGACCTCCACCTGGATGGCTGAAAACTACCAATTGCTCGCAGATGCGACTGTCTTGGCTGCGAAAAAAGTAGAACAGGAAACCTACGCTATCGGAAATACCCGATTCCATGCATGGTTCCACGGAGAAATCCATTTTGATCGCACCCGATTTATCGATCAACTCCAAGCATTTTCCAACCGAATGATTGCTGATTTTGGGAGCTTTCCCGAAGAAGAGTACCACTTTATTTTTCATCTCCTGCCCTATCCCCATTACCATGGGGTCGAACATCGACGGGGAACGGTCATTACCTTTGGGCCGGCCAGTTCCTTGGCCGAGGAAGAAGCCATGGAAGAATTAGTAGGCATCAGTTGCCATGAACTCTACCATGCCTGGAATGTATGCCGAATTCGGCCCAAGGAATTTCTTCCATATGATTTTTCTAAAGAAGCCTATACCCAGGCAGGCTTGGTATTGGAAGGGGTGACTACCTACTTCGGGGATTTGTATTTACTGAAATCAGGGGTATATGATTTGCCTACCTACCTTCGTCATTTGGAGAAAATTGTCCAACGAGAAGCGGCCCACTACGGCTGGAAAAATGCATCCATTGAAGAATCATCCATTGACCTCTGGCTGGATGGCTATGTGGCTGGCATTCCCGATCGAAAAGTCAATATCTATTCCCGAGGGGCGCTGCTTAGCCTTTGCCTGGATGTAATCCTTCTGCAAGAAGGAAATTCCTTAGCACAAGTCATGAAAGTAATGTGGGAAAATTTTGGGCTTCCATTCAAAGGATATGAGGTCAAAGATTTTGAAAAGCTGGTATCTGCAAGTGTCAGCAATCCGAAAAAAATCACCCACTTTTTCGATGCTTTTGTTCGCGGAAAGGAGGATCTCTATCCAGTATTGGAAGACTGCTTCAGCACTCTGGGCATTGAGATCAAAAAAACGCTCTCGGAAAATACGCTGATGCACCAGGCCGGAATTCAACTGAATGGCGATCAGGTGATCCAGCAAATCCACCCAGATGGCAAGGCGTACCAGCACTTGATGGTCCACGATCAACTTCTGAGTCTGAATTCAGAAACTCCACTATGGGAAGTAGAAGTCCTACGACAAGGAAGAAAACTGAAACTCAACTTTGAGTTGGAATCTGGAAACTATTACCCCCTGCTAAATTTAGAAATGGGTACAGTGACCGCCTTGCGAACTACCTGGATGCACTAAAAAAAGGGTTGGTATTTCTACCAACCCCTAGTTAATTAAAAGGAGGGTAAGCCCTCCTTTTTTAGTATTAGTTAATGTCTCCGTCAGTCACCGGCACATTCACTTGCAAAGAAGTTACTTTGGCTTCCAAAGGCACTGGAATCTGTGGGGATTTGATGGTCCAAGACATTGGGAGCAATACCCCATTCATAGCCTGGTAATCACCGAAGTAGGTATCACCAAAAGAAGGATTCTCATACTTGATCTTCAAGCCAGAATCCTGAGCATAGTAATTAGCCAACTTTGCTCCAGAAGCAGTTGAAAAGACCACCTTGTAGGCCGGCTTTCCATCTACATCCTTCAATCCATCGAGCGTTACCGTATAGCCATTGGCTTTGTATACCGCCTCAGGAAAAAGATAGGAATTCAATTGTGCTTCAGCCAACTGGGCTGGATCCATTTCAAGCACATTGCCCTGTACGGACATAGATCCTTTGCCATTGGCAAGGGTGGTCTTTTGCACCACATTTCCTGCAATGGCCCACTTCTGGCTATAACGGACATTTTGAGAATCGTATACGAAAGCAATAGAAAGTGGTCTACCCATCACGTTGGCATCCATACTGATTTTGGCAGTTTGAATAGCCGCCACCTGAGCAGCACCTCCGATAGCATTCAGGTAGTTTTCAAGCACTTTTTCAGCAGTCATATCTGCTTCGGCTACCAACTTTTTAGCTGGCTCTCCCATGATGTCGTACTCGACTACTTCCCCAAACTGGGCTAGTTTTTCTTTAATCTCAGCTCCATTCCCTACTGTAGTGATGATAAACTTGTCTGGCTCAATCAAACGCTTTGCTGTAGCATTGATGTCTGCCACTGTATATGCATTCAACTTCTTCAAATAAGTCGCATAGTAATCCTTAGGGAGATTGTATCGCGCGGTATTCAAAGCAAAGTTAGCCACCGTGCCAGGCTGCTCTAGGGAGCGACCAAAGCTACCTGCAAGCTCTGCTTTGGCTTTGTCTAATTCTTCTTGGGTAACTCCCTTCTCCACGAGATTTTTGATCTCATAGACAAACTCGTATACCGCAGAATCGGTCACTTCGCTACGCACAGACGCGGAAGCTGAAATCGTTCCTACTAATTTATCCGCATCAATGGAAGAATAGGCACCATAGGTAAAGCCTTTGTCCTCACGTAGGTTCATAAACAAGCGTGAGGCAGAACCTCCACCCAAAATCTGGTTCAACAATCTACTGGAGATGTAATCAGCGTCTCCAATTTTCATGGCTACAGGCTGCGTCACGTCAATGACGGATTGCACTGATGAACTGCGGTCTACAAGAGCAACTGCCTGCTTCGCAGCGCGTACCGGCATTGGATAGGTGTAGGTGGGTACCTCTCCTTTCTTCCACGCACCAAAATACTGGTTTACCACTCGTTGTGCCTCTGCCTTATCTATATCCCCTACGATAGCCAAATAGGCAATGTTTGGCTTGAAATAGGTTTGATAGTAGGCCTTCACATCATCCAAGGTGATGTTCTTGGTAGTTTGTTCTGTTTGAGACTCCCCATAGGGGTGATTTTTTCCATAAAGCACTGCGCGAGAAAGTCGCGAAGAAATCGCCTGTGGATCGTCTTTGGTAGTTGCAAGACCCGTTAAGGACTGCTTTTTCAACTTATCCAATTCCGGCTGAGGGAATACAGGATTGAAGAGCACATCCGCCATCAATTCCAACACATTTCCTTGGTGCTTTTTGAGGGAGGAAACAGAAACTGAAGTTGCAGAAGCACTAAGGCTTGCTCCAATGAAATCAATTTCTTGATCCAGCTGATCTTTGGTTCTATTTTTTGTACCACCCATCATCATATCCCCGATGAAGGTGGTAAGTCCTGCCTTGTCTCCTTCTAGGATCGGATCTCTCTCGAATACCAGGGTGAAGGATACACGTGGGAGTTTGGTGTTTTTCACCACAAACACTTTCAATCCATTGGCAAGTGTGAAGGTTTCCGCCTCACCAATCTTGATCTCAGGAGCTGGGCCAGAAGCTGGCAACTTACTTCTATCTACTTGGGCAAAGGTGATCCCCGTGGCCAGTAGCATAACTAGTATTCCTAATGCAAATTTTTTCATGTCTTTTCGATACGTTTAGTCAA
>CAJBER010000140.1 GCA_903952135.1 uncultured Algoriphagus sp.
CCTACCATTTCGGTCAATCGCACTTCCTGGAACAAGGAAAATTAGAAAACAAGGAAGGGCTGCTTTACCTCCTCAAAGGGGCATTTTTCCTATTTGTCATTCTCTTTGGGGATTGGGCCATGACCCAAGAAATCTTGAGTTCCATGCTCTCCTTGGATCTTTCTGAAGAATTTAGACTGGGCATTTTGGGTTTCTTGTTGGTGAGTTCCCTAATTGCTCAAGGCTTCAGTGCCAAACCTTTCGGCTTAACCGATGGATTGGACTACCTGATCCTCGCCCCAATTCTCTATTTCAGCCCACTGTTGATTAGTTTTAGCGTGTATTTTGGGTTTTGGCATTCCCTACCCAGCATGCTGGCTGAGTATGCCTACCTGCGGCAAATCCCAGCCTTCAACTCTCCCATGAAATTTGGCAAGCAATTGCTCCCCTTTTCTGGAATTAGTTTGCTGGGCATAGCGGGAATCCTATTTGCTGGACTGGAATTCCTAGAACCCAATCAACTCTACCTGCTATTTTTTGTGCTAATTTCCCTGATTTCTCTCCCCCATATCCTGTATATGGACACCTTTTTGAAGGAGAAATTTCAAAATTGACCCGTGGTCAACATCACCAAGGTACAGGCTTCTAGTACCTCAATACCAGCTGCTTTTGCTTTAGAAAAAAAATCAGGATTCTCTGTTCCTGGGTTAAAAACAATACGCTTTGGTCCAAGGCCAATCAGGTAATCCACCCATTCAGCCTGGTTTGTAGGCCCTAAATACAAGGTTATCGTATGGATTCCAGTTAAAGTGGGCTTTTGACGCAAGTCGACAATCTCCTTCCCGAAAACGATCCCCTTCTTGATTCCAATTGGAATAAAGGGGACTCCTTTGGCTTGCAATAAGTCGGCCGCTCGGTAAGCATAGCGCTCTGGATTGTCCGTAGCACCCACCACCAAGGTCAATTTGGCCTTATTAGGGTCGCTGTCCATATTGGCTGTCCCGCTCAAAAGTGTCCATGTGGCGGTGCTTTTTACTATCGTAGATGTCGTCTAGCGTAAGCAAGATCCCAGTCTCCTCTACCTCCCCAAACTCGTCGTTTAGCGCAGTTCCAAAATTTTTCATGCTTGGAGACAGGTTCATGTACGCATTGATCAGCGGAGGAATGTTCTCTCCCAATGCACGTATCTTCCCATTCAGGACCTTATAACCCTCTTTGTAATCCAGCCCTTCGAAGGGATTGGGTTGGGAAAGGATGTCCGTTTCATAGCTCAACCTTAACTTTTTCTTAGGTAGTACTAATCCTTGATTGTCAGGAAAATAATGGTTCATGAAATAGAGCAATAAATCACGCCCTTCCCGATTGTAATGCGGGTACATGGTTACCTTTCCAAACAAGTACTTGACATTGGGATGAAGGAGTACGAAGGCACCCAAACCATCCCAAAGGTTATCCAGACTAAACATTCCTTTACGGTTGTCCAAACTAGGCTGGTAACTGGGCTGTACAAAAGATCTTCCCAATTCAATGGTGTAGGGCAAGTAATCTTGGATAAATTCTGGAGAAAAGTCAAACAAATGCTTGGTAGAAAGTTGAATTTCCCCATCAGGACCTAAGGCATTCGTGCAACAAATGAG
>CAJBER010000141.1 GCA_903952135.1 uncultured Algoriphagus sp.
TTAATCAACAAAGCTTCGCATTCCTAGTGAAGGCAAGCTATCCGGTTTAGGAATTACCCCTCTCCGTGTTTCCCTCTATTTTTTTGATTCTTCGTTTTGAGTTGGTTGCGGTTAGGCTTCTTTTGTTTCTTTCTCGCCTTTACCTTCTCCCCTTTTCCAATGTTTTCCTTAGGGCGCTCCTTCTTTTCATGGAAAGCCCCTTTGTAGTCAGGATTATCACGCTGCTTGAGTCGATCCAATTCCCGCTCGTAGCCTTGCTTCTCCTCAAAAGGGGTAGCAGGTACGTCTACCACATCGGGAATAGGAAGTACTTCTACCTCCATTCGAATAAGTTCTTCGATTTTCTCAAAATGGTAGCCTTCGGCTGGATTAACAAAGGTGATGGCCTTTCCTTCATTTTCCGCTCTGCCCGTACGGCCAATTCGGTGCACGTAATCCTCGTAGATGAGGGGCACATCGAAATTGATCACGTGAGATACCAAGGTGACATCTAGGCCTCGGGCTGCAACATCCGTAGCCACTAGGAGTCGTACATCACCTGCCTTGAAATCTTCCATGGAGTTGATTCGGGTATTCTGCCCTTTGTTGGCATGGATGACACGAATCTCTCCAAAATGCTTTCGCTCTAGAAATGAATACACGGATTCCGCATTTTTTCTACTGCGCGTAAAAATCATGGCTCGATTGATTTCCTCATTCTCGAGCAAATGAGCCAGCAGGTTTATTTTGGTTTTGATATTGGGTACCTGGTATTTAACCTGAGCGATGGTTTCCGCAGTAGTCGCCGAAGGGGCTACTTCTACCCGCTCGGGAAACTCTAAAAACTCGGCCGCCAGATGGTCTATTCGTCCGGAAAAGGTGGCTGAAAAAAGAAGGTTCTGTCGTTTGGACGGAATGACTTCTAAAATAGATCGGATTTGGGGCATAAATCCCATGTCCATCATTTTATCCGCCTCATCCATCACCATGGTTTTTAAATCCTTGGTATAGATGGCTCCCTTTCGGTACAAATCCATAAATCTTCCTGGCGTAGAAATTACCAAGTCCACACCCGCTGCCACCTGTTCGATTTGTGTTTTGGGTCCTAATCCCCCATACAAACTCACGATTCGAAGACCTGTGTATTTGGCTAGGTGCTGCGCCACTTCTTCAATTTGCATGACCAATTCCCGCGTAGGTGCAAGCACCAAGCCTCGAGGATGCATGCCCTGTGCATACTTGATTTTCATCAATAAGGGCAAGAGATAGGCAGCTGTTTTGCCAGTACCTGTTTGGGCAATACCCAAAACATCATGCCCGGCCAAGGCCAAAGGAATGGTCTTCTCCTGAATTGGGGTGGGAATCGTGTATCCGGACTCGGCTACAGCATCGAGCAATTGTTTGTTTAGCTTGAAGGCATCAAATCCTTGCGGTTCATTGCTCATTGGAAAACGATAGAAAAGTGAGTAAACACGAAACGAATTGGTTTCAGAATTACAAATATAGGCAAAGGTACCCGGAATCCTTTGGAAAAGGATGGCCTCCATGGATAGCCACTTTCTACGGGGTAGAGCTATTGCAAGCAATGGTCAATGAAAAATTCAGGATCTACTCCAAAAAAGAGATCAGCCCCTGGGTATTTTTCAAACAAATAAATGACGTCAGTCTTGCTCCAAAGAAAGACAGTCCTTACTTTTGCAAACCAATTCAAAGAACTCTGAGAGTTGGAACCCCACACGGTGATTGTAGCTCAGTTGGTTAGAGCGCTGGTTTGTGGATCCAGAGGTCGCCGGTTCGAGCCCGGTCTTTCACCCTAAACCCCTCCAAAGAGGGGTTTTTTGTTACCTTACTCTTCATTTTGGCATAGCATTTGCCAATTAAAATGAAACTAAACCAACAGCTATGTTTACTTTGTTCCAATCATCTCCGAAGTTTCCGGTTGTGAAACCAGTAAATATTCGGCAGATAAAAAACTACTTCAACAAGTTTGAAGAAGCCATCAAAACCTGCGAGGAACTGCAAAAGGAAGCGGTTCATTCCTAAAATCGAAGAATACCTGAAGGTTATGGAGACATAACCTTTATTTTTTGCTCTTTAATTTTTCTTGTCCTCGCAATAGCTTATTTTTAGTTTCATTCAATTGTCCCCGATGAGTAGCTACATCCATTTTGATAAATCTCAATTAGTCAACCTGAATTATTCCCTGGACCGAGAAATCATTCGGACCAATCGATCTGGGGTCTACACCAGCACCACGATCATTGGCTGCAATACGAGGAAATACCATGGCTTACTGGTGGTGCCCCAGCCCCAAATAGATTCTCAAAATCACGTGATGCTTTCTACCGTTCACGAGACGGTGATTCAACATGGTGCCAGTTTTAACTTGGGCATTGCCAAATTTCCTGGCAACTACTCACCAAGAGGACACAAGTACCTCGAAGACTTTGATTCGGAGCCGATTCCCAAACTGACCTATCGCGTAGGGGGAGTCCTCTTGCAAAAAGAATTAATCCTTGATTCCAACCGGGATCGAGTAATGATCCGCTACACATTACTTGAGGCTCATTCCCCCACAACGATTCGAATTCAGCCTTTTTTAGCCTTTCGTGGCTACCACCAACTTCAAAAAGCCAACGACCGTCTCAATAGAGAATATACGCTGGTGCCTAATGGAGCGCGGTTTCAATTGTACCCCAATTACGATCCACTTTACCTGCAGCTTTCGAAGGAGGCTTCCTTTATTTCCAAGCCGGAATGGTATTACAATTTGGAATACATCCAGGAGCGGGAGCGAGGCTACGACTACCAGGAGGACTTGTTTGTACCTGGATGCTTAGAATTTGAAATTGCCAAAGGGGAATCTGTCATTTTTTCCGCCGGATTAACCGATGCAGATCCAGCGACCCGAGCCAATGCCTTCAGCAAGGAAATTGCACGCCGAATCCCAAGAAACAATTTTGAAAATTGCTTGAAGAATTCAGCGGGGCAATTTATCCGGAAAAGAGATGGGGAAGTTCGGGTGATTGCAGGCTACCCCTGGTTTGGGTGGTGGGGAAGAGATACCTTCATCGCAGCGCCTGGATTGACCTTGGCTACCGGTGATACAGCCACTTTCCTAGAAATCATGGATACCATGTCCAAGGACTTGAAGGGTGCACTTTTCCCAAACATCGGCAGCGGGGATTACACCAACATGACCTCCATAGATGCTCCCCTGTGGTTTTTTTGGTCGCTTCAGCAATACATCCGCTATACAGGAGATAAAAAAACAATTCAAGACCGGTACTTGTCCAAGCTCCGGGGAATCCTAGAAGGCTACAAGGAAGGCACAGACTTCAACATTCACCTGCTCCCTTCTGGCCTAATCTGGGGAGGGCAAGAAGGCGTGGCACTCACTTGGATGGATGCCATCACGCCAGATGGACCTGTGACCCCACGTATGGGCTGTCCTGTAGAAATCCAAGCGCTATGGTACAATGCCCTGTGCTTCTACCATGAACTGAGTGGAGAGGAGGAATACCTCAGCCTTGCTCAAAAAGTGCGTGAGTCCTTTGACCGGGAATTTTGGTCTTGGGAATACGGGTACCTCGCAGATGTGGTCAATGATGAAGAAAAGGATTGGTCTATTCGCCCCAATATGGTATTTGCTACTTCCCTCCCTTACGTGATTTTGGAGGAGGAAAAATGCGATAAAGTGTTGGAAATCGTCAAATCCAAACTACTTACGCCGAGGGGATTGCGCTCCCTTTCGCCGGACGATCCAGGATACAAAGGCTACTATTTTGGCAATCAAATCAGTCGAGACCATGCCTACCACAACGGAACCGTGTGGGCTTGGCTTCTGGGACATTTTGCAGAGGGATACCTCAAGTTACACGGTAAAGCCGCTAAAATTTTCGTTGAGAAAATCATCAAGGGCTTTGATGGCGTCATGACGCAGTATGGAGTAGGCACTGTGGCTGAGATTTACGATGGGGATGCTCCACACCGCCCCAAAGGATCGGTATCTCAGGCCTGGAGCATTGCAGAACTTCTCCGCATGATGGACTTAGTCAAACAGATTTAACGCATTTTTTATGAAGGTACTCATGTTTGGGTGGGAATTTCCACCCCATATTTCTGGAGGACTAGGCACAGCTTGCTATGGATTGATCCAAGGGATGAATGTCCACAAGCAAGAGGTGATTTTTGTGGTACCCAAACTCTGGGGGGACGAAGAACCCGTGGCTGATTTTGTCAATGCCAGCGGGGTGACCATTGATTACCGGGAGCGGAGATTTAAAAAACTCTGGAAAAACCTGACCTATTTGGAAGTCAATAGCTACTTGGTTCCCTACCTAGGCCCGCAGGAGTTCAAGAAATACACCGACTACGCCCTACATGACCGTACAGATGTAGCCGAGAGTATTTTTTCGACCAATTACCAGTTTAGCGGCAAATACGGGAAAAACCTCATGGAGGAAGTGTCTCGCTACGCCCTGGTAGGCGCACAGATTGCTCGTGACCGAAGTGACTTTGACATCATCCATGCACACGACTGGCTAGCCTATCCTGCGGGAATCGCTGCCAAAGAAATTAGCGGAAAGCCCTTGGTCGTCCACGTACATGCTACGGAGTACGACCGTTCTGGGGAGTCGGTCAACTTTCCGGTCTTTGAGATCGAACGTGCGGGCATGCATGCCGCAGACCACGTGGTAGCGGTAAGCCAGTTGACCAAAAACATTTGCGTTCGAAAATATGGTATTCCTCCAGAAAAAGTCACCGTCTTGCACAATGCGGTACTGGATGCGAGCATCATCAAGTCTACCTTCCAGAAAAAAGTGCCTGAGAAAATCGTGACATTCCTGGGTAGAATCACCTACCAAAAGGGCCCAGAATATTTTGTAGAGGCTGCCAAAAAAGTGATTGAACGAGATCCCAATGTACGATTTGTCATGGCCGGATCAGGGGACTTGCTCAACAAGATGGTGGATCGCGTGGCCGAACTTCGCATGGGAACTAAATTCCATTTTACAGGATTCTTGAAAGGAGACGATGTGGATCACATGTATGCCATCAGCGACGTGTATGTGATGCCTTCCGTATCTGAGCCCTTCGGCATTGCCCCATTGGAAGCCGTGCGACACAATACGCCCGTGATTATCTCCAAGCAATCCGGGGTGGCAGAAGTGTTGAACAATGCCATCAAAATTGATTTTTGGGATGTAGACGCAATGGCTGATGCCATTTTTGGATTGCTGCACTATCAAAGTATTGCTCGAATGTTTACCGAGTTAGGAGCAGATGAATTGAAAAAATTGAAATGGGAGCATGTCGCTGCCAAACTTGTAACAGTCTATGAAAAACTTTTAGCGCAACGCACATGAGAACCGTCTGTTTTTACTTCCAGGTCCATCAACCCTTCCGGCTTAAGCCCTACCGTTTTTTTGACATCGGGGAGGACCACTACTATTGGAACGATTACCTCAACCGTAACGTCATTCGAAAAGTAGCACAGAAATGCTACCTACCGATGAATTCCCTGTTGTTGGAACTCATTCAGCGCTATGAGGGCAGGTTCAAGGTTGCCTTTTCAATCTCTGGCACCTTCTTGGACCAGATGGAAGCTTATGCCCCCGATGTGTTGGAAAGCTTCCAACGCTTGGTGGCTACAGGGCATGTAGAACTACTCAATGAAACCTACTCGCACTCCCTAGCGGCTCTAAAAAGTAAGGATGAGTTTGGGTCTCTAGTCCACAAGCATCAGGAAAGAATCAAGACTCTTTTCAATGGTTATAGCCCAAGTGTTTTTAGAAATACAGAATTGATCTATTCCGATCAGATCGGCGCTTTGGTAGAAGGTCTAGGCTTCAAAGGAATCCTGACCGAAGGCGCAAAGCATGTTTTGGGATGGAAAAGTCCCAACTACGTCTATTCGAATGCACTGAAGCCAAACCTAAAAGTGCTCTTGAAAAATTTCCGCTTATCGGATGACATCGCCTTCCGATTTGGAGATAAAACCTGGGGAGACTTTCCACTCAGCACAGACAAGTTTGTGTCTTGGCTCAATGCCCTTCCCAAGGAAGAGCCTGTGGTCAACCTATTTATGGATTACGAAACTTTTGGGGAACATCAATGGGCCGAAACAGGCATCTTTGAATTTATGCGTCACCTCCCAGAGGCTATTTTTACCCAGTCCAACTTTACCTTCTCCACTCCTTCTGAAGTACTAGGAGCCCTTCCTGCAATAGGAAGCATTCATGTGCCTACCCCGATCTCTTGGGCGGATGAGGAGCGTGACCTTACCGCCTGGCTGGGCAATGACATGCAAGACGAGGCTTTTGATCGGTTGTATGAACTGGAAAAGAAAATTCGAAAAGTTAAAGATCCAGATCTCCTTCGAGATTGGGAATACCTACAGACCTCGGATCACTTTTATTACATCTGTACCAAGTTCTTCTCGGATGGATCGGTACACGAGTATTTCAGCCCCTACGACACGCCTTATGACGCATTCATCAACTACATGAATGTCTTGAGTGACTTTATCCTTCGGGTGGATGCACACCTCAAAAATTCCGCTTAAGGGGGATTTAGAGCTAGGAGAAGTAGGATAGGACTGTTTTCGGGGTGCTAATTCCGGATTGGATTGCCAATCAAGGGATCAATAACTCTCGGAAGAATTGGGGAAGTCCTTCGTTTTTACATCCGCAATGTACTGCTGGAAAGCTTGGGTCATGATTTGATTGAGATCGGCATAAGCTCGTAAAAATCGTGGCTTAAACTCCTGAGTAATCCCAAGCATGTCGTGCATCACCAATACCTGACCATCCACATCTGGACCCGCACCTATTCCAATAACAGGAATGGTAAGGGCTTCGGCTACTCGCTTTGCTAAAGCTGCAGGAATTTTTTCCAATACTAACGCAAAGCATCCGCAAGCTTCCAATAGCCTGGCATCTTCCAATAGCTTTTCGGCTTCGGCTTCCTCTTTGGCCCGTACGGCGTAGGTACCAAACTTATAAATCGACTGAGGGGTCAAGCCCAGATGCCCCATTACAGGTACTCCAGCACTTAAAATTCGTGCAACCGATTCTTTGATTTCAGCTCCTCCCTCCACTTTGACAGCATGAGCTCCAGACTCCTTCATGATCCGAATGGCAGAGCGAAGGGCCTCCGAACTATTTCCTTGGTAGTTGCCAAAAGGGATATCCACAACCACAAAAGACCTTTTCACGGCCCGTACCACTGCCGAGGCATGGTAGATCATCTGATCCAAGGTGATGGGAAGGGTGGTTTCATGTCCTGCCATGACATTGGAAGCCGAATCCCCCACAAGAATAATGTCCATTCCTGCCGCATCCACAATCTTAGCCATTGAAAAATCATAGGCAGTCAACATGGAAATTTTTTCTCCGCGCTGCTTCATTTCTTGAAGCGTGTGGGTGGTGATGCGCTTCACAGAAGCAGAGGAATGAATCGACATAAAACTTAGAGAAGGTGAACCGAATAGTTGTTTTCAGAAAAATCCACCCGAATGTGTTCGTTGAAGGTGGTTGCTAATTCAAAACCCGTATAGTCGGGCTTCACGGGAAAAAGACCATGGCTACGGTTGACCAACACGGCTATTTCCATTTTTTCTACTTCTTGCCCCAAAAAAGGCTTCAAAGCATAGACCAGGGTTTTGCCCGTATTGAGAACATCGTCCACCAAGAGGATGGTCTTGCCTGCCAAGGCAATGGGAGCAGAGAGCTGTACCTCAGAAGTGGATACAGCCTGCTTATCTAAAATCACTTCCACTTCCTCCACCTGAATTGGGGAGATCTTTCGCAATTCGGTCGCGAGTAAGTGACCCAAAGTAGTGCCCATACCGGTAATTCCTGCTACTACGATTCCCGCCGAAGCATGGAGGTTGCGCTCATAGATTTCAAAGGCCATTCGGGTGATCTTCTGCCCTACTTGCTTATGGTTCAGTACTTCGCTCATGGAATGAATTTTAGAAAAGGAAAATTAGGCCAATTTGCCCTAGATTCAAAACACTTTATCGATGACTATCCTCCTCACTCAGGATATTTAGGTAACTCTGGTACCGGTAAGGATGGATATATCCTTCGTTTAGTTTAGCGAGAACCACACAACCTGGCTCATTGACATGGGTGCAATTGTTGTATTTACACTGCCCCAGGTACTGCCGCATCTCTGGGAAAAAGTGGGAGAGCTCTTCCTCCGCCACATCCAAAATGCCAAACTCTTTGATGCCTGGGGTATCGATGAGGTCTCCTGATCCTGGCAAGAAAAACAGTTCCGCAAAAGTCGTCGTATGCACCCCTTTGGCACTGTAATCGGATACCTCCTTGGTTTCCTGCTTTGCGTGAGGAAGGAGCGCATTAAGCAAGGTACTTTTGCCTACGCCCGAATGTCCTGAAATTAGGTTGGATTTGCCTTGAATATAGGGCAGCAGCTTGGAGTCAAGATCCTTGTCCTCCAAGGCAGAAACTTCTACCACCGGATACCCAAGAGGCACATAGATTTCATGAATGTCCTGGAGCCAATCCATTTCATCATCCCCTTCCAACTGATCCATCTTGTTGACTACAAGCAGGGTTGGGATGCCATAACTCTCAGTAGCCACCAAAAAACGGTCAATAAAGCCTAGCGAGGTTCTTGGCTTCTTCATCGTAATCACCAAAATCGCCTGATCAATGTTGCTGGCAATGATGTGTGAAAAATGCTGCTTTCGCGTAGATTTTCGAATGACATAATTGTCCCTAGGAAAAATTTCGTGAATCACGGCCGACTCCTGCCCTTCTTCCTTTTCCAATGCTACCCAATCGCCAACGGCAATCGGGTTGGTGAGTTTGAGTTCATCCTGCTTAAATTTTCCTTTCAAGCGCGCGGAAAGGATCCCTTGATCGGTTTGGACCAGGTACCAACTCCCTGTAGATTTGATGACTCTTCCTTTCATTTGGTAGTTCTACTTAGGTGGTTGGTGATTCTAGCGGCGGCGCCCAGGTTTGCCTTTACCCAGTTTTGGGCAGCAGCTACGGATTGGGAATAAAATTCTGAATGCTCCAGTTTTGCTACTATTTCTTGAAGTTCCTGTGCGTTCGCTACCGCGAAGCCACATCCCTCTACTTGACTTTGGGCGGCCTCTGGAAATTTGGACGCACGTCTAAGCTTTCCAAAAATCACTGGAACCCCAAATCCCAAAGGCTCTAAAATATTGTGAAGGCCCTTGCCGAAGCCACCGCCCACGTAGGCAATATGGGCAAATTGGTACAAGGAAGAAAGCATTCCGATGTTGTCAATAAATAAAATTCGATGGGATTGCTCCTCTTTCCACTGGGAATATTTCTGAAAAGGGGCCCCAATTGAAGTGGCCCATCGGTCGATGACTGCTGGGGCTATTGCATGCGGCGCAATGATCCATAGCCAATCCGGTTTGGATTGGATCAAGGGAATGAGCAAGTTCATGTCTTCCTCCCAAGCGGAACCGATCACTACGGTAGGCCGTCCTTGGATCCAGTTTTTAATGGCTGGAAGATCCAGGGGTTGGGCAGCTGTAGCCGCTACCCGATCAAATCGCGTGTCACCAGTCAAACTGGCCTTGGTGATTTTGAGGGAAGCCAAGAGCTGAATACTGGCTTCGTTTTGGGTAAAAATCCAGTCCATTTGCGCCAGCATCCTGCGGAAGAAATTGCCATACCAAGCAAAGTAGGTTTGCTCAGACCGAAAGGAAGCTGCAATCAGATATGTAGGAATGGCGCGCTTTTTTAGAGCTTGAAGGTGATGAAACCAAAGATCGTACTTCACGAAGATACTTTGACTGGGCTGAAGGATCTCTACAAAACGCTCCGCCCAAGACTTGCGATCGAGTGGCAAGTACGTAATGAAATCCACCCCAGCCTGTGGCCGCTTGCTCGTCGGTTCATACCCAGAGGGACTGAAAAAACTAACCACAATCCAGGTTTCCAGTTCCTTGGCTTTAAGTGCAGCTATCACAGGCTTTGCTTGTTCGTATTCTCCTAGGGAGGCCACATGAAACCAGGTCAAAGGACCTGGGTGGGCAGCTCTAAAGTCAGTGAGCGATGCAAACAGATCTTTTCGTTGTGCTAAAAAATGCCTGATTTTTGGCACAAAAACGCCAAGGATTGGTAAAATCCTGGTGCTTAACTCCATAAACAAGGTGTACACGGCATTCATCCTTCAAAAGTAGGCAATCCCTTAGATTTCTATATTTTTTTTAGCTTTTGCTTGGATGAAATAGCCGCGAGTCTTTTTTTTACAGTTTGGTGCCTTGCAAGAGGCTCACCACCAACCCTATAGAATTAAAATTGGGTACAATTTTGTTTGGAATTGCTTTCACTTCCCTAAGAAATGATTAAAGTTTTGTTTGTGTGTTTGGGCAATATCTGCCGGTCTCCACTGGCAGAAGGGATTTTTAATGCCAAGGTAAAATCTATGGGATTAGACAAACACCTGCAATCGGATAGCGCGGGAACTTCGGATTACCATATTGGGGAACTTCCAGACGAACGAACGCTTAGTTGCGCCAAGAGGAAAGGCATTGCTATCCAGCACCGTGGAAGACAGGTTCACCGCACAGATTTCAGGGATTTTGCCTACATCGTGGCGATGGATGAACACAATCTGAAAAACTTAAATCAGCTGAAGGAAAAAACTCCCCACCCCACCAAGGAAGTTTACCTCATGCGCAACTTTGTCGCTGGGAGTACTGGTCTCCCTGTACCCGATCCGTATTACGGTGGGGAAAAGGAATTTGAGGAAGTATACGCTATTCTGGATGAAGCCTTGGATGGGTTTCTAAACCATCTCAAAGAGGCACACCCCCAACTTGCTGAAAAAGGGAAGTAACTTTTTTTAATTCGATTACCTCCTGCTTTAAGAAACTAGCTTTGCTTGGTATCCCTCATTTAGGAATGCTTACTTTTTGGCCTGTTTTCACGGCCTTAAATATGGCATCCACAATATGCATATCCTTCAATCCTTCTTCTCCATCTACTGGGATTAGCGGTTGCTTGCCATCCAAGATAATCGCTGCCATTTCGTCCATTTGGGTGGTTTGATGGGTCACATGGGTATGCTCGAGTGGACCGGAATGAGTTTTAGCCTTGATGGGGCCATATCCCGTGGAGGGCTGCATTTCGGCAAAACCTTTGGTGCCAGACAGAAAAAATTTATCCAAATAGTTGAGCGAGTAGGTCGACAAGCAGGAGGCAGTTGCCCCAGATGGAAAGCCCATCTGAAAGGTGATGGTCTCATCTATGCCTTCTTTAAATTTGATTGGGTCGGTTTTCGTTTCCTGCGCAGTCACCCAAATAGGGTCCTCCCCTAACATGTAGCGAGCTCCATTGATGGAGTAAACTCCAATATCCATCATGGCTCCACCTCCAGATAGGGCCTTGTTTAACCTCCACTGGGAAGGATCTCCAATGATAAATCCACTCAGGCCTTGAAAAAAGAGCGTTTTGCCAAATTCACCTGCACGCTGCTTTTTGACGATGTCGAGGGTATTGGCCTCAAAATGCATGCGGTAACCGATTAGTAGCTGCACCCCCGCTGCTTTACAAGCTGCGATCATCTCCTCCCCCTCTTGGGCGTTGACAGCCATGGGTTTTTCGCAGATCACGTGCTTACCCGCCTTGGCCAATGCAATTGTATGCTCCTTGTGCAAGGCATTGGGAGTAATCACGTAGACCGCATCAATGTCTTTGTTGTTTTTGATTTCAGCTACGTTGTCGTAGGAGTAGCAATTTTGAGCAGGTATCGAATACTTTTGCTGCCACTGCTCTATCTTAGAGGGAGTGCCGCTGATGACACCGACTAACTTGGCTCTTGAGCAATCCTTCATCGCATCAGCAACTCTGGCGCCGTAGCTTCCAAGCCCCATGATTGCGACACGCAAAACTTTCGGCTCTTGATCCAAGGCCTGGGCAATGCTATCTGAAAAAGGGAGGCTGAGAGCGAGCGTCGTAAGGCCTGCTTTTTGGAGAAAATGTCGTCGTGTGGTCATAACTGTCAAGGATTTAGTACTAAAAGTTAGCAATACACAGTTACAAGTACCACCAAACCCTACTTTTTTCTTCGAACGGCCTGGTAGGTGGTTCGGGTGGTTTGTTCCAAAAGCACGGCATACCCTTCCATCAAGGCCGGAATCTCGGCTGCATTCGGCTTTAGAATGGTCAAGAGCTCCAAGTCCTCGTTGTATCGGATCTCAAAGCTGGATTTGAGGCTCTCTACGAGTTGCTCCAGCTTAAAAAGTTGGGTGTCCACAACGAGCGAAACCGTGATAGCAGAAAGTTGCAGCATATTGGCGCGCAGCTTCAGTTCCTTCAACTTCTCGTAAATCGCATGAATGTGTTTTTCTTCAATAAATGTAAAGTCAGTAACCTTAAAACTGACAAGCACCTGGCTTTTTTTCAACACCAAAGTGGGTACCTCATGCGGGGCTGCATGCTCGTGGATTTTGGTTCCTGCCCCTTCAGGATCTAAAAATGATTTGACAAATAGCGGAATGCCTGCATTTGCCAAAGGCTTGATTGTTTTGGGGTGTATGACAGAGGCCCCAAAGTAGGTCATCTCGGCTGCCTCGCGGTACCTAAGTTCTTCAAATTTTTGGGTATTTGGAAACAGTTTTGGGTCTGCATTGAGCACGCCAGGCACATCTTTCCAAATGGTCACCGACTCCGCATCCAAGCTGGTGGCAAGAATCGCCGCTGAAAAATCAGAGCCCTCTCTTCCTAACGTGGTCGTTCGTCCCAGAGGGTCTCTCCCAATAAATCCTTGCGTCAAAATCGTTGTGTGCTCCAGTAGGCCAGCCCATTGATTCTGGCAAGCGCTGCGGGTTTTTTCCCAATCTATTTTTGCAAATCTAAAGTCCGAATCCGTATGGATCACGGTTCGTGCATCCTGCCAAGCAAGGGGTAATCCTTTAAAATTTAGGTATTCAGAGACGAGAAGGGAAGAAAGCAATTCCCCGTAACAAATCAGCTGATCATACACTTCATCGTAATTGGTTTTTGAAATAGGCAAGCCCAAGATGGGTTGGGCGGTATCCAACAGCTGCTCTATTTTCTCAATTACCGGATGAGCAGTAGGGAAAAGCTCCACGCAAACTTCCAGATGGAAATCTTTAATCTGCTTCCACTCCTTCGAAAAATCCCTTTGCTCCAACTTTTTAGCCAATACCGCCTCCAGCGCATTGGTTGTTTTTCCCATGGCAGAAACTACAATGAGCTTGTTGGTCTGAAGCCGAGACTGAAGTAGGGTATGGAGATTAAGGAGTGCAGCCGCATCCTTTACGGAAGCCCCTCCAAATTTGTATACTTGCAAAGTCCTGTTCATAGGCAAAAAGGAGCACCAAAATTCCTTGCTGCGAAGTTACGTAAAGATGAATGATCCACCTAAAAATCAGGCCCCAAGGAGAGATGTCTACACTAATCCTCTCGAATCACCACTATTCAAAAATTGGCTAAGATTTGGTAAGAGATGTTTACATTCGCTACTCTAACTGTAACAACCATGGCATTACGCTCCCTGTACCTCTCGCTAGCCATTTTAGCAATGGCAGTCACCACTTGGACCTCTTGTGGACCTAAAGCACCCGTAATTGACGAAACCTTCGCAACCCAAACCGAAAAGTTGCTGATTAAGGTAGACACCCTCCATACCGGATTGGAAAACCCTTGGGGCATGACTTGGCTTCCAGATGGAACACTCCTTGTCACCGAAAGAAAAGGAGAAATCCTTGTTTTCAAGGAGGATAAATTTTCAGGTGAAAAAATTCAAGGCTTACCCGCAGTTCACAATGTAAATCAAGCAGGTCTCTTGGACGTTGCTGTGCATCCCAACTATGCAGAAAATGGCTGGATTTACATTTCTTATGCGCAAAATTTCGCCGACAGCACCGCTGCTACCACCATCCTTCGATTCAAGTTGGAAGGAAACACTGCGGTGAATCAGGAGGAGCTTATCGTAGCTGGTCCCGCCTGGAAAGGTGGACGTCACTTTGGTAGCCGCATCGTTTTTGACAAAGCAGGCTTCCTCTATTTCTCCAACGGAGACAAGGGAAATATCCCAATGAATGCGCAGAACCTAAACAATGCCCATGGCAAAATTCACCGCATCAAGGACGATGGCGGCATCCCTGCAGACAACCCTTTTAAGGATTCCTTGGGCAACACCAGCTCGATCTGGACTTATGGCAACAGAAACCCACAAGGGCTATTTTATGACAAGGATTCAGATCGAATCTGGGAGGTAGAACACGGGCCTATGGGTGGTGACGAACTCAACCTCATTGAAAAAGGAAAGAATTACGGATGGCCTGTGATCACTTACGGCATCAACTACGATGGGACACCTATCACGGATATCCAAGAAAAAGAAGGCATGGAACAACCTAAGCATTATTGGGTACCCTCCATCGCTACTTGCGGTGTGGCCGTGGTGACGGGTGACAAATACCCAGCTTGGAAAGGAAACATCCTAGTAGCCGCATTGGCAAAGCAACACATCGCCCGCGTGGAGATGAATGGAACTACTTATGCGAAGGAAGAAAAATTGCTTCAAGACATTGGACGCGTTCGCCAAGTAGCCCAGAGCCCAGATGGATACATTTATGCCATTACCGAGGCAACTGGCCTATTGGTCAAATTGCTCCCAATCAGATAAAATTTTCGGGTACACTTACTCAAAAGACCTTTCGATTGAAAGGTCTTTTTTTTGTGCTCACCTTGTCAGTATATTACTGATCAAAATCAATTCAAAAAATTGACACTTCCTTTCAAACTCTTTCTGCTAACCAGGCGTTAGGGAAGTATGTCCTTGATCTCTAACATTATGAAAACTTTTCCTCTCTTACTCATCGCTTTTGTGGGGTTGCTATCTCCTCTTTTTTCTTGCCATGCCAAGGAGGGAGATCCTCTTCCAGATAGCCTGCCCAACCTGAACTTCACTACCCAAACGGAAAAGATGATGATCAAGGTGGACACCCTCCACCGTGGATTTCAAAACCCTTGGGGGATGACTTGGATCAATGCGGAAACCTTGTTGGTGACCGAGAAAAAAGGAGAACTCCTCATTTTCAAAAAAGACAGCTTCTCAGGCCAAAAAGTGACCGGCCTACCCACATTTTACACCACAGGCCAATCAGGGTTATTGGACATTGCCACCCATCCCAATTATGCCCAGAATGGCTGGATTTACATTGCTTATGGCAAGCCTGTAGGCGATGGAGGTGCGACGACTATTGCTCGATTTAAACTCTCCGGCACGAGTGTAACCTCATTTGAAGAACTGATCGTCACTTCCCCCGAATGGAAGGGAGGAACCCATTACGGCAGCAGAATCGTCTTTGACAACCAAAATTACCTCTACTTCAGCAATGGGGAGCGAGGCAGTCAGGACAATGCACAAAATCTGAAAAATTCGCATGGAAAGATTCACCGCATCCATGACGATGGACGAATCCCTACTGACAATCCTTTTGTAGGTACCCCGGGAGCAATAGGCTCAATTTGGACTTATGGCAATCGGAACCCACAGGGACTATTTTTCGATAAGGCTTCCAACCGTCTTTGGGAAGTAGAACATGGTCCTCGGGGTGGGGATGAACTGAACATCCTCGAAAAAGGTAAAAATTACGGTTGGCCAGTCATCACTTACGGCATCAACTACAACGGTACTCCCATCACTGAAATTACTGAAAAAGAGGGAATGGAGCAGCCCGTCAAGTACTGGGTTCCTTCGATTGCCACCTGTGGGATGACACTAGTGACCTCAGATCGCTACCCCGCTTGGAAAGGAAATATCCTCGTTGCCGCTTTGGCAGGCACGCACATTGCACGCGTGGAGATGAATGGAACAAAACCTGTGGGAGAAGAAAAATTGCTTCCAGGGATCGGACGTGTTCGGCAGGTAGCTCAGAGTCCTGATGGGTATTTGTATGCCATCACCGAAGGAACAGGGCTATTGATCAAGTTGGTACCTTCCAAGTAAGGGTCAAACTTACTTCTAAACCTACCTAGACAAAATCCACATCCACACTGAAGGGGTACTTCATCAAAAATTGAAGGGCCTCTTCGATGGTTAGATCTTCAAAAAGTACGCGGTGTAGATTTTCGGTAATTGGAGCACGGATGCCTGCAGTTTTCAAAAAGGCATCTACAATTCGGATCGTGTTGACCCCTTCTGCCACCTCTTCCATGGAAGCCATGATCTGACTGAGGCTCTCCCCTTTTGCAAGGCGGAATCCTACGGTAAAATTTCTGGAATCCGGAGAGTTGCAGGTAGTCACCAAGTCTCCGATGCCAGCGAGACCCATGACCGAACTGGCAGTTCCTCCCAGGGCTTTACTCAAATGCGCCATCTCTACAATTCCTCGAGAGATCAAGAGACCTTTTGCATTTTCTCCCAATCCTAATCCCGCCAAGGCTCCTGCAGCAATGGCAATGATATTTTTGAGCACTCCACTGAGCTCTACCCCAATGATATCGGAGTTGCCATACACTTGGAATTTTTCGGAGCGTAGCAGACGCTGCCCTTCCTGAATGACCTCGTTGTACTTGCTGGCAATGACTGTTGCTGCAGGCTGCCCGTCACTGAGTTCCTTGGAAATATTGGGCCCTGCTAGGCAGCCCACCCGTACCGCGAGAGTTTCTTGGACAATCACCTCGCTCATGGTTAGGATTTGTTTTCGGCGTAGCTTCTTAAGTGTATCCCATTGCTCCCCATCGGCAAGCTGTACGGCCAAGCCTTTGGTACCATGAATGACCAGGTGATATGGGTGTAAAAAGGGGGCAAAGGTTCGTGTCACTTCTAAGAATGCAGCCGAAGGAATCATAAAGAAAAGTACGCCGCAGGAGGCACAAAGTTCCTCCGGAGAAAAAGTAGCCCGGATTTTGGGGTTGAGGATTTTCCCGGAAGCACTGTGCTGGGTGTTGATTTCCTCCACCACTTCTTGCTTGCGGGCATAGACCATCACCTCATTTTTTTCGGCCAGCATGTTGGCAATAGCTGTCCCGAAGCTTCCTACTCCAATGACCCCAATGGGCTGCGACTTAGAAGAGTTTTTCAAGGCCATACCCGTGCAGTCTGTTGTGGTAAAAATAGAGCAAGCTCATGTCTTCGGTAGTCAAGTTCCCCGACTTATCTTTGATCAGCGGGCGCTTGGCATGGTACATTCCCACATTATCCAGTCCATGGGTGATGATTTCATCCATGGAACGATTGAGGTGAGGGGCCGAATCAATTTTTCCTTGAGCTTTTAATTCAAAAATTTGGTCTAGGACACGCTGACAAGCAGCTTTGAACTCCTCATAGTTGAGAACGAGATCTTCTTGCGGTAGACGAATCAAATCAAACAAGTCCAGTTTGGCATTTTTTGATTGGATCAATTCAAAGGCCACAAAAGCGACCAAGTGGGAGCTAAATACCCGGTTGATTTTGTGAAATTCCTCCACAATACGCTTGCCTAGCATCTGGGTGTACTCTTCCTCGCGTTGCGCATCGACAGTCACCTTCCCATTAGACATAAAATACTCCTGGGTATTCACTACGCGACCCCATTTATCCAAACTCTTTCCATCCTGGCCTACATAATTGCCCATGACATCCATGGCGCGACCGATAGAAACAGAAATGTCTGACCCTTTGGTGAAAAACTTAAAGAGAAACTTTGAGATCTTGTAGGAGGTAGAAAACTCATCGTTTTCCTTGTAATAGCGCTCCTGCCCAGTTTGGCTCAAGTAATCTTGAATAAGCCCGGGTGCTTCAAGCACAAAGTGGTAATTGATGGTCACCGGAACTATAAAAATCTTTCCTGATACATCTGTAATGCCATTTTCAAAATTAGCGCGCTGGGCTTCAATGGCGGTACTTAGGAGCCCTAACTTCAGTCTGGATTCAATGATTCCACTTCTAGAGCGAGTGCCGCCAGGGAAGAACAGGCTGTGGCAACCAAATTGAATGGCCTCCTTGGAGTAAGTTTTAAGGGTCTCCAAGTACATCATGTTTTTCTTTCTACGATCCACCTTGTAAGCACCCAAGGCATTCATGAAATAGGCGAAAATCGAGATATTGAACAGGTTCAGGCCTGCTCCATAGATAAAGGGAGGCATGCCTAAGACGGAAATTATCCATCCAATGAGGACGCTGTCCAAATTCGAAAAATGGGTAGGCACCATGACCACGGTTCCTTTGGTAGCCAATTCACGAAGCTGCGCTGTTTGTCCGGTAATTTGGATCTTGTCTTGAAGGGTAAATTGATTGCTAAACAAGGATCCAAATCCCTTGACACGAGCTGCATTAAGCAGGCGCGAGAAGCCATAGGTTACCACTCGTCGGGTAAACTTGTAATGGGATGCTTTGAAATTGGATGCAATTTCTTCGGAATAGCGGGAAGTAATTTTTCGAAGGACTTCCTGATAAGCCTCCAATTTCTTGGCTTTGGTTCCAGAGACTTCAGAGTGGATTTGGAGCAAGTTATTTTTTACTTCCCCCCAGAATGTACCTTCATCGTCAGGATCTACATCCCAAGGGTTTTGCTTGATTCGAAGCTTTTCTCGGTAGAGGGTCGTCTCAAGTTCTTCCTTTAAAATTTCGGGGTTCTTCCCGATCAGGTCTAATATTCTCCCTTCCGAAAGGGTTGCTACCTTTTTGACAAATTCCTTCCGCTCGCGAGCGAGCTTAACCACAGGCCATTCGTCTTTTTCAGGCAAAATGGGAGCGTATTGGTGTTTGATGTAGTTCTCCTCCAAGTGGTCGTTCTGTTTTTAAAAACTCCCAAAGATAAGCAAAAAGGAACTGTGGGGTTTCAATTATTCAGCGGGATCTTTCTGTGGGATAGATTTCATAAAAATCATCACCACCACAGTAGTCATTATTCCCATCCCTGCTGCAAAAAACACGGACTGCGTCGTGTAATTCATCAGGTTAAAATAGGCTTCGGCTTCCAGCAAAGTCTTTTTTCCAGAGTTGACTGTGAACTGAATGATGTTGGGAAAATAATCTGGAGAAATCAGGCTATGGGATATGTATTGACTCAATGGAGTGAGTACGACTACGACAAGGGTAATACCCAATCCAGATAGCAGCCCTTGCAAAAATGTCATCCTACCTCGGTAGGTTTTTTTCTTTTTCTCCCAAAGTGCTATTACATAAATAAAAATAGCCAGAGGCGCATAAAGGAGGGTGTAGGTGGCATGCTGCTCGATCAAGCGATCGTGCCAGCCCAGACTTTTCTCTAGAACCATCCAGGCCAAGCCTGACAAGAAAAATAGAAACCCCCATTTCAATTCGATTCGGAACTTTTTCATAGATAAGCAGGTGGGGAAAAGTGAACGAAGAATTTAAATTACAAAAAAAAGAAACGTTTTCACACTTCTAGAGTTGAAAGAAAAAGGAAGTTTCCAAATTGTTGTCCATGCCAAAAAGCGTGGTATTTTTACAGCTTCCAATCGTGATGAAACTAGACCTCAAACACATTCAAGTCCCCATTGAGTCCGAGATGGCTCAGTTTGAACATAAGTTCCGGGACTTTATGAAAAGTAAGGTCAAGCTTCTCGACCACATCACCCACTACATCGTCAAACGCAAGGGCAAGCAAATGCGTCCCATGTTTGTGTTTCTAACTGCGGGAGTCTGTGGAACCATCAATGAATCTACCCACCGAGGGGCTGCGCTGATCGAACTGCTGCATACCGCATCTTTGGTACACGACGATGTAGTCGATGATGCCAACTACCGCAGGGGATTTTTTTCCATCAATGCCCTCTGGAAAAATAAGATTGCCGTATTAGTTGGGGACTACCTCCTCTCCCGTGGCTTGCTTCTCAGTGTAGAGCACAACGACTTTCACCTCTTGCGGATTGTATCCAATGCTGTACGCGAAATGTCTGAAGGGGAACTGCTGCAAAGTTACAAGGCGAGAAAACTGGACGTGGAAGAGGACGTCTATTACCAAATTATCCGGCAAAAAACCGCCAGCTTGATCGCTTCTTGCTGCTCCGTAGGCGCCTCTAGTGTCAGTACGGACGAGGAAACCATCCAACGCATGTGGAACTTCGGAGAAAAAGTTGGAATGGCCTTCCAAATCAAGGATGATCTTTTTGATTATGGAGAGGATGAAATCGGCAAACCGCTGGGAATTGACATCAAGGAGAAAAAGATGACCCTCCCACTCATCTATGCGCTTCGAAATGCGGATTGGTTGGAGAAAAAGAAAATCATGTACCTCATCCGCAACCGTTCTGAAGACAAAAAAGCGGTGAATGAAGTCATTTCCTTTGTTAAGAAAAGTGGGGGACTCGATTATGCCAAGCAGAAGATGACTGCATTTTACCAAGAGGCCCTTGGGCTTCTGGATCAATTCCCTGATTCTGCATACAAATCTTCTTTGCGAGACTTAGTCTTGTACTCCATCGAACGGAAAAAATAGAGTTCTAATTATCCGCTATTCCGACAGAGGCTAACTAGAAAGTTTGTCAACGGTCCACAGTCCACAATCGTGGCGTTATGTGAATAGGTTTTGGATCCATACTTCGTACTTGCCTGCCTGCCGCAGGCGGGGTACCTGGTACTTGGTACATTGTACTATTCACATTTTTCCTTACTAATCTCGGGTATAATTACCCACACGGATCACGTCAGCGAACACGCCTGCTGCCGTCACTTCAGCTCCAGCTCCAGGTCCACGGATAATCATGGGCCGATCGTAGTAGCGGTCAGTAGTCAGCAAAATCATGTTGTCAGAACCCTCAAGCCCATAAAATGGATGAGAAGCTGGCAAGGAACGTAAGCCAATTTCCGCCTTTCCTTCTTCTAGGGTAGCCATAAAACGCAACTTTTCTCCTTTGGCCCTGGCAGCAGCCAGTCGCTCGGTGTAGTCTGCATCCTGATGTTTGAGAACTTCAAGAAATTCCCCAACATTCAATCCCTGTCTTGCTTCTTCAGGAACTAGGGAATGCACCACAATGTCTTCTACTTCCAGTTGCTGCTCCGCCTCTCTACCCAGGATCACTACTTTTCGAGCCACATCCATGCCACTCAAATCTTCTCTCGGGTCGGGCTCGGTGTATCCTTTTTCTTTGGCCAAGGCCACCACCTCCGAAAATGGCGCTCCCTTTTCCAGCTCGGAAAAAATAAAATTCAGGGAGCCGCTCAGTACTGCTTCAATGCGGTGAACGCGATCACCGGAAAGCATCAAATCGTGGATGGTGTTGATTACCGGAAGTCCCGCCGCCACATTAGTTTCGTAGAGAAAGTGTACCCCTCGGCTTTTCGCGAGTTGCTTCAAGGCCAAATAGCTTTCCAAAGAACCTGAGTTGGCTTTTTTGTTGGGGGTAACAATCGCGATTTTCGCCCCCAATATTCGAGGGTATATTTGGGCTACTTCCTGGCTCGCCGTACAGTCGACGAGCACTGAATTGGAGAAGTTCATTTCCTCAATGGTCTCCACGAAAGCATTCAAATCCATTTTGGACTGCGAAGGACCCAGTTCCGGTAGATTAGTCAACTCAAAGCCATCCTCATCAAAGGCCATGTATCTGCTGTTGGCGATGCCGTGCACTTGAATATCCAACTGATTTTCGAGGAGCAATTTTTCCTTTTGCTGTGCAATCATGTGCAACAGTGCCGTACCGATGAGACCTGTACCTATCAAAAATAGGTGGACCACCTTATGCTCTGAGAGGAAAAACACCTCATGAAGGGCATTCAATGCTTTTTGTAAATCTGCCTGAGGAATGATTGCAGAAATATTCAATTCAGAACTTCCTTGAGAAATGGCCGCCACATTGATGTTGTTCTGCCCCAAGGCCCGAAACATTCTGCCTGAAGTTCCAGGATCATGTTTCATGTTTTCCCCTACCACAGCGACTAAAGCCAGGCCAGGAAGCAAAGAGACCGGATCCATTTCACCGGACTTGATTTCATAGTAAAACTCTTTTTCAATGAGTTCCTTCGCTAGAATCGCTTCTTCAGTGGCCAGCGCCAGACAAATGCTATGCTGTGAGGAGGCCTGAGAAATAAGCAAACTCGAAAGTCTTGCCTCAGACAATACGGTGAAGATTCGGCCTAAACTTCCCCCTGCCGCCATCCAGCCCGCACTTTGAAGAGTCACTAGGCTGAGGTTGGAGCGCGAGCTAATGCCCTTGATCCAGCCACCTTCCCGTACCTGTCCATTGATCAAGGTGCCTGGGTGGCTAGGTTCAAAGGTGTTTTTAATTTGAATCGGAATGTTCTTCTTCATCGCCGGCTGCATGGTCGCCGGAAAAATAACCTTGGCTCCAAAATGGGAAAGCTCCATCGCTTCCGCATAGCTCAGCTGGGGAATGGTAAATGCCGCATACACCATCTTGGGATCACAAGTCAGCACCCCAGAGACATCGGTCCAAATCTCCAAAACTTGGGCATTCAAGGCACTTGCCAAGATCGCGGCAGTGTAATCGGAACCAGATCGGCCCAAAGTGGTGGTCTCCCCTTTGGCAGTCGATGCAATAAATCCAGTCACCACTTTGACTCCGTCGTGCTTGGAAAAATACTCTTGGATTTGAGCATGGGTAGTAGCTTCGTCTACACGAGCCTGCCCAAAGCGATCATCGGTTCGGATAATTTCCCGAGCATCCACAAAACAAGTCGGTATTCCCTTTGCTCCTAATGCTTCTGCCAGAATGTAGGTGCTCAAGCGCTCTCCAAAGCTTGCCACATAATCTAGGGTTCGCGGGGATTGTTCTTTGATCAGGTGGATTCCGTGGTAGAGGTCTTCCAACTCGTGGAAGCGTTGGCGGATGAAGGTGTCTACTTTCTCTCTTTTTTCATTTCCTAGTAGGGCATTGCCCATATCCAAGTGCCTTTCCTCCAGAGCAAGTAATGCCTTCTTATAGCCTAGATCTCCTGATTTTGCCAGGTTAGCTAGCGCAAAAAGTTGCTCCGTCACTCCTCCAAAGGCAGAGAAAACCACCACCAATTCCGATTCTTGGAGTTGGTCTTGAATGATCTGAAACACCTGTTGGATGTTGTTGGAATTTTCTACGGAGGAGCCTCCAAATTTGATGACTTTCATAAAAGAATGGATAGGAAAAGAGCGGGTAGGATCAGGGAGCCAAGAAGAACTAAAA
>CAJBER010000142.1 GCA_903952135.1 uncultured Algoriphagus sp.
ATGGGGAGCCTTGCTACTCACCGCCACCTTATTTTGGGCCTGTAGCACGGCAAATCACCAATCCTTAGTAGGAATTAGCCAAGAAGTAAGCGTTCGCCGAGACAGCTGGGGCATCAACCACATCGAAGCCAAAAACGAACAAGATCTATTTTTTGCGCAGGGCTACCTCGCCGCCAAAGACCGCCTCTTCCAGTTTGAACTCTGGCGCCGAAAAGCTACCGGCACCACCGCAGCACTGGTAGGTCCCGCCGGTCTCCAAAGTGACATCGGTGCCCGCCTCTTGCGCTACCGCAAGGACATGGATACCGAACTGAACCATTACCATCCCAACGGCAAAGCCATCATCGAAGCCTACGTGGCCGGTGTGAATGCCTATATCGAAGAAACGCGCAAGGACCCCTCCCTACTCCCTTTTGAATTTGCTACGCTGGGCATCGAACCAGGCCTCTGGACGCCCGAAGTGGTCATCTCCCGACACAATGGCATCCGATCCAATGCCGAACAAGAACTGTCCATCGGTCGCGCACTGGCCCAGGTCGATGCCAAAAAAATCAAGGAGCTGCTCTGGTTTCACCCAGGTGACCCAGACCTCAGCCTAGACCCATTCATCGACCCCAACTGGCTTGCTGCCGACCTCCTCAAACCCTACCTCGCCCTAGGGGAAGACATCCCTTTTGAAGAGCTTTTTGAATCCGAAGAAATGCCCGAAGGAAGCAACAATTGGATCATCAGCGGAGCGCGCACCCAAAGCGGATTTCCAATTCTTGCCAACGACCCACACCGCCGCATTGCGCTCCCTTCTTTGCGCTACATGGTCCATTTGAAGGCCCCCGGATGGAATGTGATCGGTGGGGGCGAACCTGTAATCCCGGGAGTGTCCATCGGCCACAACGAGCATGGTGCTTGGGGATTGACAATCTTCCAAAGCGATGCAGAGGACATTTACCTCTACGAACTCAATCCCGAAAACCCCAACCAGTACAAGTATCGGTCCAACTGGGAGGACATGACCTTGATCGAGGAACGGATTCAGATCAAAGGACAGCAAGACAGCCTCGTGACGCTGCGCTACACCCGACATGGGCCGGTCACCTACCTAGATGCCAAAAACCACCGAGCGGCGGCTGTGCGTGCGGCATGGCTCGAACCAGGAGCTGCCCCCTACTTGGCTTCCCTTCGCATGAACCAAGCGACGAATTGGGCCGAATTTCAAGAAGCCTGTACCTACAGCTTTATCCCCGGGGAAAACATGATTTGGGCAGATAAATCAGGAACCATTGGTTGGCAGGCCGTAGGAATCACTCCAAAGCGCCCCAACTTTTCTGGCATGGTGCCCGTCCCCGGAGATGGACGCTACGAATGGGATGGGTATTGGCCCAATCGCCTGAAGCCTAGCCTGAACAACCCCGAAAAGGGGTTTTGGGGAACGGCCAACCAGCACGTCACTCCAGCCGACTATCCTTATCCGGAGGCATTGGCCTTTACTTGGGCAGATCCTTTCCGTGGAGATCGTGTGAATGAGGTATTGGCACAAGACAGCAGCGCCACTATCGCCACCTCCATCGCCTTGCAAGTGGATGTCACTGCCATCCCTGCCCGCCAACTCACTCCCCTGCTTCTTCAAGCGCCGATCACTGACCCCAAAAGCAAGGAAGCCTTGGCTTGGATGGAGGATTGGGATTACCAACTCCTTCCCGAAAGTGTGGCTGCAGGCATGTATGTGGCTTGGGAAAAAGCATTGGTCAAGGAGGTTCGGAGCCGAAAGGTCCCAGCGGGCGTTCAAGGGCTTATCCAACCCCCACTGACAAAAATCATCGATTGGGTGCTGCATCCCGAGCAACTCTTCTCCGAGAATACCCTCCAGCAGCGGGATCGCTTGCTCGCCCAAACCTGGTCTACCGCAGTGGAGGAACTTACCAAATCCTTGGGGCCCAACTTCGCACAATGGAACTATGGGCAAGCAGCCTACAAGCACATTGCCCTGCAGCACCCCCTGTCCAAATGGGTGGATACCCAACTGCAGCAGCAGGTCAATTTGGGTCCACTGCCTCGAGGCGGCTATCCCAACACTCCCGCAGCCAACGGCTCGGGCAACAACCAAACTGCTGGTGCGAGCTTCCGCATGGTGACCGACCTAGCGGATTGGGATTTGACGCAGATGACCAATACCCCTGGGCAGTCGGGAGACCCGCGAAGTCCTTTTTACAAAAACCTATTTGAGGACTGGGCCAAGGATCGCTATTTCCCCGCTTATTTTTCCGAGAAAAAGATTGCCGAGCATACGCATGACTACTTGATTTTCACCCCCAGCTCTAAAAAATGAAAGTTACCTGGTAGGTAAACTGATTTGCGCTAGGTATTCTGTAGGCGTAAATCCTACCCATTTATTAAAATTCCGGTAAAAAGTACGTCTATTCGCGAATAGGCAGCGGGTCGCCAAGGAGTCGATGGTACGGGAGTCCAAATAGCCATCCTTGATCAACTTTAGGGCATATTTTATTTTCAGATTATTCTGGTACTCACTAAAGGAGCAATAGGAATAATAGTTGAACACATATTTCAGGTGACTCTGCGGATAATCTAGCTCGTATGCCAGTTCCTTTAAGCTAGGTACCTCCACCAAGTCCTCGAGCAATTTCTCTTCGTATTTTTTGATGGCAAAAATAATTTCATCCACCTTGGACTTCACTTTTTTCTCCACATCCAGATCTTCCAGCTCGGTAGGCTCTAATTTGTTGCTTCGCCAAGCGACTATCTCTTCAGGATTTGCCTTTTTGAGATTTTTAAGCAGCAGCTGCTCCCCGTACAGAATGACGGGGTTTTTAAAAATATAGAAAATTAAAAATACCCAAATAGGGAAAAGCGCATCATAATATCGGAGCAAATAATCGTTTTGATTTTCTAGAGGAATGCTTATTAATACAAAATTAAACATGAGGTAAGAGATAAAAGCCATACTATAGGTAAGTAAAGCCCATGTTCTTATAGATTGGTAATGAATAAGTTCTTTGTAATTTTTTCTCTTATAAACATGCTTCCATATCAGGAGGCCCATCATGAAAATATAAAGGGAGGAAAATAGAAATAAAGTAACCTTAATTATCAAAAAATTTGGAGAAAACAGGACGCAAAAAACAGTAAACAGGATGGGGAATATCAGGTGAAGGATGACTTTTTTAAAAGGGGTAATTTTAGATAAGAGGTTGTCAAAAAAGAAATAAGTTAAGACCAACATGAAAAACTGATGATAAAAATTGTCTTTCATAGGACTCTCAAAAGAGGCTACTAAACCAAATTTCTCTACGCCAATCAAAACATTTTGAATTCCTGCTACCCCTAAAGCTAGCAAGAGATAGATATTCAACATTTTCCCCTTTTGCCTATTTCCCAACACAAGAAAAACGAGCAAAAGCAAGGCTAATCCAACAATGAAAGATAAAAGGGATAGCAGCATTGGAGTTGGTCGAATTTTTTAACTGAGGGGGACAGCTGAACTGATTTGCGCTTGGTATTCAGTAGGCGTAAATCCCACCCATTTATTGAAATTCCGGTAAAAAGTACGTCTATTCGCGAATAGGCAGCGGGTCGCCAAGGAGTCGATGGTACGGGTGTCCAAGTAGCCTGCTTTGATCAACATTAATGCGTATTTGATTTTCAGGTTATTCTGATACTCACTAAAGGAACAAAAGGAATAATAGTTAAACACGTATTTCAGGTGACTCTGCGGATAATCGAGTTCGAATGCCAGTTCCTTTAGGGTAGGCACCTCCACCAATTCCTGGAGCAATTTCTCCTCGTATTTTTTGATGGCAAAAA
>CAJBER010000143.1 GCA_903952135.1 uncultured Algoriphagus sp.
AGTGTTTAATTCCTCTACTCTCCTTCGGTCCTTTCTTTTCCTAGGGATGGTACTTGCGGCATTTGGATACATTTACGTTGGTCCACAAATATTTACCTACATGGGCTACACTGCCGTCGGTATAGGGGGCTTTTATTACTTGCTCAGGTTCCTCAAGAGTAGAAAGAATGCCTGATTTCATCCAGCTACTTCCCGATGCCATTGCCAATCAAATTGCTGCTGGTGAGGTAGTTCAACGCCCTGCTTCTGCACTCAAGGAACTCCTTGAAAATGCCGTAGATGCAGGTGCCACTCAAATCCAAGTAGTCGTAAAGGAGGCGGGGAAGCAACTCATACAGGTGATCGACAACGGGAAGGGCATGTCTCCCACCGATGCGCGTATGAGTTTTGAGCGACATGCTACTTCCAAAATCCGTACGGCACAGGATCTTTTTGCCATTCGAACTTTTGGTTTTCGAGGGGAAGCTATGGCCTCCATTGCTGCCGTGGCGCAGGTGGAACTCAAAACCAAAACCCAAGAGGCGGAAGTAGGTACCCTCATCCAAATCGAAGGCTCGGAGGTCAAAAAGCAAGAACCAGCAGCGCTTCCTGTTGGAACCTCTGTGGCTATGAAAAACTTGTTTTTCAACGTGCCCGCACGAAGAAATTTCTTGAAATCCAACCCCGTGGAAATGCGGCATATCGTTGACGAATTTCAACGAGTGGCACTTTCCTATCCAGAAATCGCCTTTTCCCTACACCAGGGAGAATTAGAAACCTACAACCTGCTACCAGGAAAATTAAGCCAGCGAATTGTAGGCATTTTTGGGAAAGCAGTACAAAATCAATTGGTGCCTTGCGAGGAAGCTACCCCACACCTAAGCATCAAAGGCTATGTTGGCAAGCCAGAATACGCCAAAAAAACGCGTGGAGAGCAATTTTTCTTTGTCAACAATCGCTACATCAAGAGTAGCTACCTCCACCACGCGGTGAGCACTGCATTTGAGGGGCTGATTCAAGCAGATCAACACCCTTTCTATGTATTGTTCTTGGATATAGATCCCGCCACGATCGATATCAATGTGCATCCGACTAAGACTGAAATCAAGTTTGAAGACGAGCGCACCATCTACGCCGTAATCCGATCTGCGGTCAAACAAGCCCTAGGTGCACACCAGGTCATGCCGGCGCTTGACTTTAGCATGGACGTCAATTTTCAAGAAAATTGGACCAAAAATCCCCAAGCTACCTTGGATGTAGATCGGGAGTACAGCTACAAAAGCTACAATACCCCAGAGTTTCAACGTGCCTCTGTTTCGGGTTGGGAGCGCCTTTTTGAAGGGCATACTCCCCAATCCACCTCCCAGCAATCCCCCGCTTTTTCGGGCGAAGAACAGGAGCTCCTCACGTTTCCAAGCCGAGCTACAGCAGGCGAGGTGAGCTTGGCTTTGGAACAAGAAGCCGCTGCTGGAACAGGTACCACTTTTCAAGTAGAAAAAAGCTATATCGTGGCCCAAATGTCTACGGGGCTGCTCATCGTAGACCAGCAATTGGCCCATGAACGAATCCTCTACGAGCGATACATGAAGCAACTGCAAACGACCCAAGGTGCTTCGCAGCAATGCTTATTTCCTACTGCCCTGACCTTAAACCCGGCAGATTTTGCTTTGGTGATGGACATGCTTCCTGAGTTGACCAGCCTTGGTTTTCAAGTGGAGGAATTTGGCAAGGACACCGTGGTCATCCGTGGAGTGCCTGCAGAAACGCAAGTGAAAAATGAAAAGGAGCTTTTTGAGGGATTGATTGAGCAGTTTAAAAATTTCAAAGACGAACTTTCCCTAGACAAAAAAGAAAATTTAGCCCGATCCCTTTCCAAAAGGTCCGCGTTAAAGAAGGGACAAAAGCTCGATACACAAGAGATGGAAACCTTGGTGGGGCAACTTTTTGCCTGCCCGAATCCAAATTATTCCCCTTCTGGAAACAAAACCTTCGTGAAATTGGATTTAACAAGCATACACGCCTTCTTCGCAAAATAACATGTTTAGAAACATCACCCCGGTCGTTAAAAATCTGTTGCTGATCAACATCGCTGTTTTTTTGGTGGCCAATTTTGTATTCACTCCCTTGAATGAGTGGTTTGCACTGTACAATATCCAAAGCTCGTACTTCAAGCCCTTCCAATTTCTCTCCTACATGTTTATGCATGCTGACTTCTGGCACCTTTTCAGCAACCTTTTCGGTCTCCTGATCTTCGGGCCACTGTTGGAGCAATTTTTGGGGCCTAAGAAGCTATTCATCCTCTGGATGGTCTGCGGGATGGGAGCTGGCGTGCTTTACTCTGGGTATACCTTGGTTCAATACCGCACCTTGGAGGAAAAAGTACTGGCCTTTGAAGCGGATCCGGATCCTGAATATTTCAACCGATTGGTAATTGAAAACAGGGGCTACTTTTCACCAGAAGTATTTGACTTTGTAG
This sequence comes from uncultured Algoriphagus sp., assembly GCA_903952135.1. Lineage (GTDB taxonomy): Bacteria > Bacteroidota > Bacteroidia > Cytophagales > Cyclobacteriaceae > Algoriphagus. The sequence continues at coordinate 2,456 of CAJBER010000143.1, forward strand.
ATCAATACAGCAGAAATCCAGAGGACGCTATGAATATCCAGCGGGCTGAGCAAACTTTGAATACCATTTTGCAGCTGCAAGTCAACCAACCCATGGTGGGTGCCTCGGGAGCACTTTTTGGAATCTTGGTGGCTTTTGGGATGCTCTTTCCGAATACCCAACTCTTTCTGCTCTTTCCGCCCATACCGATTAAGGCCAAGTACATGGTCACATTCTATGGTCTGTACACGATCTACAATATATTGATTACCAGCCCTTCCGATAACGTTGCCCACTTTGCCCACTTGAGTGGCCTCGTGGTGGGTGCCATTCTAGTCTACGTGTGGAAAAGAAATAGAAATAGCTTCTACTAAGATGTATTCAAGCTTTTGGGATAATTTAAAAAACGCTTTCAATCGGCAAGATAATAGCTTATACAAGTTATTGGCTATCAATTTGATTGCCTTTTTTGTACTGCTGATTGCACGTGTATTCTTGACGCTCAGTGGCTATGGAGAGGTGTACAAAGAGGGGATGGAATGGATCATGATGCCGGCTTCCTTTTCTACGCTTGCTACCCAGCCTTGGGCTCCCTTTACCTACATGTTCTTGCATGAAGGGCTTTTCCATATTTTATTCAACCTGCTTTTCCTCTACTATTTCGGACAGCTCGTCCATCAATACATCGGAAGTAGGCGACTGACCAACCTTTACCTTTTGGGGGGTCTTTTTGGGGCTGGATTTTATGTCTTGATCTACAATGTTGCCCCTTATTTCTCCCAGAATGTAGACAGTTCCCTCATGCTGGGAGCCAGCGCAGGAGTATTTGCGGTGGTGGTAGGTGCAGCTACACTTGCCCCGCAAACGACTTTTTTCCTTTTTCTTCTTGGGCCGGTCAAAATTGTTTACATCGCTGCGTTCTATATCCTTCTTTCTTTTGCCAACTCGATTGGGGAAAATGCAGGGGGAGAAATTGCCCATCTGGGAGGGGCCATGCTTGGCTTTGGCTACATCTTCTTGTTGCGAAAAGGTTGGGACTTGGGCCTGCCGATTCAAAAAATAGGGATGTTTTTCGAAAATCTATTCAGCAGACGTGCCCCTAAAGTGAGCTACAGAAGGACTACTTCTACGGCTACAGGATCTCGATCGGCAAAGACTGAACAAACGCAATCGGTCGCTAAGGATGCGCTAAGTCAGGAAGAGGTGGATAAAATTTTGGATAAAATTGCCGAAAAGGGCTACGAAGGCTTGACCAAAGAAGAGAAAAGAAAGTTGTTTGAATACAGCAAGAAATAGCCTTTTCTATCGCTCGTAATTTTTTGACTTCCTAGCCTTACTTTCCAAGTGGAAAATCGAGTCCAAATCGAAAGTAGGTTTGCTGGAAGCCTTGGCTTTGAAATTTGAATTCGGTACTCAGTCCCACCCAATCGGTGAGTGGTACTACCGCACCCACCCCTACATTCGCTCCACTTAGATTTCGCTTGGTACCAGCAGTCCCAGGTTGGGGATTTTCTGAAGTCAAACTATAGCCTGTCACTACATAGACCTGTGACTTGTCCTTGGAGAGGTAGTAACGCAGGTCCGCGCTGAAATTACCCGCTCTCCCCACAGCTGGGAAAATCTGCGTGTAACTTGGCATTAGCCCAAATTGAGGCGCAAAAAAATACTCCCAGCCCATTCCGATTCCAGGTTCATCTAACCGTAACCCGTACTGCCCCAAGACATGAAGTCGCGAATCTCCCTGCTCTTGTGCCTGAAGGAAAGTAATCGAACCAAAAAGAAGAAAGGTGACAAGGAGAAGATTTTTCATTGCATCATTTTTTGCGAAGCTACCAAATCCCTTGAACCCCCCAAATTATTCGATCACTTTGACCAAACGTCCCAATCTTCCTTGCGAGTCTATACCCTCTAGGATTAGTAAATGCCTGCTCCCAGTCTCAGAATTGTAATAGGATAGGGAGGCCTTACCGCTTTGATCTGTTTGAATCAGTGGATTCCAATACAAGGTGGCCCGCTTATCGGTCATCTTATTGGCGGGAGAGTTTTCTTCGTATTTAGGCGAGTAAAAAACACGTGGGATGGAATATCCACTGTATTTGGTCACCAAGGTGCCTCCCACATTGCTGTATACGGTGCTTGTGCCTGCCTTGGTGTAGACGGCGATGACGCCATTTCCACCTTGGGAACCAAAGATTGCTGTTCGGGCAGGGTCCTTAAATACCTCCACACTTTCCACATCACGAGGGCTGACTTGGGCAAGGGTGGCAGCATCTACTGGCACATTGTTGAGCATGTACATGGGCTCTACTCCTGCTTGAAGCGATCCTACGCCTCGAATAAGTACAGTGGCATTGAATCCATCAAAGGTGACACGTACTCCGGCCACACGGCCTTGGATCAACTGAAAAATGTTGATAAATCCTTGTCCCCCAGGAATGTCCTCAGGCTTGATTACAGCATCGCCTTCCCCATAGATTTTTCGGGCTTGAGTCTGCTCTTCCTGGAGCGTTTCGGCCACTACCGTGATGGCTTCCAATTCCTTTTCTAGGAGGTTGGAATTGAGCTGTTGCATCAGGTTTCGTTCGCCCACCGTAGCTGCCAATCCTTTGGGCCAACTACTGGTCTTGGGATACACACCACTCAGTTGAGTGAAGGGGAGTTGTGGAATAGCGATGGCGAGATTGATAAAATTTCGCGCGCGAAGGTCTTCGGCCGTAATCGTCACCGACACCGAATCCTGGTACTGCAGATCGGTCAGTAGGAAGTTCCCATCAGGACCATATTCAGTAGAGAGGAGTTCAACCCCTTCCCCTACCAATGCAGTGATTTTTCCGCCCCCCAATCCTTTTTTGGTTGAGGTCTGCTCGTTTATTTTTCCCGAAATCGTAATCCCCTGTTCGATGTAGTAGCCTTGATCTGGAAGTCGGTTTTGAAGCACATCTTCCCAGTCAAACCGGGTCCATCCGTGGGTGAGTAGCACCAAGTCTAGTTCCTCGGCAGCATTGGGGAGGTCTTTTCTAAAGTAATATCCAGGTCGGTAAACAGTCCCCTTCAAATCGCTAGTAAGCAGTAAGTGAGAGTAGAGTGTTCCTTGCAAATCACTTTGATCCTCCACCTGATCTAGATCCACTACCGAAAGGGATAAGCTGGCTTGGGAGATGCTGTCTTGGAAGGCACTTTTGAGGTTTAAACTTACTTTCCCCCGCGGCCTTAGCGGCTCTAGGGAAGCGTTGAGTTCCAGCGTTAACTCGTCTTTGTTCTGGACAAAAACCAATCGCTCCAGCAAAGGCTTGCCTTGCTCATCCAAAATAGCAATCGTATGGATTCCACTCGGGAGATTTTTCTTCGGTATACGCACCCCCCAGACCCCATTGGCTAGAGTTCCTTCTGCCATGTAATTGACCAATCCACGGGTATGGGTGACCAAGAGGAGTTTGTCGGAAACCCCCGCCCCTTGAATCAAGGCAGAGATCACCGTTCCATCGCTTGGGTTTTGAACATGGATACTGAGTCCATTTTGCAGTGCTTTGGGGAGTGAAATTCGTCGCGTAATTCCAGATGCCGAGTCTTGAAATAAGGCCGCATAATCCGCCCGCTGGGGAGTAAATTCAAGTTTGCCAAGACCGGCAGCATTGGTGGTAAAGGAGGTGCCTTCCTCTCCTTCGATACTGCCCTGCAATTGGAGAGGAGTTCCATCGGGGAATACTGCCCGAATGGCTACCTTTGATTTTTTGCCGAGAATCCAATTTCCTCCTTCTGGCAAAAATTGGATGTCAGCAGCCTCCAAGGAGTAGGGGAGTTTGAGTTTGTGCGTGACCAGATACCCTGGACTTTCTTCAAAGGAAAGGGCTAGGTGCTGCGCAGGATGGGGGGCGTTGGCAACAGAAAATCCAAATTCTGCGGTTCCCTGTGCATTGAGTTGAATGGTTTGGGCATGTAGTTCCTCATCTCCTGCGATGGCTTGCAAACTGATTTGAGCATTGCTCAGGGGTTCTCCCAGCGCATTGATCGCTTCCAAAGTGACTTGGTAGCGGACTCTAGAATTTTCCAGCCGGACCTCGCTGAATCGGACCGTAGGCAGAAACGCTCCACCAAGTCCGTCCACAACCTGTACTTGTTGCGTGAAAAAATAAGCCTCTCCAAAATTCCGCATCCAGGTGGTGTAGGCCTTGAGCTGGTAGGTCCCCGTCTTTCCAAAGTTTGGAATCTTGAAGTCCCCCATGCCACGCCCATTTTCAAGGGCAATGATTTTTTGAGCCACTTTCAGACCATCTCCATCAAACAAGTCCACGTAGAGGGTCTTGCTCATTGGGCTGGGTAACTGTGCCCCTCCTGCAACCAGGTAGGCCGAAAACCACAGGTCATCCCCTAGTGTGTAGGTAAATTTATCCAGGTGGAGGTAAGCTTTCTCCACTGGAAATTCATCCTGGGAGTTTTTAAAATAGGTTTGAATTTGTGTGGGAAGTCCTTCTTGAGCTAGGGTAGGAACCGAAAAAATCAGAAGACTTAGTGAAAAAAGTAGGGATTGGATCGCTCTCATTGAAAAATTGGAATGGTATAGGGTTGTATACCGATTTTGGTAGAATAGGGTTGCCTCAAGGGTTAGTATCCGAGGGTTGAAGTTGGGCCACTTCATTTTTATTGGCAAGTTGTCCGCAGGCGGCGTCGATGTCCTGACCTCTCGATTTCCGTACTTTGGCGATGATGCCTTGACCTTCCAGTACGCGGACGTACATGTCCACGGCTTCTTGGGAGGCCTGTCTGAATTCCCCTTCATCGATCGGGTTGTATTGAATGAGGTTGACTTTCGATGGGATGATCTTACAAAACTTGGCTAGTGCTTTGGCATGCCGCTCGTCGTCGTTGATTCCTTCCCAGATCACGTATTCGTAGGTGACTTTTCGCTTGGTACGGCTGTACCAAAAGGATAAGGCTTCTGCTAGGTCTTCCAGCGGATTCACATCATTGATTGGCATCAGTCGGGAACGGGTCTCGTTGATCGCAGAGTGAAGGGAGATGGCCAGGTTAAACTTCACCTCATCCTCGGCCATTTTTCGGATCATCTTTGGGATGCCTACGGTAGAAAGCGTGATTCGACGGGGAGCCATACCCAAGCCCTCCGGGGAGGTGATTTTATCGATGGCATCGATCACATTGGCGTAGTTCAGGAGCGGCTCTCCCATGCCCATAAAGACAATGTTGGTGAGGGGTCGCTGAAAATACGTTTCTGCTTCGTCTTTGATGGCCACTACCTGGTCATAGATTTCATCGGAATTCAGATTTCTCATCCGCTTCAATCGCGCAGTAGCGCAAAAGTTGCAATCCAAACTGCATCCTACTTGGGAGGAAATGCAGGCGGTGATCCGTTTGGTGGTTGGGATAAGCACTGACTCCACGATCTTGTCATCGAAGAGTTTGACCGCATTTTTGATGGTGCCGTCACTGCTGTGCTGCATCAGGTCCACTCGGATGTGGTTGATGGTAAAGTGCGTTTTGAGCATTTCCCGAGTGGAAAGTGAGATGTTACTCATCTCATCGAAATTCTTCATAGACTTGTTCCAGAGCCATTCATAGACTTGCTTGGCACGGAATTTTTTCTCCCCCTGAGCTAGAAAGAATTCTTCCAGTTCGGGTAAGGTTAATTTCCGGATGTCTTTTTTCTGAAGTTCCACGGTACAAAGGTAGGGATTGAAATTGGGAATGCGGATAAAGGTGGGCAAGCACTACAAAATTTCCGAGGGCAACCTCAGGTTAAATTGTGAGTTTAGGCCTTCCTTTTCTTAGAAAAAGAAGGGGATTCAGGAACATATCCCTTATTTTTGCAGGTGAAATTCTAACGCCTTGTTATGCGCCAATCTTGGTGGAAAATACTTACCCTAGGGCTTTTGATGTATACGCTTTTGGGTGGCTTGCTGCTGGATGCCCCTCGGCTTCCTATCCTCAATGAGACCATTCGCGCGCTCCATTTTCACGTGACCATGTGGTTTGGGATGATCTTGATGCTCCTGGTGGCCGCATGGTACTCGGTGAAATACCTACGAAGCAATGACCTCAAGCACGATGACATTGCCTTGGAATTTACGAATGCCGCCATTTTGTTTGGAGTATTGGGTATCGCCACGGGCATGTTGTGGGCCAAGTTTACCTGGGGAGATTACTGGAGTGGGGATCCCAAGCAGAATGCTTCTGCCATCGGGTTGCTCATGTATTTTGCCTACCTCATCTTGAGAGGCAGCCTTTCAGATGCCCAGCAGCGCGGGAGAATTGCCGCGGTGTATAATCTTTTTGCTTTTGCTGCCTTTATCCCCTTGATCTTTGTTTTGCCTCGCCTTACGGATAGTTTGCACCCTGGAAATGGGGGCAATCCTGGCTTCAATGCCTACGATTTGGATTCCCAACTCCGACTGGTGTTTTACCCTGCCATTATTGCATGGACACTTTTGGGAACTTGGATCGCAACTGTTCGCGTTCGTATCCGTAGGCTAGAGCGAGAAGTGGAAGAAAATCTTGTAAATGATTAATCGATGAAAAAATAGCTGCATTCCTGTTGGTAATTATTTCTTTTGCCGCGCAGGCTCAAGAGATAATCGCCGTTACAGCTGCTGACTACAGCAACA
>CAJBER010000144.1 GCA_903952135.1 uncultured Algoriphagus sp.
CCGAACCAATTTACAAGCCCTTTTCACTCTAAATTCGGATACCTATCCGGACCTCAAGGCACAAATCAACACCTTGGCCACATGGAATAAGGAAGCCGATGTCAATAGTGAAGGAGCAGCACTTTTTGCCTTCGTTTACTACTACTGGTGGGACGAGTTTACCAAGACGGGAAGGTCCATCGATACGGTGATTACAGAAAAGGAAGCGGTTCAAAGTTTGCAGGCCGCCAAAACCCACTTCCAAACCCACTTTGGAAAAGAGCTGGTTGCACTCGGGGAATACCAGAAGCTCGTTCGTGGAGACAAAGTTCTCCCGCTATGGGGCATCGACGATGTGCTGACCACCATCCGCTCTACGGCTTGGGAGAAAGGGATGCGGAAGGCTGCACAGGGAGAATCCTACATTTTGATGGCTCGCTTTGGAAAAGGACTGCCCGTATTGGAAAGCATCAACGTGTATGGAGCGAGCAACCGCCCCGATTCCCCACACTATGCCGACCAAATGGAGCGCTTTGTGTCAAGGGAACTCAAACCGATGACCCTGGACAAGAAAACTGTGCTTCAAAACGCGAAGCGAGTTTATCACCCTGGGGACTAGGAGCAGTACGCTAGTTACTCTTAAACCATTCTTCCAAAATCGATTTGCAAAAAAGGGGGCTTTTCGTAAATTCATAGGCACCAATCTAACGGACACCTACTATGAACGAATTGAATCGGAGAGAATTCCTCAAAGGCTCTAGCACCCTACTCACCTTGGCAAGTTTTGGCTTGTTGGGAATGGATTTTAACACTAAATCGGGCCCCTTGAAGGTAGCCTTGATTGGCGCGGGTTGGTATGGAAAATCCGATCTATTTCGATTGATTCAGGTAGCCGATGTGGAGGTGGTAGCGCTTTGCGATGTAGACAAAAAAATGTTGACTGCAGCTGGGGAACTCGTGGGGCAGCGTCAAAAATCAAAGAAAGTACCCGAACTATTTGAGGATTACAGAGAGCTACTTCAAAGCCATGCCTGCGATTTGGTGTTGATTGGTTCACCTGACCACTGGCATGCCTTGCAAGCCATTGAAGCAATGAAGTCAGGCGCACACGTCTACCTTCAAAAGCCGATTTCCGTGGACGTAATTGAAGGAGAGGCCATTGTAGCGGCAGCTCGAAAGTACAAGCGCGTTTGCCAGATTGGTACCCAGCGAAGAAGCACCCCGCATTTGATTTCAGCGAAAAAGCAAATTATTGACAGTGGACTTCTGGGTAAAATCAGTCATGCTGAGGTATGCTGCTACTACCACATGCGCGCCAATGGCAACCCGGCTGTGGAGCCCGTTCCTGACTTTTTTAATTACGACATGTGGACTGGACCTGCACCCTTGCGCCCTTACGATGGACTGCCACACACCCGCTGGTGGAGAACCTTTATGGAATATGGCAATGGCATTCCTGGCGACATGTGCGTACACATGTTGGACACGGTGCGTTGGATGCTGAAGTTAGGCTGGCCTACGCAAGTCACTGCCACAGGTGGAATTTATGTACAGAAAGAGGGCAAATCCAATATTGCAGATACCCAAACCGCCATCTTCGAGTTCCCTGAGCTGAATGTGGTGTGGCAGCACCGCACCTGGGGAAATACGCCCGACCCAGAGTACCCTTGGGCATTCAAGATTTATGGCGAAAAGGGGATGCTTGCAGGAAGCACGACGAAGGCTGACTTTTATCCCACGGATGCAAAAGCTCAGAAAATACACTTCGACTGTGTATTTGAAAAGGAGCAGTATCCAGAAGACCTCAGTGAAGATCGCATCGAACTAAATGCAGCACCTGCCACTCGCCTACAAATGAAAGACTGGCTAGAGGCCATTGACAAAGACAGTTTACCGGTCGCCGACGTGGAAGAAGGGCATATTTCCACCGCTGCCTGCATCTTGGCCAATATCTCCATGGAACTTGGTGGGCGACCGCTGAAGTATGATTCAAAAACAAGAACGGTTGTAAACGATGCAGAGGCTACTGCTAAACTAAGACGGCCGTATCGAGGACCATGGAAACACCCAGAGCCTGACAACGTATAAGTTGGGTCTACAACCGATCAAAAAAACATTCTTCAAGATTATGCTCGGGAACCATAATCGGCCTATAATAAGGTCGAAGTCTGAGGTTTGGGTGTGGTCGGTCTTCAAAATACTTGATTAATTTATCCAATTGGTCTAAATCAATCACTTCAATCCTAACTTGACCCACTCCATCACGAAGCATTCCCAATACTCCAGCCGCACCTTGAGAAAGGTCAATTTGCCTTTTTGAATTTTTTGGCAATCGATCATTTATTCGCACAACGACGGAAGTGTTTCTTTTGAGATTTGTTACCTTCAACACTGTTCCAAATGGTAAAATTTTATGCGCAGCAGTTAAACTATCCTTATTGAATATCTCACCATTTGCAGTTCGACGGCCGTGGAATTTTCCTCCATAATAACTAGCCACCCCTTTTTCAATTAATAAAGAGTCTATTTGTGCTTCAGCTTGAAAGCTGAAAAAAAAGAAAAAAACAATAAATAAGTATCTGAAAATCATGATGAAAACTTACGATTCATCACAAATTATCAAGAAAGATGCCAATTTCTGTCAAAGCAGTTTTTATCAAGTGGATCAAATCCTGTCCTTCCCCTATATTCGAACGAAAAAGGCAGCAAGGCATATTCGTAAACCATCTTTTTTAAATAGCACACCCTGTAAATCTAACTCATGCTAAAAATTTTACATACTGCTGACTGGCATTTGGGCAAGAGACTCCAAGAGTACACGAGAATAGCCGAACAAAAATTAGTACTAGATGAAATTTGCCAAGTGGCAGACCAGGAAGAGGTCGACCTTGTTCTTTTGGCGGGAGATATTTTTGACGCCTTCAATCCCAGTCACGAATCGGTTGAACTCCTGTACAAAACCTTGCGAAGGTTATCCAAAAATGGAATGCGGCCTGTAGTTGCCATTTCGGGAAACCACGACAGCACTCAGTTTGTGGAAGCTCCAGATCCTTTGGCTAGGGAATTGGGCATTCTTTTTTACAGCAGGTACGACAGCATCATCTCTTGCGGCACTTTGGAAGGGGGCCTCGAAATCACCAAATCTGACGCGGGGTTTGTGGAACTCAAACTTCCCAAGTACGATTTCCCCATTCGAATCCTCCTGGCTCCCTATGCCAACGAGGTGAGCCTTCGCACCTACCTAGGTGAAGAAAATCGGGAAGAGGCATTTCGAGAATTGCTTGCTCAAAATTGGAAGACCCTTGCAAACAGGTATTGCGATGCTGAAGGAGTCAATTTATTTGTGGGCCATTTCTTTTTTATGGAGGAGGGAAGTACAATTCCCCCAGACGCTGAGCCTGAATCCGAACGTCCGATATTGCATGTGGGCGGTACGCAATCCTTATTTACCCAACAACTTCCCCACCAAATTCAGTACGCTGCACTAGGGCACCTGCACCGCTACCAAACGGTGAGCAGCAGTCCTTGTCCCGTGGTGTATTCGAGTTCCCCCCTCGCCTATTCCTTCTCAGAAGCAGATCAGGAAAAAAACGTAGTGCTCATCCATGCACAACCAAGGCAAGCAGTGCAGTACAAGCCTATCGCTCTGAAGCAAGGCAGACCACTGTATCGGGTAAGCTTTGACAACTTACCGGACACCCTCTCCTGGCTGGAAAATAACCCCTACTGCTTCGTGGAAGTGACCTACCTGACCGATGAATCCATTGATGCCACCACACGAAAGGCCATCTTAAGGGCCCATGACGGGATCGTCAATCTGATTCCTCAGCTTAGGCATGCCGCTGGACAGACCCAAGCTGAACTACGGGCAGAAGACCTCAGCAGAGACATCGAAAGTCTCTTTCGCCTCTTTTATACCAGTGAAAAAGGACAGGAACCCCATGCTGACCTGGTAGACTTATTTAAAGAAGTATTGAGTAAAACTACTGCCTCATGATTCCTATTCGACTGGAAATAGAAGGATTGTACTCCTACCGGGAAAAACAAGTCATTGAATTTGAAACCTTGACTGCTGCCGGCCTCTTTGGGATTTTTGGAGCGGTAGGCAGTGGAAAGTCTGCCATCTTAGAGGGTATTCTAATTGCGCTTTATGGCAATCCCGAGCGAGTGTCCAACTCAGGGGAACGCGGCAGCATGATCAATTTGCAGCACCCACAGGTAGTGCTCAATTTCACTTTTAAGTCCGGAGCAAATAACGGGACCACCTACCTAGCGCGCTACAGCGTCAAGCGCAACAAGAAAGACTTCGAAAAAATTGAAACTGCCTCCCATACCTTCTATGAGCAGATCAACAACGAGTGGGTAGCAACAGAAAAAAATGCGGCAGAACTCATCGGCATGAGCCGTGAGAACTTCAAGCAAACCATCATCATCCCACAAGGAAAATTCAGGGAGTTTATCGACCAGAAACCTACCGAGCGGGCCCAGATGATGCAAGATCTGTTTGGATTAGACCGCTTTGATCTCTCGGCACAAACAGGCAGCTTAGTAAAACAAGCGCGTGAAGAGAAGATCCGATTAGAAACCCAACTCAAGGGATTGGAAGAAATTACCTCAGAAATCCTTCAGTTCAAGCAGGATGAATTTGGTACGCTAAGCGAAGCACACCTGCAAGCTGGGCAAATGCTAGCCAAACAACTGGGGGATTTGACTAAAATGGAAGGCGTTCGAAAATCCTTCCTTGAACTGCAAAACCTTAAACAAGTCCAAGCAGGCCTCGCTTTCAGGCTCCCAGAAATGGAAGAAAAACGAAAACTCTACCGAAGTTTTCTCAGTGCCAAAACCTACCTCAAACCCATCTGGGACCGTATCCTTGACCTAGAAAAAGATTTAGAAAAATACCAAGTTAGCCTTTCTGAATGCATTCGTCTCAAACAGTCCTTTGAGGAGGAATTGGAGACCCTCATCGCAGACGAAAAGAAATTTCGTGAAACCAATGAGCTGCGTCCACAGCGAGAAGGTAAAATTCGAGACCTCCGAAAAGTCTTAGAAATTCAAGACTTAAGGAGCAAACAAGCACTTGTTCAACAAGCATTGGATACCTTAGTTCCCGCTCTGGAACAAAAAACTAAAGTGCTTCAATCCCTAGAAAAAGAGATTGAAAGCTTGGAAACAAAAAAAGCCAGCCTCCCAAATTCAGACCCCGGGCTACTCGTAGATCTGAAAACAAGCTTGAATCAACTTCAGGAATTTGGAAAGCGAGAAAGGGAGTTAGAACAATCCCTACAAGAGGCGGCAGTCCTCTTGACGAATAGCGCCACACAACTAACTTCATTCACTACTCGACTACCCAATGGGATCCAAAGCATAGAAGACTGGTTGGAACTTCAAAAATCAGAAGTCAAAAAACTCGAAGCAGTTCGAGAAAGCTTGATTAGAACCCTAGGATTAGCCACGCATGCACACCTCCTGGAAAATGGAATGCCTTGTCCCTTGTGCGGAGCGAGTGAACACCCAAATCCCCTCCAATCGGGCGAGGCTGCGAATGCATTGCTTCAGGCAGAAACCAACTTGAAGCAAGCAAATCATATTCTGGAAGAAATTCGAGACCTACTTCAGAAAAAAAGCCTAGAAGGTGGCCAGCAAAGTAATCTTCAACAAAATCTAGCTCAAAAGGAACTTGAAAAAGTAGCCCTTCAAAACCAAGAGCACGATATTTGGGTACGCCTAAAGCCTATTGGATTAGACAGTAATGAGCAGCTGCAGAAGCAAATTACTGAGCTTGAACAGGCGTATCAAGCTACGGAAAGCATCCAACAACAGCTCAATTCCCTCCGGAAAAATAGTACCGAACTTCGTGGCGGCATGGAAGAGGCTGCCCAGAAATTGCAGGAAGCTAAACTCAACAACCAAGATTTTCTATCGCGAATTAGAAGTAAAGAACAAGAAATAAAGGACCTAGATTTTTGTAAACCTTATTTCGAAAAGAGCACTTCCTCCATCTTGGGGGAAATTACCCGAGTGGAAGAAAATATTGAAAATGCTGCTACTTCCCTAGTGGGGATCCAAAAACATCTGAAAGAACGGCAAATCGATCAATCCAAAAACTTAGCCGACCTTCAAAACTTTCAAACCCTAGTTCATACCACTCAGGATCGGCATGCTAGCAGCAGAGAAGAATTTGCCCAAATGATGGCGACCCATGGTTTTCAGGAAAAAGAAGAACTAATTCGCCTTTTCCAGCAGGACTTGGACGCTGAAAAAATGGACACAGAGCTTCGAACCTACGAGCAGCAGGTAGCTACTACCCAAGCCCGAATCGAAGCACTTCAGACCGAAGAAGGATGGATGGACTATTCGGAAGAGAGATTCCAAACCCTACAGGAAGAGGTGGCTGCTGCCAAAGATCGAGAAAAAGGATTGCAGAGCCAGGTTACCTTGTTGAACAGACAACTCCAGGAAATTGCTCAAAAACTCCAAGAGAAACAGGTGCTAACAGAATCCTTTGAGAAACTGGATATCCGCGAAACCAATCTGAAGGAATTGGAGCGGCTTTTCTCAGGTAAGGGATTTGTTCGCTACGTGAGTTCCATTTACCTGCGGGAACTCTGCAATACTGCCAATAAGCGATTCAGGTTGCTGACCAAAAATAGCCTGAGCCTGGAGATAGACGATAGCAATACCTTCTGGGTGACGGATTACCTGAATGGAGGAAAAAAGCGTTTGCTCAAAACACTTTCAGGTGGACAAACATTCCAGGCCTCCCTTTGCCTTGCCTTAGCCTTGGCTGAAAAAGTAAAAGCGCTCAACCAAGCAGATCAAAGTTTCTTCTTCTTGGATGAGGGATTTGGAGCACTCGACAAAAATTCACTTCGAGTGGTTTTTGAAACACTCAAAGCCTTGCGCCATGAAAACCGGGTAGTAGGCATCATTAGCCACGTGGAAGAATTGCAGCAAGAGGTGGTTGTCTATGCCCAAATAGAACTTGATCCCGAACAGGGATCCAGTATCAGCTATTCCTTTTAACTAGGTTGCATTTTAAACTTTTGGGATAGGCGCCAAGGATGGAAACAAAAAAACCCCAGCCATAGCCAGGGATTTTTGAACTAAGAAACCTTACAAAAAATCGTTTGATTCACCTTGGCCAACTCTTCTTGGCGTATGGTATGCATGTCATCTTCAAAGAAGGTGAGACTAACTGCTGCACCCATTCGCTGGAGAAGCTGAGCCGAATCATTCATTCGTTTTGCAGGTACGTGCATGTCTTGTGCACTACCGCTGATGTGAATGGGGGTACCTTGAAAATCCCCCGAATATTTTTCTTCCTGTAACTTTTCTCCGATCAAGCCTCCCGTAAATGCCACTACACCACCCAATTTTTGTGCCCGTAGCGCAGCGAATTCTAAGGAAAGACAGGCGCCTTGAGAAAAGCCAAGAAGGTAAATCTGCTCCGGCTTTATCCCTTCTTTGACTAGAAATTCAAAAAGAAGAGAAACTTGTTGTATAGACGAATTCAAGGAAGAAAGGTTGCCTTGATCACTCGCCATAAATCCAAACGGGTACCAGGTGCGCTGTGGGGCCTGAGGGGCAAAAAGCGCAAAATCATCTAGATTTAGGTGAGGTGCTAAGGCTAGAATGCTTTCAGTAGTGGCTCCTCTCCCATGAAGAAGTAGTAGTGCTTTACCTGCTTGAGCCAGTGGAAGTCCAGCTTGAATCCAATTAGACATAGTTTTCAGGAGTAAAGGTGACCGGTTTCAAAGCCGCTTCAATTTGTTTACGCTTTCCTTCTACCCAATCTGGCAATTTCAGCGCTTCCCCTAACTGTGCTTCGTCTTCGTCAATTGCGAATCCTGGAACATCCGTAGCAATTTCAAACAAGACCCCTCCAGGTTCTCTAAAATAAATGGACATAAAGTAATTTCGGTCTCGAACCTCAGTTACTCCATAGCCCTGTTTGATTAGGCGCTGCTGCATTTCCAACTGGGTGTCGGTAGTGGCGGTACGAAATGCCAAATGGTGCACGGTACCTGCACTTTGTACGCCTCGTTGTCCATTGGGATCAACCAGAATATCTACCCACTCTCCGGGTTTTCCGTCTAGTCCATAGCGGAAGCGATTGCCTTCTTGACTGTGCAGACGGTAATTCATGCTCTCGACTAGCAAGCGTTCGGTCAACTCCTTGCTTCGGAGGGCCAAAGTCGCTCCAAAGAACCCTTTGATGGAATGCTCAATCGGTATAGCGCCATAGGTCCAGCCTTCTCGGTCATCCTCCCTATTGGCAATGAGTTCGATCCCCATACCATCCTGGTCTTCAAAGCGGATAAGGGAATGCCCAAAGCGAGTTAATCGATCAGAAACAGGAGTACCAAACCTTTTGAGACGGCTTTCCCAATATTCCAAACTGTCGACCCCCACCGAAAAAGCAGTGTAAGTCAATTCCCCAACGCCCTTTCGACCTCGCATAGCTCCCACAAATGGGAAGGTAGTGAAGACCGTTCCCGGTCTTCCCAAGGCATCTCCAAAATAAAAATGGTAGACATCGGGAGCGTCAAAGTTGATGGTTTTTTTGACCAATCGAAGCCCCAAAATACCTGCGTAAAAATTTACATTTTGTTGTGGATCTCCAGAGATGGCCGTGATGTGGTGGATTCCTAGAATTAACGGTTGCATAGATGAAAGGTAAAAAAAGAAAGCTTCTAAAAAAGAAGCTCCCTTTGAGTTGGTTTAGTCTACGAGTAAATTATTGTTTTACCAATTGAACGCTGAATTGCAAGCGCACTTGGTCACTAACTACCACAGATCCTGCTTCGGTGATGGCAGACCAGGTCAATCCAAAATCTTTGCGATTAATTTTGCCTTCAATTTCAAATCCTGCTTTGGTTTGTCCGTAAGGATCTCCGACGGTGCCTCCGTAGGTTACCTCTAGGGCAACTTCCTTAGTGATTCCTTTGAGGGTAAGGTCACCTACCAATTGATAGTCTCCGCCTTCGTTGACCAACTTACCTGCAAAAGTAATGGAAGGGAAATTGGCAGTATCGAAGAAGTCTGCGGACTTCAAGTGCTGATCACGGTCAGATTGGTTGGTATCGATGCTGTCAACCGCTAGGCTGAATGCAACTGTTGCTCCTGAAAAATCATCGGAGGTAGATTCTGCATTTCCTTCAAACTTACGGAAATAGCCAGTGACAGTAGAAATCACTAGGTGCTTTACTTTAAATGCTACCTCAGAGTGGGTAGGGTCGATAATCCATTTTGTGGTGCTCATTGTGGTTGTTGTTTAAGATTAGATATAAGATTAAATAAGGTTTAACTAGAAAGTTCAGTTGGATTTAACCTCGAAGTTTGTCCAGCAAGCCATTGAGTAGATCTAGTTCGGCTTCTTCGAGGTGAATTACTTTTTTATTGAGAATTGCAATTTGAGGTTCCAATAAATCCAATAGGCGCAAGCCTTTATCGGTGATGAGCACATCCACTTTTCGGCGATTTTCGGGGCATTCATCTCGCTTCACCAAGTCCTTGGCTTTCAATTTGTCTACCAGCCTGGACGCATTCGACATGGTATTGAGCATGCGCTCTTGGATTGCCGCTATGGTCGCTGGCTTTCCTTGCTGCCCCCGCAAAATCCGCAACACGTTGTATTGCTCTGGAGAGATATCCTGAGGCTTTAATACGGAGGTTTGAAAGCCCACCAAGTAGCTGTGCGTGTACAGCAGATTGACCACTGCTTTGTTGTACACATCTTTAAACTGGGCTTGCTTAATCGCTTCTTCTATTTTTCCCATCGAATTCAAATTCAATTGATGTATATACAATTATTGTAGGTAAAAGGTTCAGATTTGGCTTAAAAAATTACCTAGGGATACCTCAACACATGATAAAAGCTTATTTAAATTAAATCCGTCGACTGTCAACAGACCACGGTCCACAGCAACTAGTACTCCTTGAATGAAAAGTGAATAAAAATTTAGATGCTAAACCCAGTCACGCCACGACTCGGCTGTCGACTATGGACCGTCGACCGGTGTCAACTTTTCAGCCAATCCTTCAGCAATCGGTTGATCTCCTGAGGCTTTTCGATGCAACTGCTGTGACCAGCGCCGGCGACAAACTCCAATTTGGATCCCTTGATTCCTTTCTGGATAAATGCAGCCTTTTCTGGTGTAGTAGCCACATCTTCATCACCCACAATCACCAACGTAGGACAGGAGATGTTACCCAATTCCTCTTCTACCCCGTTTCGGTAAATAACCCCTTCCACCGGGCCAGTGATGCTTTTTTTATTGGAAGACAATTCCTTTTTCCAACGGCGAATGGAATCCCCATTCGCGGAATTTTGAAGCCAGCTGTGGGCAAACATGATTTTCATGACTTTGTTGGCGATGGGAGGAATAATTCCAATCCATCGTACGATTCCATTAAGCAGCTTGTATTGAGGCAGATTTTCTATGGGCTCTGCATTTGCAGAGGTTTCCAGCAGCACCAAACTCTTGATTAGCTCCGGATGCCGGGCAGCCAATCGCATGCCCACAAATCCACCCATGGATAGCCCGATAAAGTGAACAGGGCCATCTACCAACTTCTGAATTAACGCAGCAGCATCCGCTGCTACGGTATCCATATCAAAAGGCCCCTTCACTTCACTTTTGCCTTGTCCTCGGTGGTCGTAGGATATCACACGATAGGATTTGGAAAGCTCAGCTACTTGAGCTTCAAACATGCGGTGACTCCAGAGTAGGCCATGCGAAAAAACTAGGGTCTCAGGACCAGTACCAACTTCTTCGTAATAAAGGTTCAGGGTGGGAAGGGAAAGGTAGGGCATAAGAAAATGGAAATAGGAGTGTAATTGTATCTATCAAAAAAAGGAGGAGAGTACCTAAATACTACCCTCCTCCTACTTTAAATTACTGAAGCTTACCAATCCAGACCTGGCTGGGTGATGCGCGCATTTTCTCTAGCCTTGTGCTGGTCTACGATTGTACGAACATCCTTTAGGAGCTGCTTTGCATCGTACACAATGCCATCTTTCACAGTATACTTCACACCACCTACACGAATAGGCTCGTTTGCCTCACTGGTACGAATCGCACCTGTTCCATACAATACCTTTAGATTCTGAAGAGGATTCTCTTCTAGGATGACAAAGTCAGCCAATTTCCCTACTTCCACAGTGCCCAAGTCCTTATCCAAGCCCAATGCCTCTGCACCATGCATGGTCGCAGCACGAATCACTTCCAAAGGATGGAATCCAGCCTCACGCAACATTTCCAGTTCGCGGATGTAAGCAAATCCATACAATTGGTAGATAAATCCAGAATCAGATCCTGCAGTCACTCTTCCTCCACGGTTTTTGTACTCGTTGACGAAGGTCATCCAAAGACGGTAATTGTCTTTCCACAATACTTCTTCTTCTGTAGTCCAGTCAAACCAATAGGAGCCGTGAGACTGGCGGTTGGGAGCATAAAAACGCCACAGCGATGGCAAAGTATACACTCCATGCCATTCCTGCGTACGTGCACGCATCAAGTCTCTATTGGCTTCATAAATATTGAGCGTAGGATCCAAAGTAAAATCCAATTCCAGCAATTCATTCATCACCTTGTTCCAATGTTCGGAGTAGGGTGGAGCAGCTTGCTGCCAAAGCTTACCTGCTTCTGCAAAACGGTGCTGCTCGTTCTGATAATTGTAATCCAATCGGAAATTTTGAATGGTGCGATCTGTGAAAAGTGCCTCAGGAAGTCCATACCAGTGTTCCATAGAAGTAAGTCCTGCACGTGCGGAGTGAAGCACATTCCATCTGGCCACATCCAGCTGCTGGTGGTGCATTGCTGAACCCAAACCTATCCGCTTGTTCTCAGAGATAGCGGCTTCCATCACCTCTGGCTTGGCACCAAAGAATTTGATTCCATCTGCACCTTTGGCTTTGTTTTCGTTTACCCAAGCTTTGGCCTGTTCGGCATTGGTAATGGGAGATTTTGCTCCCTGACCAAAGGAAGTATAAGCCAAAATTCGTGGAGCAGTGATTTCATTAGCCGCTGACTTCTTCTTGTGCTCTAGCACCCAAGAAAGTCCATTGCCCGCAGATGGATCTCTAACTGTAGTAATGCCATGCGCCATCCAAAGTTTAAATACATATTCAGCAGGAGTACCCTGTCCGGATCCACCGATATGCCCATGCATATCAATCAAACCAGGCAATAAATAATGTCCAGTAAGGTCCATCACTTTCGTCTTGTCGTCTGCTTTTGGGCGACGATTTTCATTGATGGGCACACCCGGGTAGCCTACAGCCTGAATCTGCGTAATGCGGTTTTTCTCAACCACAATATCCACAGGTCCCAAAGGCGGTGCCCCAGTACCATCGATAAGCGTAACACCACGAATAATCAATTTCTCGTAAGGCCCATCCCCTTCTGCTCGCGCAGGGGAAGGCATGATCTGGGCTAGTGACCAAGTGGCGGTGGTTACCAGTGCAAGACAGAGTACGGCTATTTTTTTCAACATAGAAGGTTGGGGTTCATGAAGGGTATAAGTTAGGGGAAATCTATAAATCAACAAATCTTTTTTAAAGGAGCGGCAACAAAAAAGCCCCGTTAGTACGGGGCTTTCTTTATTTCTGTTCGAATTAAAGATCCTTGAATTTGTCCATGATTTCCTCGGAAATCCCAGTGTAGGAATAGCCGCCATCGTGGAAAAGATTTTGCATGGTCACCATGCGGGTCAAGTCTGAGAACATAGTCACAATGTAGTCTGCACAAGCATCTGCAGAGGCATTACCCAGTGGAGAAAGCGCTTCCGCAAAATTGTAAAACGAATCAAAGCCTCCGATGCCGGTTCCAGCTGTAGTTTTGGTTGGTGACTGAGAGATGGTGTTCACTCGCACTTTTTTCAGTTTACCATATCGGTAACCATAGCCTCTAGCGATACTTTCCAACAAGGCTTTGGCATCTGCCATATCCGTGTAGAAAGGGAAAATACGCTGTGCGGCAATGTAAGAAAGCCCTACTATGGAGCCCCATTCTTTCATGACGTCCATTTTCTCGGCAACCTGCATCATCTTATGAAATGAAATCGCAGACACATCGTAGGATTTCATCGCCCAATCGTAGTTGAGGTCCCCGTAAGCCTTTCCTTTACGGATGTTGGGAGACATCCCAATCGAGTGGAGCAAAAAGTCAAAATCTGCACCTAAAAATTCCTTTGCCTCGGCATACAACTTTTCAATATCCTCCACCACGGTGGCATCCGCCCCGATGACGATGGTGTTACACTCTTCAGCAAGTTCTTTGATGGCCCCCATACGCATGGCGATGGGCGCATTGGTCAAGACAAATCTTCCGCCTTGTTCCTTTACTTTTAGCGCGGTTTTCCAGGCGATGGAATTTTCATCGAGCGCTCCAGTAATGATTCCTACTTTTCCTTTTAGTAAATTTTGTGACATAGCGATGGGGTTGAATTCAATAGCTTCGGTAAAACTACATAAAATTTAGGAGTTAGACCCTCAATTCATCAAGAGCTCTTTGGCGCTGGCCTGAGCAGCAACAGACGGGTTGGCTCCAGCAATCATTTTGGCCAACTCGTGCACGCGTTCCTCCGGGCTCAATTGCTTCACCTTGGAAATGGTTTTTGCTGCACTATGGTCCTTGTATACAAAGAAATGTACCTCTCCTTTTGCTGCCACCTGCGGAAGATGTGTGATGCAGATTACTTGGTGATTTTTAGCAATTTCCTGCATCATGCGCACCATCTGCAAGGCTACCTCTCCAGAAATACCAGAGTCAATCTCATCAAAAATAAGAGTAGGTAAGGCCATTTTATCGGCCATCAGGTATTTTATCGCGAAAAGTAAACGGGAAAACTCACCTCCTGAAGCCACTTTTTTAAGCGGCTGCAAGGGGGTGCCCTTGTTGGCGGAGAAAAGAAGTTCCACTCGATCTAGTCCATTTGCATTAGGCTCAACCAACTGCCCCTCAAATTGAACACGAGCATTCTCCATTCCCAAATCCTGCAACAAGGCTTCCAAGGCCTTTTCAAAGGATGGGAAACAAGCGCTACGCTTTTGACTGAGAGCCTCACCTGCTGCGAGCATGGCTTTTTCGTTCAGGAGGCATAGTTGATGCGCATTTGCCAACAAATCATCCACCTGCTGAACCTGAAATACTTTATCCGCCAACTGGCTCTCCAGTTTCAGGAGTTCTTCTACAGTCTGGAGCCCATGCTTTTTCTGCAAGAGGTAGATTTTGCTCAGGCGCTCACGTGTTCGTTCCAGCTTCTCCGCATCAACTTCGACTCGACTGTCCTCATCGGCCAAGGATTCGGCCAAATCCTTCAATTCAATCCATGCTTCTTGAAAGCGGGCTCGGTAGGTCCCAAAGGCCTGTGCCAATCGTTCGAGCCCCTGCAAACTGGATTGGATTTGCCCCAACCCCTGCAGTACGCCAAATTGTTCCTCTTGAAAAAGAGAAAGAATCTCATTGATCTTCAACTTAATATCTTCGGCATTTTCCAGGATTTCCTGGCTAGACTCCAATTCCTCTTGTTCTCCTGCAACTAGAGCCAAACTACTCAGTTCATCCAATTGAAACTGGTTGAAATCGTATTCTTTTTTAAGCGCTTCCGCTTGACGGGTAAGTTCGGTCAGGGCTTTTTTGGCTTTTTTAAACTCCGTGAATGCTTGTTGGAAATTAATACGCTCAGCACCTGTTCGAGCATAGGCATCTACCAATCCCAATTGAAAGTCTCCTTCACCCAAAAGCAAGGTGTCGTGCTGGGAATGTACATCCATCAGCTTTTCTCCCAATGTTTTTAGGGGTTCTAGGAGAACAGGAGTGTCGTTGACAAAAGATCGGGACTTACCATTTGGGCTGATCTCCCGTCGAATGATGCAGGTATCTTCGTAGTCTAGCTCCAGCTCCTCGAAATACTCCTGAAGTCCATAAGATCGAATATCAAATACCCCTTCGACTACACATTTCTTGTCTTCGTGAAGGAGGACCTTGGTATCGGCTCGATTTCCCAACAAAAGTCCAACGGCTCCTAGCATAATTGACTTACCCGCACCTGTTTCCCCTGTAATCATACTCAATCCCCCACTGGGCTGCATTGCCAGCTGATCGATTAAGGCATAATTGGAGATTTTAAGTGAGGTAAGCATGAATTAAAGCGGGCTTTCAAACAAAACTAAATGATACTAATCAGCTTTTTAGGAGCTCATTGTATTTTCTGGCGTTATTCGGATCAATTTCAAGTAGCAATGGCACTGCTTTTTCCCGAATCTCAAAGGGGGCATTCTTCAGGATCTGGGCGATTTCATCACTTTTTGCATCTACAAAACTGATGGTGTAAATCCCATTGGGCTGCTGCTTATTGGCATCAGCAACAAGTTGAATGGCTTCCAAAATGGAGGAATAGGCCTCGTCTGGCGCTGTAGCAAGTTGATCCACCCCTTTTCGGTGATACAAATAAATCGCCTCTCGAATGGGAGCATAGACGGTAGAAATGTAGATATCATTGATCAGCCAATACCGGCTTCTACGGTCACTAGGATTTTGCACCCAGCCGACACGACCAGATTGCTGCGCATTGTTGACAATATCATTTGCTACCTCAAAATAGGGATTCCCTCCTTTGAGCGCAAAGGTGTCGTAATCCATGCCAAGCGCGATGTTGGCATAAAAAGCGAGTAAGGAACTAATGTTATTTAAAAAGGAGAAACGGTTGAATTCTAGTGGCTGAGACTCCTGGTACTCGAAGGTCCAATTTCGATCGATAAAATTGAGTACCACTGATTCGTAATTGGTACCAAACACGGGTCGCACCACTTGAACTTGGACGGTAGCACTGTAAACCCCGATCTGAGGCACTTCACTGATAGTGATGAGCATGTTTCCTTTGATCCGCTCTTCAGGCCGGTATTCGTCCGAAGTCCAGGTTCGACCATTCAAAAACTGCTCAAAGCTAGTTTTCATCTGGTTAAACACCTCCGTATTTTGAAATCTAGAACGATCGCTATTGATAATAACTCGGAAATCAAGCTCTTGAGCCTGCCCTTCCAAAAAAAATCCAATGAGTCCAATCAGGAAAAGTATCCCCTTTTTCATGTACTAAACTTACAAAAAATCTTTAGCTCCACGCAGCAGCTTTTTTGACTTCCTCCACAATTAGACGAGCAATGTCCAACTTAGGCAGAAGTGCCGTCTGTACATCTCCCCCATTTTTATTAAAAATCCGTACCTGGTTGGTGTCATGCTTAAAGCCTACCCCTTCCTCAGTTGCAGAGTTCAAGACAACCAGATCAAAGTTTTTGCGGATCAGTTTGGCTTTGGCATGCACTTCTTCCTGTTCGGTTTCTAGTGCAAAGCCCACATGGATTTGTCCCTCCTTTTTCATTTTGCCTAATTCAAACGCTATGTCAACGTTAGGAAACAACCGAAGGGGAAGTTCTTCCCCCTGTTTCTTTATTTTTTGACTCGCTGGGCTTTCGGGTCTAAAATCAGCCACTGCAGCAGCAAATACGATGACATCCATTTGCCCATGCAAGGCTTTGGTAGCTTCATACATTTCAGTTGCGGTAGTCACGCGCTGCACCTGAAACCCATGCCCATCCAACTTCAGCGCTACCGGTCCAGCGACCACATGCACATCAGCTCCAGCTGCCTTAAATGCTTGCGCTAGGGCAAAGCCCATTTTTCCACTGGAATGGTTACTCAAAAAACGAACGGGATCCAGTGCTTCTTGAGTTGGACCGAGCGTAATCAATACTTTTTTTCCGCCAAACTCATTCTTGGAATTAAAAAAATCAAAAACTCTCTCCAGAATATGTTCTGGCTCCATCATGCGACCTTGTCCGGAAAGCCCACTGGCCAATTCCCCAGTTTCCGCATCCAAAACGATATTTCCAAAAGAGGCTACTTTCTCTAAGTTTGCTCGAACCGAGGGGTGCTGGTACATGTCCAAATCCATGGCCGGAGCAAGCATGACAGGACATCTGCAGGAAAGGTAGGTGGCAGTAAGTAGATTGTCGCATGCTCCCTGTGCAAATTTGGACAGGGTATTGGCACTCAAGGGCGCCACTAAAAATAAATCCGCCCAAAGGCCTAGCTCCACATGATTGTGCCATTGACCGGAGCTTTTTTCAAAAAAAGCAGAAAGTACCGGTCGCTTGGAGAGGGTAGCTAAGGTGAGGGGGGTAATAAAATCAAGAGCAGAGGTAGTCGCTACAAGCTGTACCTCTGCTCCGGATTTGATAAGCAAGCGCGTTAAAATCGCTGTTTTATAGGCGGCAATGCTGCCTGTAACACCGACTAAAATTCTTTTGCCCTTAAGAATCATTGGAAATTACTCCGCTCCTTCTTGCGATGGATACCTGTGGTGGATTTTTCCCTCTGTAAACTCTTCCATAGCCAAAGAAGTGGGCTTGGGCATTCTTTCGTAAAACTTGGAGATTTCAATTTGCTCCTTGTTTTCAAATACCTCTTCCAAGTTGTCTACAGTAGAAGCAAATTCAGAAAGCTTGTTGTTCAATTCTTCCTTCAAGGTAGAAGAAATTTGCTTGGCACGCTGACCAACGATGTGGATGGACTCATAGATGTTCCCTGTTTGATCAGCGATTTTATCTAAGTCTCTGGTGATGATTGATGGATTAACAGCCATATAGTTTGTTTTTTAAATGCTTGAATTCAATTAATTTGAGTTAGTGGTGACCACTGCCTCTTCTGCAGCTTTTTTATCTGCGATTTCTTTTTTCAGTTTGGAATGTGCTTGCGCTTCTTCCTTAGTCTGTTCTTCAAATTTTTTCACCTCACCCAAGTAGCCACTAGCTGGAAACTTGCGGTAAAAATTAGTAGCAAACTTCAAAGCGTCATTCAGACGCTCTTCTTTCTTATCAAAAGCACTGTTTTTGGCATAGGCATAACCTACTTCTACCAAGCGGTAAGCCAACTCCTCATTTCGTTTGCTTTCAGGAAAATCCTTTGCAAAATTTTGAAAGTTGATGATGCAGGCTCGGTAAAAGTCTCCAGGAAATAAGCCTTCCTTCAATCGGTAGTACATTTCCGCCTCACTGTAGGCTTTTTCCTCAAATCTTGACTCCAAATCCTTGAGCATGTCCATGGCACGCTCATAACTAGCAGAAGCAGGGAATCTACCTACAAATTGCTGGATCGCAGACACAGCCTCCTTGCTACTTTGCTGATCTAAATTGAAATCTGGAGCATCCAAATACAAGGAATAGGCATGCATAAATAAGGCTTCTTCTGCCAAAGAACTACGATTGTAGTTCTTATAAAAGGTATTGAAATAGCCTGCAGACTCTATGTAACGCTTGGTCTTGAAGTGGCAATTGGCGTAGTTGTACTCCGCCATTTCCGCTTTTTCCGAACCCTTAATTACTGGAAGCACCTTCTCATACAAGATAATCGCCTTGTTGTATTCCCCTTCTTGGTAGTATTTGTTGGCACCATTATAAAGCTCTTCCCAGTTGGTACTCTTTTCCAACTTGGTAAAAGGCCCACAGGCTCCGAAGAGAACCAAGGAAAGCACAAACAAGATCGAATAGTTTCGCATGATTAATTAAAGGACCGCAAATATAAGGGATAATTGTAAGATTTCAAATGAAATAGCCTAGTGGAAAGCGCTTACTTTTTTACTTGTAATTTCTTAGTCACCACGTTCTTGTTGTCCACAAACAAGGTGTAAAAATACACCCCAGGCTGAAAGTCTCCCACCTGAATCACGAGACTATTCCGTGTAGGATCTAGCTCGTACTCTGCAATGGGATTACCGATGAAACTAGTTACTGTGATTTTGGCTTTCGCTTTTGGATTCACCACTGTATAATCTAGTTGAGCAAATCGGTTACTTGGATTGGGGTAAATATCCCCAAGTTTGATGTCTTTGTGTGAAAAATCTGCACTTGGTGAAGGAGTAACTGCATATTTCGCTTCTACTACAAAAAACTCACGCAGCGATTCACTGTTGACAAATACAAGGTCAAAACTGCCTAGGGTCTCGGCAATACCCATTTCAAATTCCAAATACAAATCTGTATAAATCTCGCCGGGAGCAAGCTTCAGCACTACCTTTGCCAAGTCTTTTTTCGGGTCAAAGCATTGATCACCAAGACAAATTCGCATTTTTTGAGAGGAACCGATACTGCCTTTGATATTGCGAAGCAGGTAGGTTTTCGGCTGTGAGGACTCGTTATGGAGGAGTACTGTTTTTCGTTGGGAAGTACCTATTTTACCTGAAAAATCAACCCCTTCACTCAATACACGCACCTGTTGGGCAGTAGCCAGCATAGGCAATGCCAAAAGTAAAAACAGGGTTAATTTGAGCAAACGGGCGTTCATGTAAATTTTTCTCAATAGGCAGGGAATCGGTATACTAAATTCAAGTAACTGTACGTTAAATGTATTTAGAAAGATGCAATTTTTCCGGGAAAGCCGGGTTAATTGTTGTTAAGTTTTTCAAAATCTTGCCTTTACAGGGCTTTATCCTCCTCCCGACTGTTTAACAGGCTTTTCTTGCAGTGCTTTTTGAAGTTGCCCTTGGGTCGGCATTTCCAGTTTAATCTCCGGTTCATTGAAAAAATTCATCAGAGTGGGATCAATTTCTATCACCTTTCGCCAGTCGTCAATAGAGGAACGACCTGGTTTTTCCTCCTCTCGCCATCGAAAACCTTCGAGCCTACTCATCTTTTCATTAATGTCCTGAACAGGGATAAATTTCCCATCTGGCTTTACCCCAAAATTTGATTTCTTAATCAGCCCATCCACAAAGCTTAGCCCAATAGTGGCACTCAAGATCCGGTTGATTCCTTGGGTCAAGGTATCGCCCTCCAAGGCATAATACAAAGACTCGCCATTTCCCTCAATAACCAAGTTGCTCAGCTCTCCATTCGTGAATTGCCCTGTCATCCTTCTTCCTTTCATCTGGTTGAAATTCAAAAGCGTATCAGTCAAAATCGCAAAGGCTTTGTTCTTCATAAAAACCCGATCCAAGGTCTCATTTTTGATGTAAAACACCATGCTATCCGCGGAAATTTGGCTCGAGCGATTCCATAAAATTGGATCCTTGTAGAGATGAATGGAAGAGTCAGGAAAGGCATACAACAAGGAATCCGCCTTCCCCGAAAGGTCTGTCTTTACCAGATTCACCTGATGAAAAGCTAGCAAATACTTCAACGAATCAGCCTCTCCATCCTGGGAAATCAAGGTGTCGGCTGTAAGAAACAGCGTGTCAGATTCAAAATACCTGCGCACCAAGGCATTGCCATACACCTGACTGTATTTTTTCTTTTCCCAATAGGTTCCTACTTCTCCAAAAACTTCCAGTTTCCGCTCCTTATTCAATACACGAACATCCTTTTTCCCTTCGTAGTAGGCCTTGGGTTCGTCATAAAACAATTCATCCGCCTTCACCCGGCTATCTTCTGTATCCACAAGCCCCTCAAAAAATTTGAATTGCTTCCATTGGGTATCGTAGAAACTTCCCTTTTGGGCATCCAAATGATAGCCCTCTTTAGACACAATATTAGTCAATCCAGGGGTCTGAGCCGTTTTGGGAATGGTCAAATAAATTAAGTCTTGGGTTTTGAGGGTATAGTCTGGATTCACCAACACTACATCTTGTTGAAAACTGATTCGCTCGAAATTGATCTCGTAAGTCCCAATTTCACTCGTCAAAACATTGACTGAATCCACCATCTTACCTCCTTCAAAATAATTGGCAACATTGGTTTCCCGATTGTAATCCAAGTATTCGGTGTAAAGCTTAGTTTTCTGATTGGTGAAAACTACGTTTTTACGAAGCTTGGCCACCTTGGTTGTACCATCGTATTCGGCATAGGAGCTCGTAGTGGTGATCGGATCTTCCTCGTCCTTGATCTGCACCTTGCCAAAAAGCTGTGCTCGGTTTTCCTCACGGAAAAAATAGGCCGAATCACAAGAAATTAGAGAGTTTTGATGCTTCATTTTCACATTCCCCAACAAGCGTTCAAAGCCTTTTGCACCCTCCAACAAATCCGCACTTCGAATCTCTAAAAGGGAAGAAGACTGCGCACGAACCAAAAAAGGCTTACAAAGCAGCAGCAAAAGGGCAAGTATGAAAAAAGGGAATTTCATAGGGGATAGAATAGAGGCAAATTTAGCAGAAAAAGCTATTTTTGATCAATGTACAACGCCTTTATCTCGCATATCCAGCAGAGTAATCTTTTTGATTCTCGTAAACGCTACTTATTAGCCTGTAGTGGTGGATTGGATAGCATAGCTTTGGCACATCTACTCCATGCTGCTGGGATTCCATTTGAGTTGGCGCATGTCAACTTTAGCTTGCGGGGAGATGAAAGCGATGGGGATGAGGAATTTGTAAAAAAGTGGGGCCAAGAACATGGCCTTCCTGTACATGTGTATCGAGCAAACACCAAAGACTGGGCCGAGATAAATGGGGTTTCTATACAAATGGCCGCCCGAGAAATCCGTTATCAA
The DNA here is from genome assembly GCA_903952135.1 of uncultured Algoriphagus sp. Taxonomy (GTDB): domain Bacteria; phylum Bacteroidota; class Bacteroidia; order Cytophagales; family Cyclobacteriaceae; genus Algoriphagus. The sequence goes on from CAJBER010000144.1 coordinate 21,462, forward strand.
TTTTTTGAAGAAATTCGAAGCAAGCACAACTTGGCAGGCATCGTAGTTGCTCATCAGGAAGATGACCAGTTAGAAACTATTTTTCTCAACCTTGCCCGGGGCACTGGAATCGAGGGTCTTTATGGCATGAATGACCGTAGAGGGGAGTTGATCCGACCACTGCTTCCCTTTTCAAGAGTACAGCTTGCTGCCTATGCAGAAGAGGTACAGCTTGCCTGGCGAGAAGACCGATCCAATGCTACCTCTGATTACAAAAGAAATAAGCTACGCAATCAAGGGTTACCTGCTCTTTACAGTTTGGAGCCCGATACACGACAAAATCTACTGCAAAGCTTTGCCAGGCTGAAAGACACTGGGAAAGCTTTTTCAGGATTATTCGAACTATGGAAAGCGGCGCATATTCGTGAACAGCAAGGCATGAGTGTCCTTGCGTATCAGGCAATTCGGAACATGCAAGGCGCCGCATCCTTGCTTTATTATTGGTTACGACCCTATGGGTTCAACTCAGATCAAGCCCATACCTTGGCCGAAAGCCTAAAAGAAATCAAATCCGGAACAATCTTCCGAAGCGAAGCTTTTGAAGTCTGCCTAGACCGAGAAGAGCTCCTCCTCTATCCGATCTCTACTCCTTTTTCTGGTCTCGAGATCTCTTATGGAGCCAGCACTTTTGAACTTCCCGATGGGAGGTACGAGATCACTTTTGGCGCCAAGCCCGAATTAATTGATCGAAATCCTGAACATGCCCTGTTTGACTTGGACTGTTTGGAATTTCCGCTCCAACTACGCAGCTGGCAAGAGGGGGACCGATTCAATCCCCTAGGAATGCAGTCAGAAAAGAAAATTTCCGATTTTTTAATTGACAATAAAATCCCTCTTCCATTAAAAAAAGAGGTAAAAGTCCTAGTTTCAGGAAACAAAATCGCCTGGGTAGTCGGTATGCGGATTGCAGATTGGGCGAAAGTAAGCCCTGCAACACAAAAATACATGCACATCCAAAAACGTTAAGTCATGAGAAATCCTTTTTCCAAATCCTACGAGCAGAATGAACTCAGGATGTTTGACTTCTTGCAAGGAATTAAATTTTTTGAGCTCCTCAAGCAGCAGGAGCTTGCCCGATTTCTGCCTACCATGCACGAGCGAAAATACCTTCGTGATGAGGTAGTATTCTTCAGTAAGGACCCAAGTCAGGCACTCTACTTGATCCGTAAGGGGCAGGTAGACTTGACCATCGACTTAAGTGAAAATTTTGAAACCATCATGCAGCTCAAGCGAGGAGATGCTTTTGGTGAAAACTCCTTGTTAGAAAATTCAAAAAGAACCTACACCGCGTTGGTATGCTCAGATGAGGCCGAATTGCTGGTCATCCCTCAATTTGCCCTCTTGGAAATCTTTGATAGCAATCCAAAGATCAAGGCCAAAATGATGACCTCCTTGGCAGAATATTACAATTCCAACAACCAACGGCTTTTCCGTTCCTACCGTGAATCTTTTGGGTTCTTTAGCCTGCGGCAAATGTTTGAATAGTACTCATTAAAAAATTTACAGGGTAAAGTTTAAAAAACAGCACTTTCGCAACAAACTTAATCCAGCAGCGGTTTCAATTCCTAAGTATCTCGTATTAACTTAGAGCCAAATTTTAGGCCACTCAAACCAAAAAATAATATCATGAGCAAAGTAACCGTTGTTGGTGCAGGAAACGTAGGAGCCACCTGTGCCGACGTGTTGGCGTATCGCGAAGTAGCTGAAGAGATTGTATTGATCGACATTAAAGAGGGCATTGCTGAAGGCAAGGCACTTGACATTTGGCAAAAAGCACCAATTAATCAATACGATAGCCGTACCGTTGGTAGCACCAATGACTACAGCAAAACCGCTAATTCGGATGTGGTGGTCATCACTTCAGGCCTTCCAAGAAAGCCAGGGATGACCCGCGATGACTTGATCGAGACCAACGCAGGAATTGTAAAGTCTGTGACAGAAAATGTGGTTAAACATTCTCCTAACGCAATCATCATTGTCGTTTCCAATCCGCTAGACGTAATGACTTACCAAGCTCACCTGACTTCTGGTTTTCCAAGAAACAAGGTGATGGGTATGGCTGGGATTTTGGACACGGCTCGCTACCGTGCATTCCTAGCTGAAGAACTAAACGTTTCTGGCAAAGAAATTCAAGCCATCTTAATGGGCGGACATGGAGATACCATGGTTCCCCTACCTCGTTACACCACTGTAGCAGGTATCCCTGTTACTGAATTGGTAGAAAAAGATAAATTAGACGCCATCATCGAGCGTACGAAATTTGGCGGTGGAGAATTGGTGAAGCTCATGGGAACCTCTGCTTGGTATGCTCCTGGAGCTGCTGCAGCCCAAATGGTAGAAGCAATCTTGAAAAACCAAAGAAGAGTATTCCCAGTTTGCATCAAGCTTGATGGTGAATACGGCATCGACGACTGCTACCTAGGCGTACCTGTAATCCTTGGTAAAAACGGGATTGAAAAAGTCCTTGAACTAGACCTCAATGCAGATGAGAAGCAATTGCTAGAAACTTCTAGAGGTCACGTAAAAGAAGTGATGCAGGTATTGGATCGTTTGGGCAACTAATCTGATTCTTGTAGGCCTTAGGACCTAAGATACTTTTCCCCGGTGATGTATCTTAGGTCTTTTTTATACTCCACATCTCCTAAAGCTGTTCTGCACCTTGAAAATCTGGAAAAGTCTATTGGTCATTCTAGCACTATCCCTCCTGAGTTGGGGTGGCTATGAAGTGTATCAGCGATTTATTCTGTCCAGAACCATCAATAGCCTAGAGCTCATTTCAAGCGATGCCGTATTTTTATTTGAAACACAGCAAGCAGATTACACCCTGCAGGAGCTCCGAAAGCAGCCTTTTTGGACCGCACTGTCCCGTTTTCCAGCCATTCAATCCTTAGATGCCCAATTAAATTCCTTAGATAGCCTAGTTGGTGAAGAAGGTTTTGTGACCAAAACCCTCCGAAACAAGCAGGTGACGGTAAGTTATCATGCCGTTGGAACAGATAAGTTTAGCCTCCTGTACACCCTGAACTTCGGCTCCAGTTCTCCTCAGGAACTTTTGGACAAACTCAAATCCAAAGCCCCAAAGAACACCCGATTTCAAACACGGAAATACAGCGAACAGGAAATTTACGATGTGTTGGACGCAAGCAATAGCATCCAATGGAGCATTACCCTGCTCAACAATGTACTCCTGGTCTCTTCCTCTTCTTTTGTCATTGAGGAAGCCATTCGATTTTACCTCAGCGAGGATGCAAGCCCGATTTCAACCAAACTCGGAGCCGAATTACCCAACAAAGACGGTTTGGGAAGACTTCTCCTTACCTCTAAAGGACTTGCCAAACTCCTAGCTGGCGTAAGCGCAGACAAAAACTCGCCTACTCTTCAAGAACTTCAGGCAGCAGATTACTTGCTTACCTTAACCCTTCAATTTGAAGACAAACAACTCCTCTTCAAAGGACCCATCCAAGGCCTGCCAGCAGTAGAGTTTTTACCTTCCGTCCAAGCACAATTAGGAGAATTTGAAAACTTGATTTCGACACGTACCCATTCTATCACCCAAATCAACCTCAAGGATAGCTACGAAACTCAAAAACTCTTCAATTCTACTTTTACCCCCATTTCCACGGTCAGCGGAGAGGTACAAACCCGACTCATTGACCGAGGCTTTTTAGACTTACTCAGTGGAGAACAGTATTTTTTAGAGATGGAATCGGACTCTCCTGCAGAAAAAAATAGAGCGGTATTCGTCAAAACTACCCAAGCTGAACAAGCTTGGAAACTTCTCAAGCAATACCGTGACACTACGGAATTTTACCCTTCCGAGCAGTACCTGGAAACTGAAGTCTTATTTTTCCCAGAAGCAAATTTTCCAGCTCACTTATTCAATGGGCGATATCCTGGCTTTGATCAAACCTACGTCAGCCAGATAGACCAACTACTCGTCATGAGTAACTCTGCCGATGGAATGAGAACCTTGCTCGACGATTACTCCCAGGGAAATACGTGGGCAAAAAACCCAAACGAAACAAAGAATCTGTTATCTCCAGCAGCTGGATACAGTAAGACCTTTTTGCTACAAAAAATCTGGCCCTCCTGGGTACAATCTACCAACCCCAGCTGGAGCACCTTCCTTCAAAAGTATGCCGCTGAGCTACAAGCGTTCACTTCCATGGCAATCCGTATTCATCAAAGCGCCAAAGGACCAGAGGCAACCCTCATCATTAATTACAACAGCGAAGGAATTCCTCAGGCTGCTGGTCAAAAGACCTTCGAATTGGCGTCAGGAAAAGAGGTTGCACTTCCTCAAAACCTAATCTATGGCCCGAAAGCAATCAAAAATTTCAACGACGGAACCGAAGATTTGGTCATCCAGGACCAAAATCATGTGCTGTATGTGATCAACTCAGCAGGAGAACAGGTATACAGCCAACCCTTGTCAGGCCCTATCCTATCAGAAACCTTTCAAATAGATTACTTCAAAAACGGCAAATTACAGCTAGTGCTTGCTACTTCGGATCAGATCTATGCCATAGACCGGCTAGGAGATCCTTTGCCTGGATTCCCCAAGGAAATTTCTGGAGAAAAAATCACCCATCTAACCGTACTTGACTATGACCAAACGCTAGATTACCGGTACTTTATAGCTACTGAAAAAGGAAATTTATGGCTACTGGACAAAATGGGCAAGGATTTAGAGAACTGGAACCCCTTGCCTCTAGGAGAGCCTACCAATGGAACCCCCTTTCATGCTCGTGTACCGGGAAAAGGTGATTTTATGGTGGTGCTAGGAAAATCCGGTGAGTTACATTTCTTCAGTCGTAAAGGGGAATCTCGAAGCGGATCTCCCCTCCAACTACCAGAAGGGATTGCCAGCCCTTTTATTTTTAAAAAGACAGGCACCCCATCACTTCAAACCATCACAACGAAGGGAGAAGTTATTGAAATTTCATTTTCAGGAGAAATCCTTAAGAAAACGCAGATTCAAAAAA
>CAJBER010000145.1 GCA_903952135.1 uncultured Algoriphagus sp.
AAGATACTCGTCGTGGCTACAATCAAGGGCTTGGTACGCGTAGACTTGGAAGCCGAGGTACAGCTCCAAAAAAGAATAACAATTAAAAAAATGGGAGCTACACGTATCATGATTGAAGAACGAGAATATTGCTGGCTACATCTTTGGACATAAAGAGGGTCTTTTTCTGATCAACTAGGATCTCAACCGAACCGTCGAATTCTACCTTGTCGAGCACCTTGATGCGGGCACCGATGTAGGCACCTACCTTGTCTAGGTAGCGGAGAAAAGCTGCAGAACTGTCTTTGACTGCCACGATTTGTCCGCCTTGGTCGATGTTCATTTCATTTAATGCAATACGAGGGCGGGAGCGTACGTCTCCGTACTCGTCTGGGATGGGATCTCCATGGGGGTCAAACTTGGGGTAGTTGAGGTAAGCGTCTAGGCGTTCGATGAGGAGGGGGGATTGGATGTGTTCCAGTTGCTCCGCCACCTCATGCACCTCATCCCAAGCAAAATGCAATTTGTCTACCAAGAAGACTTCCCAGAGTCGGTGCTTGCGGATGGTTTGGAGCGCGAGGCGCTTGCCAAGTTCCGTGATTTGGAGCCCGTAATATTTGCGGTATTGGATCACTTCTTTTTCTCCCAGCTTCCGGAGCATGTCGCTTACCGAGGCAGGCTTGGTCTGGATTGCGGCAGCAATGTCATTGGTGGAAACACTTTTTTTTCCCTCTTCGGAGAGGTGATAGATGGCCTTGAGGTAGTTCTCTTCTGCAGTAGTTAATTCCATGTTGTACGATAATAATGAGACAAATATAAAAATAAAATTAGAGTTATCTAAAAAATAAATTCTATAAATCTAAAACGGCTGTGGAAAACTCACATTTAATGGGGGATTGGGATTTAGGATAATCTGAATTAAAAACTAGGCTAAACTAAATAATGGTCTATTTTATTGATTACTAAATTATTAGCTCAGAATAAAACCAACTAAAATTACCCCGAGATCGGAGACAGCTTCTGACCCCTTGTCCACATCTCTTTTTGGGTATGGGGGAGAAATTCCGCCGATTACCTTAAAAAATTTCAATCTAAATCGGAAATTCGATGGGAGATCTACTCCGATTTGGTGTGTTGTCTGACGCTACAAATTCTCTGAATTTTGTGATTGGAAGTCTTTCCTTTGCCTCCTTGGAAATGCAGAGAGTGCTGTAGGTAGGTTTCCAGCTGACCGAGTTGTGCAAACAAAAAATAGTACGGACAGTTTGAAAAAGTGAAAGATCTTCCAAGGGTAATAGGACTACTTAGGTGCCTACCCTTTTCCAACTCTTTCTTCAAAATCCCTATGAACTTCCCTTGGGATTTCTTTGATTCGCGTTCTCAAATTTAAACCATTCGCTTCCGACAAGATCAGGAAGCTCTGATAAACTGAAAACTCATGGACCTTAAATCTACCATCGAACAGGCTTGGGAAAATCGTGAACTTCTTCAAGAGGCAGCGACCCAAGAGGCCATCCGAAGCATTATTGCTGACTTAGATTCCGGCAAACTCCGAGTAGCTACTCCTACAGAAGCAGGAGAATGGATTGTCAATGACTGGATAAAAAAGGCGGTGATTCTGTATTTCCCCATACAAAAAATGCAGACCATCGAGGTAGGTCCTTTTGAATTTCACGATAAGATGGCTTTGAAAACGAACTATGCCGCTCAGGGGGTGCGCGTAGTACCGCATGCAGTGGCTCGCTACGGGGCTTATTTGGCTTCGGGAGTGATCATGATGCCCAGCTACGTGAATATTGGCGCTTATGTGGATTCAGGCACCATGGTGGATACCTGGGCTACTGTCGGATCTTGTGCCCAAATCGGGAAGAACGTACATTTGAGTGGAGGAGTGGGGATTGGTGGTGTACTTGAGCCGGTGCAAGCTGCTCCAGTAATCGTTGAAGACGGCGCCTTTATCGGAAGTCGGGTGATCGTGGTGGAAGGAGTTCGAATAGGCAAGGAAGCCGTAATCGGAGCAGGGGTAACTCTAACCGCAAGCTCAAAGATCATTGACGTGACCGGCCCTTCTCCTGTAGAATTCAAAGGCCACGTGCCTCCACGTTCGGTAGTCATTCCAGGTACGATTCCGAAGCAATTTCCTTCTGGAACCTATCAGGTTCCTTGCGCTTTGATTATCGGACAGCGGAAAGCCTCTACAGACTTGAAAACATCCTTGAATGACGCGCTTCGCGAAAACAACGTTGCTGTATAAAATTAAAGCGATTGGAGTTTGCGATTTTAGCTGCTAGGAAGAATTTCGAAAAATCCTGGAAGGAAGGTCAGTCCTTATTTTTTTGCTCCCTCACTGTGAACATGCGCTTCATGGTTACAGAGCGCGGTAGAAGGCGTTTTGCCGCTACCCTCACAGGTTTTGCATGCGCTGACTTCTTTCCCACTACCAGAGCAGGTGGGACAGGTCAATCGTCCTTTACCCCCACAGCGTTCGCATTCGTAAAAGTCCACGAGATTGAATACGTTGACTTTTTTGATCATTCCTGAAGCTCCACATCGGCTGCAGCCTACCACTCCTTTGGCTTTGCAGTAAGAGCAGGCTTGTTCGGTTTGTTTTTTACCCTGGCAGGTCGTACAACTCTCGTAACGGTAGCCACGTCGATCGCATAGTTCACAGGCTATAATCTGTGCCAGAGGGACCTTGAGCTTTTCCTTCAGTCGTGTAGCTGACTCGTAGTTTTGACCAGTAAATCCAGTCAATTCCAGGTATTTGTTGACAAAATTTTGACTATTGTCGTATTGCCCGAGTTGAAAAAGGGTTTCCGAAAAGTAGTAGGGCATCTCTTCGGGAAGTGGAAGCCCTGAATCGATCAGATTTCGAAAGATGGAGTTGGCCGTTTGGTAATCACTTCGCTCCATGGCGGCTAAGGCGCCCTTCATCCAGCGATCTGTTTGCCCTAGGTTGACTTGGGCATGAGAATCACTGGCAAAGAAACCTTGCAGGCCAAGAAGAAGGAAAAAGGTACAGGCGAAAGCTTTCAAGTGGTGCTAATTTTCAGCAAGTAAGCAACTGAAAATCGTTCCTTCAAGAAAAATGACAGACTTCTGGAAAATAATTCTTCATTTCCATATCCAGCAAGTCAAAAAGGGTGAGTTAATTCTTCAAAAAATTAAGCGCTATCCCTTTCGCTTCCACGAAAAGATGTTGATTTTTGGCCTTTAACTAATCCTTGCTACGTGATCATTGCTGTAATTGGAGGAGGCGCTGCGGGTTTTTTTGCAGCCATCCATGCTAGTGGACCTGGTATACAGGTACTCCTTTTTGAAAAATCCCCCAAGCTACTCTCCAAAGTGAAAATCTCAGGCGGTGGTCGATGCAATGTGACCCATCGGCCGATGGAAATTTCCAAACTGGTCAAAAATTACCCCAGGGGTGAAAAGTTTTTGAAGAAAGCCTTTGCTCATTTTTCAATACCGGATACCTTTTCCTGGTTTGAGTCGAGGGGAGTACCCTTGAAAATTGAGGAGGATGGACGGGTTTTTCCCAAATCCAATACTTCCCAGAGCATTGTTACCTGCTTGGAAGATGAAGCCAAAAGGCTTGGTGTTCAGGTTCAAACTGCCAATGGAATAAAATCCATACTTCCCAAAGGTCAAGGCTACGTCTTAGGAACTGAAAAGGGTGAAGTAGTCGTTTCTAAGGTCGTTGTGGCCTCTGGTGGCCATCCCAATTTAGGAGCATATGATTACCTTAATTCATTGAATCATAAATTAATAAAGCCAATACCTTCACTTTTTACTTTTAATACACCCCAAGAACCCATTCGTGAATTGATGGGAGTGTCCATGGGGGATGCGGTGGTGAAGTTGGAGGGAACCAAACTGAGTTACCGAGGGCCTATCCTCATTACGCACTGGGGCATCAGTGGGCCTGCAGTGCTCAAGCTTTCGGCTTTTGGTGCGGATTGGTTGTACGAACAGCAATACAAGGCGCGA
>CAJBER010000146.1 GCA_903952135.1 uncultured Algoriphagus sp.
CCCCCTAAGCTCTACCCTGGGACGATGAACTCTCAAGCACCTATCTCCCTAAAGGCTCTACAGTAGAAATGGGCAAGAAAAAAGCTGCGCAAAATAATCCAAGCAGTTCTTAGAAGTAAAACCCATTCCATCTTTGAATTAACATTTAGGTAATGGGCTCAAAAAGTTATATTTTGGAGGAGTTTTAAGTAAATACAATTCTTTTTTTTACACTTGCCTTGTGAAAAAACAGTACGGCTTTCTCTTCCTTTTTTACCTCCTTTTCTCCTGCAAACAGGAGGGCTCCGGATCTTTATTCTCCCTGCTTTCAGAAAGTCAAACCGGCATCTCCTTTCGCAATGACCTGGTTTACACCGAAAAAATAAATCCCTACACCTTCCGTAATTTTTACAACGGCGCAGGGGTTGCGATTGGTGACATCAACCAGGATAGCTTACCCGATATATTTTTTGCTGGAAATCAGCAAAGCAACCGACTTTACCTCAATGCAGGCGAACTCAGCTTCGAAGACATCACAGATAAAGCAGGTCTAAATTCTGAAGGGTCTTGGACTACTGGCGTCAGCATGGCTGATGTGAATGGAGATGGACTCCTGGATATTTACGTCTGCAAATCGGGACCCATGCAGGGGGAACGCAGACACAACGAACTCTTTATTAATAATGGTGATCTGACTTTCACCGAAAAGGCCAAGGAATATGGACTAGCTGAGGTAGGTCTAAGCCAGCATGCCGTGTTTTTTGACTACGACAAGGATGGAGACCTGGACATGTATTTGCTCAGCAACTCCGGACGCTCTGTGGGTCTCAACGACCTGCGCCTCGGGCAGCGGGAAATTCGAGATCCTGAAGGGGGAAATAAACTTTTCCGCAACGAAGGCAATCGATTCTCCAATGTCTCCCAAGAAGCAGGCATCTATGGGAGTGCAATCGGCTACGGTCTTGGAGTGACTGTGGCAGATCTCAACCAAGATGGTTGGCCCGATCTCTACGTGTCCAATGACTTTTTTGAGCGGGATTACCTCTACTTGAATCAAAAAAATGGGACTTTCCGAGAGATTTTACCGCAAGCCATGCCGGAAATCAGCATGGGTTCCATGGGTGCAGATATTGCAGACTTAGACAATGACTTGTGGCCCGATGTAATCGTCACCGAAATGCTCCCAAGTGACCTAGCACGGGTCAAATCCAAAACCCCCTTTGAGGAATGGGATAAGTTTCAAGCCAATCAAAAAGCTGGATATCACCGGCAGTTTACACGCAATACCCTACAACGGCATCTGGGAATTCACCCTCAAGACAGCACTCCCATATTTGCTGAAGTCGGAAGGTGGGCTGGCGTGGAAGCTACCGACTGGAGCTGGGGCGCCTTGATTTTCGATGCAGACTTGGATGGCAAAAAAGACATCTTCATTGCCAATGGCATCGTCAAAGACCTCACCGACTTTGACTTTGTAGATTTCTATGCCAACAATCAAGGAAAAATAGATCAATACCGACAAGACTCGATATTGATCACGAAAATGATTGATAAATTTCCTTCTGTTCCCCAGCAAAATTACCTCTTCAAAAACAAAGGAAACCTTCAATTTGAAAACCTAGCTCCTTCCCAAGGATTAGATCAACTTACCTTCAGCACCGGATCCGCTTATTCCGACTTGGACAACGACGGAGATCTTGATTTGGTGGTCAACAACCTCAATGAGCGTGCCTTCGTCTACCAGAACAATAGCAACCCTGGTACCACCTCGAACTACCTCAGCCTTGACCTAGGCAATGCCTTTGGCGCAAAAGTCAGGCTCTACACCGGTGGGGAAAGCCAGGTTCAGGAATTTCAGCCTGTCAAAGGGTACATGTCCTCGGTAGATCCAAGACTGAATTTTGGTGTAGGAAAGCACACACAGATTGATTCGATACACATCGATTGGCCCACAGGGAAACGGACCCTACTAACCAAAATAGCAGCCAACCAGGTGCTATTCCCGAAAGAGTCGGATGCAAAGGCTCTTCAAACTGTATTCAAAACTCACTCTCCCTACTTCAGCCCTGCTGTAGAACTCAGCTTCCCATACCTACATAAGGAGAGTGAATTTGTTGATTTTGACCGGGATCGCCTGCGTTTCTGGTCGATCAGTAACGAGGGGCCTCGAGCAAGCCAAGCCGATATCAATGGGGATGGGCGTATGGACTTAGCGATTCCTGGCGCCAAAGGCCAATCCACTTCCCTTTGGAAGCAGGGTACTTCGGGAGCTTGGTCTATGTCTCAAACATCCCTATTTGATCAGGACAGCCTTGCTGAAGATGTCATAGCCCACTTCTTTGATGCGAATGGGGATGGAGCCGCTGACCTACTGGTAGGCAGTGGAGGAATTGAATTTTCAGACTTCGCTCCTGGTTACCAAGACCGCTTGTATCTCAACGATGGCAAAGGGAATTTTTCTCGGTCAGGACAGCTGTTTCCTGCTACACCCACCTCCTTTATATTAAGTTGGGATGGTGATCAAGATGGAGACCTAGACCTTATACTTGGACAACGGGGCTTCCCTTTTGGCTATGGAATTGCGGTTGGTGTTCAATTTTGGAAAAATGACGGGAAAGGGAATTTCACAGATGAAAGCACTACGCTCGGCAAGCCCTTTGATTCGCTGGGCATGCTCACCGATGGTGCCTTAGCGGACTTAGATGGAGATGGGAAACCAGAACTCCTACTGGCAGGGGAATGGATGGCACTCCACGTTTTTACCTTTGACAAGGGAGCTTGGAGTAATAGCACTGCACAATTTGGCCTAGAAAATACGCGTGGATTTTGGAAGCGCATCTTGGTAGCGGATGTCAATGGAGATCAAAAAATGGATGTGCTTGCCGGAAACTTCGGCACCAATTCCAGACTGCGAACCAGTGCCACAAAACCTCTGCGGTTGGCGATCAACGATTTTGATCAAAACGGTTCGATCGAACAAATCCTCCATCACCACGAAAATGGGAAAAGCATCCCATGGGTACTCAAAAATACCCTTGTCAAGCAAATTCCTTCCTTAAAGAAACAAGTGCTCAGCTATGCTGACTACAAAGACAAAGCATTGGAGGACCTCTTTCCCCAATCGGTTTGGGCAAATTCAATGATTTTGCAAGCAGATTGGATGGAAACAACCCTTTGGATCAACCAAGGAAACGGGAAAATGGTACAGGAGGCACTCCCTGCAGAAGTTCAGTATGCCCCCGTTCATGCCATTACCGTACTTCCTAGACAGGGAAAATCTCCCTTGATACTACTTGGAGGGAATGAAAGTCGCATCAAACCTGAGCTAGGCACCCAAATGGGGAGCTATGCATGGGTGCTAGAAAAAGACGCTGTTAACAAATGGAAGGCCTTAAAGCCTCAAGAAAGCGGGCTCTTTGTTTCGGGAGAGATTCGCGATTTTCAATGGATTAAATCCAACAACCAAACCCACTTATTCGTGCTACGAAACCATGACAAACCGTTGGTATTTACTGTTCGCTAATTTTCCCGTTTATCGCTTCATCCCGATAACTCCGCATACCCGTACTTTCGGGAATTAAAAAAAACCTTGTCATCTTTGCACGTAGAAATTTCAAACCCTTCCATCCAAAAAAAGCTTAGCCAAAAACCAGAATGAAAAAGATCCTTGGTGGTTTACTTTTCCTTACCTTCTTAGGCTCGGCCTGTAGCACAAAAGACAAAGTGCCTCCCCTATTTGAGGAGATTGCTGCTGAATCTTCAGGGGTCAGCTTTAAGAACGACCTTACTTTTGACCAGGACTTCAATGTGTTTACCTACCGTAACTTCTACAATGGGGGTGGGGTAGCTATTGGAGATGTGAATAACGATGGCCTTGCGGATCTGTATTTTACGGCCAACCTTGGACCCAACCAACTGTATCTCAACAAGGGTGACTTCAAGTTTGAAAATGTAACCGAAAAGGCAGGAGTGGCTGGAACCCGTGCTTGGAGTACTGGTGTGGCCATGGCGGATGTAAATGGAGACGGCTGGCTAGATATTTACGTCTGCAACTCAGGCGATATAAAAGGAGACAACAAGCAAAACGAACTATTTATCAACCAAGGCAATGGCACCTTCAAAGAGATGGCCGAAGCCTATGGCTTAGCGGATAAAGGGTTTTCTACCCACGCCGTGTTTTTTGATTACGACAAGGATGAAGACTTGGACGTCTACCTACTCAACAATTCCTACCAAGCCATTGGCACCTTCAACAAGATGCAAAATGAACGGCCTGTGCGTGACTCGGTGGGCGGAGACAAGCTCTTCCGCAACGATGGGGAGAAGTTTACCGATGTGAGTGAGGAAGCAGGCATCTATGGATCCGTGATTGGCTTTGGCTTGGGCATCACCATCGGCGATGTAAACCAAGACACCTGGCCTGATATCTTTATTTCCAATGACTTTTTTGAGAAAGACTACCTCTACATCAATAACCAAGACGGGACCTTTACCGAGTCCCTGGAATCTTCGATGCGCTCCATCAGCGCTGCTTCCATGGGAGCTGATATTGCAGATGTCAATGGAGATGGGCTTTTGGATATTTTTGTGACAGACATGCTCCCTGAGCACCCTACACGACTCAAGCAGGTGACCACCTTTGAAAGTTGGGACAAGTACCAATTCAACAAAACCCATGGCTACCACTACCAATTTTCACGAAATATGCTCCACCTCAACAATGGAGATGGAACCTTCAGTGAGGTGGGTAGACTTGCCAATGTAGAAGCTACAGATTGGAGTTGGGGAGCCCTACTTTTTGACATGGATAACGATGGCAAACGGGACATCTTCGTAGCCAACGGCATCTACCAGGACATTACCGACTTGGATTACCTCAACTTTGTTGATGATGAGGACACCAAAGTCAGAATCATCTCCCAAGAAGGAGTAGACTACAAAGCACTTATCGATCCAATTCCAATCACGCCTATTCCAAATTATGCCTACAAAAACCTAGGTGATCTCCGCTTTGAAAATGTGGCAGATCAATGGGGCTTAGGCAAAGCCATCCACTCCAATGGAGCCGCTTATGGGGATTTGGACAACGACGGCACCTTGGACTTGGTGGTCAACAACGTAAATGCAACCGCCCAAATCTTTAAGAATAAAGGTAAAAGCCTGCAACCAGACCTGCACAGCATCCAATTGCAGTTGGTAGGTAAGGGAAAAAATACCGGCGCTATAGGCACACAGATTCAAGTGAAAGCTGGCGACCAGGTATTTTATACCGAACAAATGCCCAACCGAGGCTTTCAATCCAGCGTGGATCCAAAAATCACCATTGGCTTGGGCAAAGTCACTGTTATAGATGAGCTCAAGGTTTTGTGGCCTGATGGAAGTTTTACCCAGATGACCAAGGTGCCTGTAGATCAACTTCTGAAATTGCGCTGGGAAGAGGCGGGAGCACTTCCAGCCGGAACCTCCTTTTTCCCAACCCCAAGTCCTGCCAAATTTGTAAAAGCGAGCAATCCAGGGCTTGACTTTACGCACCAGGAGAATGAGTTTATTGATTTTGATCGAGATCGACTCACCTACCTGATGCTGTCCACGGAAGGCCCTGCATTTGCCAAAGGCGATGTCAATGGGGACGGCCTCGAAGACCTATTCTTTGGCGGAGCCAAAACCTTCCCAGGCAAACTTTACCTTGCCAAAAAAGGAGGAGGATACACCTACAAGCCCCAAGAATCCTTTGACCTAGATGCCATTTCAGAAGATACAGATGCCGTATTTTTTGATGCAGACAAGGATGGAGATGCAGACTTGTTTGTGACGTCTGGAGGCAATGAATCCGGGTTTGGAAGCATTGATCTTGCCGATCGACTCTACCTCAATGACGGCAAAGGTAACTTTACCAAAGGCTTCAACACCGGCCTGATGGGTATTTTTGGAAGTAGCTCGGCTGTAGCACCGATAGATCTCAATGCAGATGGAGCACTCGACTTGGTTGTGGGTGGAAGACTTATCCCCTTCACCTATGGCGTGTCAGCAGATGCCCAGTTATGGATCAACGATGGCAAAGGAAATTTCACCGAACAGTCCGCAGCATTGGCTCCTGAACTGAAGGCTATTGGAATGGTAACCGATGCCAAGGTATTGGATTACGATGGAGATGGATTGCAAGATGTCGTATTTGTTGGCGAATGGATGGCTCCTACCTTCTTCAAGAACGTAGGTAAAAAGTTGGAAAAAAAGGCCCTCCCTGGTATGGAAAACCTGAAAGGATGGTATCGAACACTAGAAGTGGCAGACTTCAACGGAGATGGCAAGCCTGATCTAGCCCTAGGCAATCAAGGATTCAATACCCGCATGAAGGGATCAAACGCCCGACCAATCCGGATGTATCTGAATGATTTTGATCAAAACGGAACTGTCGAGCAGATATTTACACAAGTAGTGGATGGGGTATCCATTCCCTACACGCTTAAGCACGAACTGGAAAGACAGGTGCCTAGCATCAAGAAAAAGTACATCCGCTATGCAGATTATGTAAACCAAAGTCTGCATGATATTTTTAGCAAAGAAGTAATCGATCGTTCCATTATTCAGGAAATGAACAACCTGGAATCTGGAATTTTACTCAATCAAGGTGCAGGCAACTTCGCTTGGAAGCCTTTTGCTGTGGATGGACAGAAATCTTGGATCTTTGCAATTCAAGTGCTCGACCTCAATGAGGATGGGATTCAAGACCTGGTCTTGGGAGGAAACTTATCCAATGTCAAGCCGGAACTTGGAAAGTACGATGCGAGCTATGGAGAGGTATTCCTTGGAAAAGGGGACGGAACCTTCACCTTCTGGCCCAATCGAATGCATGGATTGAAGTTGGACGGTGACATCCGAGCCATCGCAAACCTTGGAGGCAAGCGACTCCTTTTCGTGAAAAATAGTGCTCCTGCAGAAATCTGGACCTATTAATAGCACCCATTTGGATGCTGTAAATACCTGAGCTTTATCATTTGGGAATTTTCACCAATTAGGTAAC
This sequence comes from uncultured Algoriphagus sp., assembly GCA_903952135.1. Taxonomy (GTDB): domain Bacteria; phylum Bacteroidota; class Bacteroidia; order Cytophagales; family Cyclobacteriaceae; genus Algoriphagus. The sequence goes on from CAJBER010000146.1 coordinate 7,001, forward strand.
TTTGAATTCCTTGAATGAATGCATTCGAGGAATCCCCAGCTACTTATCCCCTGTTCACATTTCCATGCGTTTCCAAAGAATAGTGCTCCTTCCCATCCTGCTTTTAGTAGCAGTGATTTCGTGCCAAGAGAAAAAAGACTTCTCCCAGGCCATCACAGACGGATATTATTTCCATTCCGCACAAAAGCAAGTAACTGAAGTCATCATCCACGATATTTTTTCACCTCCCGTAGCTGTTCGCATTTACTCCTATTCCTCCTTGGCCGGCTATGAAGTAGCTGCAGCCACTGACCCTGCAAATTACGCCTCTTTGATGGGGCAGCTGAATGGATCCGAGCCCATCACAGTCCCTGTTCCAGCGAATATCTACCCTCCTTTGGCTTCCTTAGCTGCTTACTACCATGTGAGCACTGCTTTGATTTTTTCTGAGGAGAAAATGACAGCACACCGTGATTCTATATTTGAAGAACTTAAAGAAAAAGGGATTCCTGACGATGTATTTGAAGCATCTGTAGCATTTGGTCAAGCCATCGGGGATAAGGTCCGAGAATATTCCAAAAAAGACAACTACCACCAAAGCCGTTCATTTCCTAAATACACCGTCACTAGTGAGCCGGGTACCTGGCAGCCTACTCCACCGGCCTATATGGAGGCTGTAGAGCCGCATTGGAACAAGATCCGAACCTTTGTATTGGACTCTGCAGCACAGTTTCGCGTAAATCCCCCACCTCCATTCTCAACCGAACCAGGTTCTGAGTTCTATAAAAGAGCGCTAGAAGTATACGAGGCACAAAAAAATGCAAGTAAGGAGCACACGGACATTGCGATGTTCTGGGATTGCAATCCCTACAAAATGAATGTGAAAGG
>CAJBER010000147.1 GCA_903952135.1 uncultured Algoriphagus sp.
GCCGCTAAGCGGCCTTTTTTAATTGAATACGATTCGTATTTTCATTTATTCCTTTGGAAACCAGGTGGCGTACATGGGGTAATTTTTGGCTGTTCGCAAGATGACTTCACGCATGTTATCTCCAATATCCTTGACCTTCTTGGCAGGCATTCCTGCATAGATCGATCCCGCTTCCACTACGGTGCCCGCAAGAACTACTGCGCCCGCAGCAATGACCGCATCGGAATGAATGATAGCGCCATCCATGACAATGGCACCCATTCCTACCAACACCCGGTCGTGAATGATGCAGCCATGCACGATGGCATTGTGCGCAATCGAAACCTGATTGCCAATGTAGGTTCCTGCCTGCTTGTAGGTACAATGAATCACTGCTCCATCCTGAATATTGGTATCGTCCCCAATTCGGATTTCATTCACATCGCCACGAATGACCGCATTAAACCAAACGGTACAGTTTTTACCCAACTTCACATCTCCCACTAAGGTGGCATTTGGCGCCAGCCAGCAGTTTTCTCCCATCTCGGGAGCCAATCCATTTACCTCTAAAATACAAGCCATTGTCTTCTCGCTTTTTGCTTCGTTTGCTATTCTGTTGGGAAATTAAAACATTTCAAACAGTCCTGCTTCTTTTTATTCAAATTCGGTGGATTTGAATTTTAAGGAATCATGAGGACTACCGATCCCCTAGCTCAAAAAATAGTAGTTTAGGGCTGCAGAAGGAAACAGACATTTCCAAAATCAGTTCCTACCGCTACCAAGAGGCTAATTTCATGGAAAAAAGCTTATTCGACTTTCCCATCCGAAAAATAATCCATTTGGATATGGATGCATTTTATGCCTCTGTGGAGCAATTGGATCATCCTGAATGGAGGGGAAAGCCGCTGGTGGTGGGTGGCAATGAAAGCCGTGGGGTCGTGGCAGCAGCAAGTTACGAGGCTCGGAAATTTGGGATTCACTCCGCCATGTCTTCTGCATTGGCCGCAAAAAAATGCGCAAATCTGATTTTTGCCAAACCCAGATTTGACCGCTACAAAGAAATCTCCAGTCAAATTCAAGAGATCTTCTTCGAATACACCGACTTGGTAGAGCCCCTCTCCTTAGACGAAGCCTTTTTGGATGTCACTGAAAATAAGTTTGCGCTAGATTCTGCTGTCCTGATAGCCACCGAAATCAGAGAAAAAATCAAAGCAAAAACCGGATTGAATGCCTCTGCTGGCATTTCCTACAATAAATTTTTAGCTAAGATTGCCTCCGATTTGAACAAGCCCAATGGGCAGGCAGTCATCCTTCCCGAAGAAGCGGAGGCCTTTCTTGAAAAATTACCCATTGGGAAATTCTTTGGAATCGGAAAAGTGACGGCTGAAAAAATGAGGCAAGTCGGCATTCATTGCGGAAAAGACTTGAAAGAATATTCGCTGCAGTATTTAGTTAAAAAATTTGGCAAGTCTGGGGAACAGTACTTTCACATCGTCCGCGGAATTCACCTGTCCTCAGTACAAGCACACCGGGAACGGAAATCCTTAAGTGCAGAAAACACCTTTGAAAAAGATCTCTTTCTAGCGCATGAATTGGAGCAGCAATTGGAATTGATCTATCAGGAACTCCTTCGGCGATTGAAAAAAACAGGGATTCAGGGCCGGACCCTCACCCTAAAAATCAAATACAACGACTTTTCACTCCAAACTCGGAGTAAGACATTGGAGCGATTCCCAAACGAAGCGCAAATTTGGCAAACTGCCGTCGAACTCCTTCATCAAGATTCCCTTCCCAAACCCGTCCGACTGCTAGGGCTAGGCGTCTCCAACTTTTTTGAGGGCGAGGACAGCGGGAATATCGCTGAACAATTGCCGATTCCCTTTTAAAATCTAGGTTCAAAAAGGAGAATAATCCTGACATTTTGTCTGTATTTTCATAAATTTGTAAGCAATTACACTCCTTTTGCGTTGTAACTGAAATACTCCTCAAAATCTGAATTCCCGATTACGCTTACGAAATAACCTCATGGATCTGATCAAAGACATTGACATTCTATCCCCTGAAGAAGCACAAGCCTGTGATTTCAAGACTACCGAAGACCAAAGCACCGGTAAAGAAAAAAAGGTTTACATCGAGAGTTACGGTTGCCAGATGAATTTTTCGGACTCGGAAATTGTCGCGTCCATCATGAAAGAAAATGGCTACGACACCACTTCCGATATGAAAAAAGCGGATGTCATCTTCCTCAATACCTGTTCGATCCGAGAAAAAGCAGAACAGACTGTACGCAATCGACTGACCCATTTCAATGGATTGAAGCGCCATAAACCTAGCATGACCATTGGGATTCTGGGCTGCATGGCGGAGCGTCTCAAAGAAAAACTTTTGGAAGAGGAAAAAATCGTAGACCTAGTCGTAGGACCCGATGCCTACCGGGATCTTCCTAATTTGGTGGCCACTGCCGAAGACGGCCTCAAGGCAATCAATACCTTCCTGTCACGCGAAGAAACCTACGGAGACATCTCCCCTGTTCGTCTCAATTCGAATGGGGTATCAGCCTTTATCTCCATCATGCGTGGATGTGATAATATGTGCTCCTTCTGCGTGGTGCCTTTTACCCGAGGTAGAGAGCGAAGCAGAGATCCTGAATCCATTCTTGCTGAAGCGAGAGACCTTTGGAGCAAAGGATACAAGGAAGTGACCCTTCTGGGTCAAAACGTGGACTCTTACAAATGGTCTCCAGAGGAAAACAACAAAGCCAGATTGAATAAAAAAGAGGGAGAAGTCACTGAAGTCATCACCTTTGCCAACCTATTGGAGCAAGTGGCCCAGGTAAATCCGCTCTTGCGCGTTCGTTTTTCCACTTCCCATCCCAAAGACATTACCGACGAAGTCCTGCATACCATCAAAAAGTACGACAACATCTGTAAATACATCCACCTTCCCGTGCAGTCGGGCAATTCTAGAGTGCTCGAACTGATGAACCGAACCTATGACCGAGATTGGTACATGGATCGGGTACGCGCCATTCGAGAAATCCTGGGCGAGGAATGTGGGATTTCTTCCGACATGATTGCTGGCTTTTGCACCGAAACGGAAGAAGAGCACCAAGACACCTTAAGTTTGATGGACTTCGTGAAATACGACTTCTCCTACATGTTCTACTACTCCGAACGTCCCGGCACCCTTGCAGCAAAAAAATATGCCGATGATATCCCCTTGGAAATCAAAAAAAGAAGGTTGGCCGAAATCATCGATAAGCAGGCCGAACTGTCTACAGCTCGCAACCTGCTAGACGTAGGACAAGAACAAGTAATCCTCATTGATGGCGCCTCCAAGAAGTCTGCCGAAGAACTGCGGGGTCGTAACTCCGCCAACAAGGTAGTCATCGTGACTTCAGAAGGCCTGAAGGTGGGTGACTATGTGCGCGTCAAAATCACTGAAAGCTCCAGAGGCACCCTGTTTGGAACTGTCCTAGAAATTAACCCCAGCAGCCTCGCATGATCACTGCCCAGGAAATTCAATCGGTCAAACAACGGTTTGGGATCATAGGTCATAGTCCCCTGCTCAATCATGCCATTCAGGTGGCCATGCAGGCAGCACCTACGGAAATGACCGTACTGATTACCGGAGAAAGTGGTAGCGGGAAAGAAAGTTTTTCCAAAATCATCCATTCCCTCTCCCTCCGTAAGCATGGCAAATTCATTGCCATCAACTGCGGTGCTATCCCAGAGGGCACCATTGATTCTGAATTGTTTGGTCACGAGAAAGGATCCTTTACAGGTGCCCATGAGGCTCGAAAAGGGTACTTTGAAGTTACAGATGGTGGTTCAATTTTCTTGGATGAAATTGGAGAAATGCCCTTGGGTACTCAAGCCAGACTCCTTCGCATATTAGAAAATGGAGAATTCATCAAAGTGGGCTCCTCCAAGGTGCAGAAAACCAACGTGCGCGTGATCACGGCCACCAATGTCAACTTGATCAAGGCTGTAGAAAAGGGGAAATTCAGAGAAGATCTCTATTACCGATTAAATACCGTTCCCATTTTTGTTCCCCCACTACGGGAGCGCGGTGAGGACATGCTTCTGCTGTTCAGAAAGTTTACGGGTGATTTCTCAGAGAAATACCACGTCAAGCCCATCACCTTGGATGCTGCCGCGCAGGAAGTATTGCTTCGCTATCCTTTTCCAGGCAATATCCGTCAATTAAAAAATATTGCGGAACAAGTTTCCCTATTAGAAGAAACCCGTGAGGTAGATGCGCTTACCTTGTCACGATACCTACCTGAAGCAACAACCCGTCTGCCCTTGGCATTCAAAGGTGGGGCTTCAGAATCCATGGATTTTTCAGAAAGAGACATCTTATACAAAGTCCTTTTCGATATGAAAAAGGACATGAATGAATTAAAGAAACTCATTCTGGAGTCTTACCAAAGTGGAGGGATTAATTCTTCACTGATGCAAAAGCATCAGGGGCTTTTCGAAGACATGGAGGCTAATGTGATCCCTAAGGAGGTTCCAGAGACGCAATCCCAGTTTACCATGCCTTTGATGCTGGAGTCGAAAAGCAAGGAAACTCCACTAGATCAGGATTACGAGGAAGATGTGATTGAAGATATTGTGCATGAAGAGGACGACAACTCCCTTTCTTTGGAGCGGAAAGAGAAGGAAATGATTTTAAAAGCGCTACAAAAGCACAACAACAAACGAAAGTATGCGGCCAATGACCTCGGAATATCCGAACGTACGCTCTATCGAAAAATCAAACAATATGATATTGAATAGATCCTGGCTATTGTTATTCTTGCTGTCCTTTGGACTATCGGCTTGCTCCGTAAAATACAGTTTTACGGGTACCAACATCAATTACGAATTGGTGAAATCTTTCTCTGTTGAAAATTTTTTCAACGACTCTGGGAGCGGACCTGCCAACATGGAGCAGCGATTCACGGAGGCACTGAAAGAATATTACCAGCGTAACACGCAGTTGGAGCTCGTTCGAAACAATGGGGACCTGCAATTTTCCGGTTCTATCGTCCGATACTCCTTGTCACCTCAAGCAGTGGTATCCTCCGGAGATCCTAACCTGCCCGATCGAGCTGGTCAAATGCGACTGACCATTGCAGTCGAGGTAGAGTATGTCAACTTGAGTAATGAGGAGGAAAACAAAAAACAAACCTTTACTTTTTTCCAAGATTACGACCCACGAACCACCACCTTACTCGACGTTGAAAGTCAATTGGTAGAAGATATATTTGAAACCATCATCCAAGATATCTTCACAGCTACTGTGGCCAACTGGTAAAATCCGTATATTGAATTCAAATTAACTGCTGTGAACGCAACTCAATTTCTAGAACTCATCCAAAAAGCAGATCAGCTGGAAAAAGCAGATTACTTCCTAATCCAGAAGGTTCAAAAAAACTTTCCTTTTTTCTACCTATCCCATGCGCTTTCTACTCGCTTTGAGATAAAGAATCAAGACAGCATTCCTTCCCTTACTTTTGCAGCCGTCACAAGTGCAGATCGGGCGTGGCTCAAGAATTGGTTGTATCAACCCTTGGAAACGCAAGTACAACAGGCAGATCCGATGCTTAGTGAAAAAGAAGAGGACACCAGTAGTTCGAAGCCTAAAAAAAGAGCTGCCCATAAGGATGACTTAATCGAAAGCATTCGACGGAAGGAAAAAAAGGAGATTCTAGACGCCAAAAAGCGTGAGCAAATCGATCTAATCAAGGCCTTTAGTAAAAAAGAAATCAAGTTGGCTACAATCAAAGAAATCGAAGCCAACCAAAATAATGAGAATTTGGCAGATGCCAGTACAAGCTTAAATGATGGTTTGATATCCGAAACATTTGCGAAAATTCTCCTTCAGCAAAGCAAAAAAGCACAAGCAATTGAAATTTATGAGAAGCTTGCTTTGAAGTTTCCCGAGAAAAGGGCTTACTTTGCGGACTTAATTGAAAAATCAAAAGAATAATTCAATCGATATGTTTACGATATTAATCAGTGTGATTTTGGTTCTAGCGGTATTGCTCATCTTGGTGATCCTAGGTCAAAACTCTAAAGGTGGCGCAGGTGCTGCTTTCGGTGGCAGTGCTTCACAAATCATGGGCGTAACACGCACAGGTAATGTGCTTGAGAAAGCAACTTGGGTTTTGGCAATTTCAATTATGGCACTAGTACTTGTTTCTTCAGTACTTTTTACCAGTGGCCAGCCCAACCAGTTCTCTTCACCAAATATTGAGACCGCTAAGGAACAGGCAGTAGCACCAGCATTTGGAGATACTCAAAATGCCCTTCCAGCTCAGGGAGCCGCTGCTCCTGCTGATACAACAAAAACTAAGTAATTCACAGTCAAGAATAGAGGAGCCTTACTTTTGGTAAGGCTCTTTTTTTGTCCCACTGACAGGTGGATGACATAAAGATCCAAAAAAGAGAAATTTTGGCAGATGAATCGGTTTTAAAAAATGCCAATTCAGAATGAATTCCGAAGATTTAGCGCCGATTTGTCAGAATCAATTCCGATTCTACCCTTGGCACAAGAAGTGCAGATAGCTGCACGTAAGTTTACTATAACCCTTAACATTTTATATCTATGTCAAAAGTGAACATCAAACCTCTTGCAGACCGAGTATTGGTACAGCCAGCAGCTGCAGAAGAAAAAACCGCCTCCGGCCTTTACATCCCGGACACTGCAAAAGAAAAACCTCAAAAAGGACTTGTAGTTGCAGTTGGTAACGGCAAAAAGGATGAACCATTGACGGTAAAAGTTGGAGACACTGTGTTGTACGGCAAGTATTCCGGCACAGAGTTGAGCGTCGATGGAAACGACTACCTCATCATGAGAGAGTCTGATATTTTTGCAATCCTTTAAGTAGATTATTCACCCTGAAAAAATTAAATAAAAATGGCTAAACAACTATTTTTCGATACTGACGCTAGAGATCGACTCAAAAAAGGCGTCGATGCACTTGCAGACGCAGTAAAAGTAACCCTTGGCCCAAAGGGAAGAAATGTCATCCTTGACAAAAAATTCGGAGCTCCAACCATCACGAAAGATGGGGTCTCTGTGGCAAAAGAAATTGAATTGAAAGAGCCTATCGAAAACATGGGCGCACAATTGGTGAAGGAAGTTGCTTCCAAGAC
>CAJBER010000148.1 GCA_903952135.1 uncultured Algoriphagus sp.
ATCCCCAAACCAACACTTGGGTTAAGGTGGCAGATGCTCCGATGGAAATCCACCATTTTCAGGCAATATCCTTTCAAGATGAACTCTGGATTGTAGGAGCTTTGACGGGCAACTATCCGCATGAAACCCCAATTCCAAACATTCTGATCTTCAATCCCAAAACCAAAACCTGGCGAGAGGGACCTGCACTTCCAAAAAATCGAGAACGCGGTTCTGCAGGGGTGGTAGTTCGCCAAAATAAAATTTACATGGTTTGTGGAATCCAAGACGGGCACTTCGATGGCTTTGTGCGCTGGTTTGATGAGCTAGACCCAAAGACAGGAACTTGGAGATCCCTCCCAAGCGCACCAAGAGCACGAGATCATGTCAGTGCTGCACTAGTTGATGGCAAGCTCTACCTCGCGGGGGGACGCACCTCCTATGCCAAAATTGGCAAGGTCCTAGAACTAACCAACAAAGAGGTGGATGTTTTTGATTTTAAAACAGAAACTTGGTCTACTCTAGAAACTGAGCTACCCACACTTCGTGCTGGAAATTCCAATTTGGGCATTGGCCCTTACTTGGTAGTAATGAATGGAGAAAGTTCAGCACAAACTCCTGCTCATGCAGAGGTAGAAGTTCTAGATACACGAAGCAATACTTGGAGAAAGCTACCCAATCTACTACAGGGCCGACACGGAACGGGTACCGCCTATTTAAATGGGAAAATTTGGGTTCATGCAGGTTCTGCCAATCGCGGTGGAGGACCCGAACTCAGTTCTATGGAAGTGCTGGACTGGAAAAAATAAGTACTCTAAAAGTTCATCTTGATCTTATCAGCTCCATTATTCTTTAATTTCCAAGCGTAAAAACCAGTTTAAGTGACTCCCTCCCCTGCTACATCTAGCTCTGAAGAAAAGCTCCCTCGAAATCTTGGACTTTGGGGCATTTGGATGCTGGTGGTGAACGGATTGATTGGTGCAGGAATTTTTGGTTTACCCAGTGGAGCGGCAGCCCTTGCAGGCGAGTACAGCGTGCTGGTCTATGCATTTTGTGCGCTTTTGATCCTACCGATTATTTTGTGTTTCGCCGAACTGGGAAGCTATTTTCGGGGCACGGGTGGCCCCATCCGTTACGGAACCTTGGCCTTTGGCCCATTTGTAGGATTCCAAGGGGGATGGTTGTACTACTTGGCTCGGTTGATCTCCTTTTCGGCGAATACAGTTTTGCTCACCGATTCCATCGCCTATTTCATAGATGGAGCAGGTACGGGTACCGGAAGGATTATTTCTTTGGCGGTGATTTGTGTAGGATTGAGTGTGATCAATGTGCTCGGGTCCATCGAATCGATACGCTCCATGACATTGTTTACGGTTATCAAATTCGCAGTGCTCATTCTCCTTCCCCTCGGCGGATTTATCCTTTTGGGCGCAGAAGTAATTCCCAGTTTTGAAAGTCCTATTCCCCCCGCTAAGGATTTGGGAGCAGCTGCCTTGCTTTTAATTTATGCTTTTGTTGGATTTGAGGGAGCAGTAGTGCCTGCTGGTGAGGCCAAGCGTCCCGAGCGCGACATGCCTTTGGGATTGTTGCTGGGTTTGGCCGTAGTGGCTGTCTTGTACATGGTGATTCAACTCGTATCGCAGGCTGCCTTGCCCCATCTTGCCAACTCCAAAACTCCCTTGCTGGATGTATCAGCGAGTCTCTTTGGGCCTCTCGGCGCCATCGTATTGATGATAGGAGTGGCCGCTTCGGTACTTGCCAACCTGGTCAGTTCCATGTTTTCCGCTACCCGAGTGACCTATGCTCTTTCCTTAGAAAAATCACTACCCCGCTGGTTTGGAGAGGTTCACAGCCGGTATTTAACCCCTGCCAACTCAGTCGTG
>CAJBER010000149.1 GCA_903952135.1 uncultured Algoriphagus sp.
CAGCATCAGCCGCCTTGTCAGTTTCCGATATTCCTTTCAATGGTCCAATTTCAGAAGTTCGCGTAGCGAAAATTGATGGAACCTATGTAATCAACCCGAAGCCGGCAGATTTAGCGAAAGCTACTTTGGAGTTTATCGTTGCGGGTTCTTTGGATTTCATTTTGATGGTAGAGGGTGAAGCTTCCGAGATTCAGGAGGATGAAATGGTAGAAGCCATTCAATTTGCACACGAAGAAATCAAAAGACATTGCCAAGCCCAAGTGGAATTGACCAAGTTGGTAGGCAAGGAAGTAAAGAGAGCTTACAGCCACGAGAAGAGTGACTCAGCGCTTTACGATCACATGAGAGCAGCGACTTACGATAAGCTTTTTGCTGCTGTAAATCGTCAAATTGCAAACAAGTCCGAGCGTGCAGCTTTGGTCAAAGAAATTAAAGAGGAATATGTAGGCAGTCTAAGCGAAGATCATGGATTTGAGACCAGCTTAATCGGACATTATTTCCATAAAATCCACAAGGAAGCAGCGCGTAACCTTACTTTAGAAACTAAAAAGCGTTTGGATGGTAGAAATCTAGACGAAATCAGACCAATCTGGTCTGTAGTTGATTACCTTCCTTCAGCACATGGATCTGCGGTATTTACCCGTGGAGAAACTCAATCTGTCACCACCTGTACCTTGGGTACCAAAATGGATGAGCAAATGATTGATGGAGCTGTAATCTCTGGATACAATAAGTTTTACCTACACTACAACTTCCCAGGATTTTCTACAGGTGAAGTAAAGCCAAATAGAGGCGTAGGCAGAAGAGAAGTAGGACATGGTAACCTAGCCATGCGTGCTTTGAAAAAAGTACTTCCCCCAGATACTGAAAATCCATACACCATTCGTATCGTTTCTGATATTTTGGAATCCAATGGATCTTCTTCTATGGCGACTGTATGTGCCGGATCTTTGGCATTGATGGACGCTGGTGTTCAAATTAAGGCTCCAGTGACTGGTATTGCGATGGGTATGATCTCGGATGCCAAGACGGGCAAGTATGCCATTCTATCCGATATCTTGGGTGATGAAGATCATCTAGGAGACATGGACTTTAAGGTAACCGGTACCGCAAAAGGGATCACAGCCTGCCAGATGGATTTGAAAGTAGAAGGCTTGGATTATTCTGTATTGAAAGAAGCACTTTACCAAGCAAAGGATGGTAGACTTCATATTTTGAAAGAAATCTCCAAAACTTTGGCTGCATCAAAGACTGATCTTAAGCCACATACCCCACGTTCCTTCATGATGTGGATTCCTAAGGAATTGATCGGAGCAGTGATCGGACCTGGAGGAAAAGTGATCCAAGAGATTCAGAAAGACACTTCAACCACAGTTGTTATTGAGGAAATTGATAATCATGGAAAGATTAACATCTATTCTGCGAATCAAAATAACATGGATGCAGCGATTCGTCGCGTAAAAGCCATCGTTGCTCAACCTGAAATAGGAGAGGTGTATACTGGTAAAGTAAAAAATATTCAAGCTTTTGGAGCCTTTGTGGAATTTATGCCAGGAAAAGATGGTTTACTCCATATATCCGAGATCAAGTGGGATCGCTTGGAAAGCATGGATGGCGTTTTGGAACCTGGAGAGGAAATTACTGTCAAGTTAATTGACGTAGATAAGAAAACAGGTAAATTCAAATTGTCCAGAAAAGTGTTACTTCCAAGACCGGAAAAACCAGAAACAAACGCCTAATCAAGATTGGGTTTTTGACTTATTAAATGAATTATCACCCCTTTTCAATTAATTCACTCGGATGAGGCAGCTAAAGATTAGCAAGCAGATTACAAACAGAGAATCACAGTCTCTTGATAAATACCTTCAAGAGATCGGTAAAGTAGATCTGTTGACAGCTGATGAGGAGGTAGTATTGGCAAAAAGAATCCGAGAAGGCGATCAGCTTGCTTTGGAGAAATTGACAAAAGCCAACCTCCGATTTGTGGTTTCTGTAGCCAAGCAATACCAAAACCAAGGGTTATCCTTAGGAGATTTGATTAATGAAGGAAACCTTGGTTTGATCAAGGCGGCACAGCGTTTTGATGAAACGCGAGGATTTAAGTTTATCTCCTATGCGGTGTGGTGGATTCGTCAATCCATTTTACAAGCACTCGCTGAGCAATCTCGAATTGTTCGTCTTCCTTTGAACAGAGTAGGTTCATTGAATAAAATCTCTAAGACTTTCAGTGAATTGGAGCAGAAATTTGAACGCGAGCCATCTCCAGAGGAATTGGCAGAAGTTCTAGAAGTGTCTGCATCTGAAGTAGTGGATACCATGAAGATTTCTGGTAGACACGTGTCCATGGACGCTCCATTTGTACAAGGAGAAGAGAATAGTCTTCTCGATGTATTGGAAAATGATGGAGATGAAAAACCAGACGATGGCTTGATGAATGACTCTCTCAGAAAAGAAGTACAGCGTGCGCTTTCAACCTTGACTTCAAGAGAAGCGGATGTAATTACGCTTTATTTTGGATTGAATGGAGAGCATGCCATGACCTTGGAAGAGATTGGAGAAAAGTTCAATCTGACGCGAGAACGAGTTAGGCAGATTAAAGAAAAAGCCATTCGAAGATTGAGGCATACCTCCCGTAGCAAAACCCTCAAACCGTATTTGGGATAATATAATAAAAGGGGGCTACCGCCCCCTTTTTGATTTTAGGCTTTGGAGCTAAGTTAACTTTTCCTTTTCTCAGAAGGTAAGTTGTAGGAACTGAATAGATTTATAAAAAAGAGTAAATAATACAGCATGAGTCAAGCTAACGAACAGGTAAAAGTTTTAATTATTGGATCTGGACCTGCCGGTTACACGGCCGCCATTTATGCAGCTCGGGCTGGAATGGCTCCTGTTCTGTATACTGGAGGACAACCAGGAGGACAGTTGACCATCACTACGGATGTTGAGAACTATCCTGGTTATCCGGAAGGAATCATGGGTCCTGAAATGATGGAAGACTTTAGAAAGCAGGCGGAGCGATTTGGTACCCAAGTTCGTTATGGCTTAGTTACCCAAGTTGACTTTAGTGCTCGACCTCATCGGGTAGTGGTGGATGATCAGAAAACCATCCTTGCCGAGACCGTTATTATCAGTACAGGTGCTTCTGCGAAATGGTTGGGATTGGAAAGTGAAACCCGCTTGAATGGGAGAGGAGTATCCGCATGTGCTGTTTGTGATGGATTCTTTTTTAGAGGTCAAGAAGTAGCGATTGTAGGTGCTGGGGATACTGCATGTGAGGAAGCTTCTTATTTGGCAAATATTTGTTCCAAAGTCTACATGATTATTCGTCGTGATGAAATGAGAGCTTCTCAAATCATGCAGAATCGTGTAAAAAATAACCCAAAGATTGAAATCCTTTGGAATTCAGAGACTCAGGAGATTTTGGGCGCTGACGAAGTGACTGGCATGCGAATTTTAAATACAAAAACTGAAAAAATTTCTGATATTTCTATTTCTGGCTTCTTTGTTGCTATAGGTCACCAACCTAATACAGGAATTTTCAAGGAATTCATAACGATGGATGAAGCGGGATATATTAAAACTATTCCAGGAACTTCGAAGACGAATATCGAAGGTGTTTTTGCCTGTGGCGATGCTCAGGATCATGTTTACCGACAAGCTGTAACAGCTGCAGGAACAGGTTGTATGGCTGCTTTGGATGCGGAACGCTTCCTTGCTTCCATTGAAAACTAGTAAATTAGATTAATGAAGTTGATTTTTAGATTGGTTTTGGGTTTACTTGTGTCCTTATCATTTTTAAAGGCAGAAGGTCAGGTATTTCCTAAAATAATTAAGAAAAACGTAGGTACCCCAAGTACTTCTCAAGAAAGGAAGAATATTGAACTTCGAAATTTTGATGAAATTGGGTATCTAAAATCTATATCTACCTATACAGATTCTTTATTGTTTCAGGATGTAGTTAACCTTTCAAAAACAAAATCTCTTATTGCTGAAGAGTCCTTTTCTATCAATTGGGCGCCTACAAATAAGGTTGTTAAAATTTCTGACCAAATTCAAATTGATAGTGTTTGGGTTACGGCATTTGAGTATTATTCCAAATGGGATTCCCACTATGTGGATATTTATGATTTTGAAGTAAATCAAATACAGGATTCTATTTTTTTAACATTGTATAATCTAGAGGCAGGTGAATCTTGGAATATGCCTTTGGTAAAAACAATAGCTACTTCTGGATTTGGCCCAAGATGGGGAAGAATTCATTATGGAGTAGATATTAATTTGCGTATGGGTGAAGCCATTTATTCTACCTATGATGGAATAGTCAGAGTAAAAGGATTTGACCGAAATGGTTGGGGATATTACTATTTAGTAAGACATAAAAATGGAATTGAAACGCTGTATGGCCATTTATCAAAGCACATTGCTGAACTGGGTGATGAAGTAAAGGCTGGCGATTTATTGGGCCATGGTGGGTCTACGGGTAGAAGCACTGGTCCACATCTTCATTATGAAGCTCGGTACCGGGGATTGGCATTTAATCCAAACCAAATTTTTGATTTCCAAAAAATGGAGCCTGTGACTCGAATTTTATCAATTACTAAGAGTTTATTTAGTACTTATTCAAGTTCCCAATCTGTACCAAACAATGGAACTTCAACACGCTCAGCGGCATACCACAAGGTAAGAAGTGGTGAGACTTTGGGCTCTATTGCTAAAAAATATAGAGTATCAGTTTCTCAAATCACTAGATTAAATAAGATTTCGAGCACCTCCATTTTAAGGATTGGCCAAAATTTACGAGTCAAATGATTTTTCCAAATGCTTAAGTTAGATATTCTTGTTCTAGCGGCTCACCCTGATGATGCTGAATTAGGGTGTTCTGGCACCATTGCTGCTCAGGTAGCAAAAGGAAATAAGGTTGGAGTTGTAGACTTGACCCATGGAGAAATGGGTACACGCGGTACACCTGAACTTCGATTGCAAGAAGCAGCCCATGCAGCTGAGATTTTAGGACTCAGTATTCGTGAGAACATGGGTTTTCAAGATATTTTTTTTAAAGATGATACGGAACACCAGTTGAAATTAATTCAGGTGATTCGAAAATATCAACCTGAAATTGTACTTGCAAATGCGATCACTGATCGCCATCCTGATCATGGTAAAGGGGCCTCTTTAGCGACGAACGCTTGCTTTATGAGTGGTCTGACTAAGATTGAGACTTGGCAGGACGGAGTCAAACAAGCGGCTTGGAGACCTAAATTTGTGTACCACTACATTCAGAATAACTACATTCAGCCTGACTTTATTGTAGACATTTCAGAATTCTGGGACACCAAAGTACAAAGCATTGCTGCTTTTGGTTCCCAATTTTATGACCCAAAAAGTAAAGAACCAGCAAGCTTTATTTCTTCCCCTGAATTTTTACCTTTTATTGAATCTAGGGCTAGAGAATTTGGCCATCGGATTCATGTGAAGTATGGCGAAGGATTTACTGTAGAGCGGTTTATAGGTGTTTCTGACCTTTTTAACCTGAAGTAATCAGGGGGCTAGTCGAGCGATTTTCCAAGAATTAGTGGCCACATCCTTTTCGTAGTTTATGCGGTCGTGCAAACGACTGGTTCTTCCTTGCCAAAACTCAAGCCGGTGCGGAACAAGCCGAAAACCACCCCAGTGAGGAGGTCTTGCCATTTCGGATTCTTTGAATTTTTTGTCCAAATCCTTTTGGTTGTTTTCAATTACTTCTCTGTTATCAATCTCTTGGCTTTGTGGGGAAGCCCAAGCCCCCAATTGAGATCCATAGGGCCTGGATAAAAAATAAGTATCGGACTCTTCAGGACTGATTTTACTCACTGTCCCCACAATACGAACTTGTCGTTCAATTTCTGCCCAAAAGAAAGTAAGAGATGCTTTAGGATAGGCTTCCAATTCTTTTCCTTTTGAACTCTCATAGTTGGTAAAGAACACAAACCCATGGTCCAACTCTTTAAGTAGCACAATTCTGGAATTGGGAAACCCATCTTTTCCAAGTGTAGAGAGGCACATCGCATTCACCTCCAAAACTTCGGCTTGCATGGCCTCTTTTAGCCAGCTTTTAAACTGTAAGAAGGGATCAGTAGCAACCTGATCAATTTCTAAGGATTGAAGGCTGTATTCCTTTCTAATAGCGGCAAGGTTCATGGGCAAGTGGTTTACTTGGTAATTTTCTGAAACCTTTTCTTGGGATTGTGATTTCAAAAATTAAATTTAAGTAAACTTAAATTACTTTTCCACATGGATCAGCATTCTATCCCAAAGCTTCTGGCAGGGAATCTTCTGCTTTCTGCCCCTTTTTTAAATGATGCGAATTTTGTGAGATCCGTGATTCTGCTGTGTGAGCATGAGGATCAGGGTAGCTTTGGTTTTGTAATCAACAAGCCCTCAATTTTAGCCTTAGGCGACCTAGTCAAGGAATTAGACTTTCTAGAATGCGAAGTCTTTGGAGGAGGGCCTGTTGAACAAAATACGCTTCATTTCATTTATTTCGGCTCCCAAATACTACCGGATAGTAAACCTTTGGGTGAAGAAATCTGGTGGGGTGGTGATTTTTCTACCTTGGTTCACCTCTTAAAATCTCATCAACTGGAAGTGGATCAAGTACGATTTTTTCTGGGCTACAGTGGATGGGATCAGGGCCAGTTGCAAGCAGAACTTGCTGACGACACTTGGGTTGTATATTCAGGAGCAACGACATTACCTGTTTTTGAGAATTCTTCGGATCAAATTTGGAGACAGCTAATGAAAGTAATGGGGGGTGAGTTTGAAATTCAATCAAATTATCCCCTCGACCCGCGATTAAATTAGGCAAAATGCCTACCTTTGAATCCATTGCGCAAGATTAGTATCGTTTTTTATGACTAAGAAAAGTAAAGAGCTGTCCGAAGAGGACAAGGTAACCGCGGCTCCTAAAAAGGTGACCAGGGGTAAAAAAGTTGCTGTAGAAGTCCTTCCAGCTTCAGAAGAGGTGGATATCCCTACTCCTGACCAAACAGAGCCACAACC
>CAJBER010000150.1 GCA_903952135.1 uncultured Algoriphagus sp.
AGGAATGGTTCGGAGTTCGGCCATCAGTTGCTCTCCTAGTTCCAATGCTTTTTGCTGTAATCTTTCTTCCTCAATTACTTCAAGCACAGCTAGTCCAGCTGCACAGGCCAGGTGATTGCCACCAAATGTGGTACCTAGCAATCCATAACTGGCTTTAAACTCTTCAGAGAGCAAAAGCCCACCAATTGGAAATCCATTTCCCATGCCTTTGGCGATCGTAATCAGATCTGGATAAAGCCCATCTACCCACTGGTGTGCAAAAAAGCGACCTGTTCGGCCATAGCCAGATTGTACCTCATCAAGGATAAGTTTGGCCTCGTATTTTTTTGCAAGTCGGGAAAGGCCAAGTAAAAACTCAGGACTAGGCACCTGAATACCTCCGACACCCTGGATTCCTTCCACAATGATTCCCGCAATGGCTTGAGTGGAGAGTACCTTTTCCACAGATTCCAAATCTCCGAAAGGAAGAATATGAAAATCCTCTCGCGCATTGCAGGGAGCCACTAATTTGGGATTGTCTGTCAGGGCTACTGCAGCAGAAGTACGGCCATGAAAGGAACCAGAAAATGCGATAAACCCTGGTTTTTTGGTCACAAATGAGGCCATTTTCAAGGCATTCTCATTTGCTTCGGCGCCAGAATTCACCAGGAAAAGCTGGTAGCTATGCAAACAGGATAGTTCGGCTAATTTATCTGCCAAAGCCTGTTGCAAGGGAATCTGTATGGAATTGGAGTAAAATCCCAACTGCTTCACCTGCTCGCTGATGCGCTCCACATAATGTGGGTGACTGTGTCCAATGGAGATGACGGCATGACCTCCATACAAATCCAAATATTCCTGACCCTGCTCGTCCCACAAGCGGCATCCATCGGCTTTCACTAGGGTAACTGGAATCAGGGGATAGACGTCGAATAAATTCATCAGCTAGGATCTAAATGAGTGATTTTTGGAACTGGATTAGTTTAGAATGCAATTGATTTTAGGTTCAAACCCATTTTCTCATCTAATCCAAAGGCAAGATTAAAATTTTGAACCGCCTGTCCAGAAGCACCTTTCAGTAGGTTGTCTAGGGCTGCATACACCACCAATTGTCCTTTTTCAACTTGAAGATGGAGGATGCATTTGTTCGTATTGACGACCTGCTTTAAATCGAGTTCCTGAGTTGAAATGTGGGTGAATGAAGATCCAGCATAAAACTGGCTATAGGCTTCCAGTGCTTCTTCCTGTGTTCCGCTAAAGGGAAAATAGGCGGTAATCCAGATCCCTCTTGCAAAATTGCCTCGATAGGGAACAAAAAGCACCTCTGGATTTACTTCCGGGTTTAATTGCTGGAATGTCTGTTTGATTTCTGTGAGGTGCTGGTGGGTAAACAGCTTGTACACCGAAACATTTCCCGTTCTATAGCTAAAATGAGAGGTAGCAGACAGGCTTTTTCCAGCTCCCGTTGAACCCGTAATGCCAGTAACATGTACTTGGCCTTGAACCCAACCTTGCTTAATTGCTGGGGCTAATGCCAGTTGGATGCCGGTGGCGAAGCAACCTGGGTTAGCAATTCGCTTGGCTTTGCTTATTTTTTTAGTGTTGACTTCTGGAAGACCGTACACAAACCCTGCAGATTCGTCTCGGAAATCAGTAGATAAATCGATTAAAACCGTGGATTCTGGAAAGGAATGACTTTCGAGGAAAGTGGCTGCCTCTCCATGTGGCAAGCACAAAAAAACTGCATCAAGGCCTTTAGTGGGTACCTGATCCGTAAATAAGAGGTCGCAATCCCCTAACAAATCACGATGCACTTGATCTACGCGAATGCCTTTTTGACTATTGGAATGCAGGCAAACAAGTTCGCAAGCAGGATGATGGACTAGAAGTCGAATCAACTCGGCTCCAGTGTAGCCCGCTGCACCGATGACGGCTGTTTTTAACTTAGTCATTTGAGTTTTTCACCTTGTGGAAGATAGCGGTTTGGTTACCCAAAATACGTGTGAATCCTTTTACATCCTCTCCTGTGTAGCCTTTGTTCATTTCTCCGTAGGAACCGAATTTGGCTGACATCAGGTCATGATCGGATGTAATCCCCAATAGGGTAAACCGGTAAGGCTGAAGCAATACCCGAACTTCACCAGAAACCTGTTCCTGTGTGCTTTCGAGAAAGGTTTCAAAATTGCGCATCACGGGATCCAAGAAATGGCCTTCGTGGAGGTGGTTGCCATAAAACTCGGCTACCTGCTTTTTCCAATACATTTGCCATTTGGTCAAGGTATGCTTTTCAATCAATTGATGCGCTTTGATCAGAATTACAGGTGCAGCGGCTTCAAAGCCTACGCGACCTTTGATTCCGATGATGGTATCGCCCACATGGATATCTCTACCTATACCGAATGGTGCCGCAAGGGATTGAAGTTTCAAAATAGCATCGACTGAACTGGAATAGGTTACTCCATCTACTGCTTTTATCTGACCTTGAATGAAAGTCAATTTTACTTCTTTTGGCTCATGTTCCGTCACAGGAGTAGGCCAGGCTGATTCTGGAAGGTAATCCGAAGAGGTAAGCGTTTCTTTTCCTCCTACTGAAGTTCCCCAAATTCCTTTGTTCACCGAATAGGCTGCTTTTTCAAAGTTCATGGATACCCCATGCTTTTTGAGGTAGTCAATTTCCTCTTGACGGCTAAGTTTGAGATCGCGGATAGGAGTGATGATTTCTACTTCGGGAGCAAGGATTTGAAAGATCATGTCAAATCGAACTTGATCATTTCCTGCACCTGTAGAGCCATGTGCTACCGCTTGTGCACCTATTGAAATGGCATATTCCGCAATGGATTTAGCTTGTACAATGCGCTCGGCAGATACCGAAAGGGGATAGGTGTCATTTTTGAGCACATTGCCATAAACTAGGTAGCGAATCACCGACTGGTAATAGTCCTGAACCACATCTAAAATCCTAAAGGAAGCTACGCCTAGAGCATGGGCGCGGTTTTCAACGTCTTGTAATTCTTGCGCAGAGAATCCACCTGTGTTGACCAATACGGCATGAACTTCATGACCCAAATCCTTAGAAAGGTGAAGGGCACAAAAAGTGGTATCCAAACCACCGCTATAGGCTAAAACTACTTTTTTCATAAGGTCAACTAGTGAAATATTGATTTAAATAGGAGTTGAGATCGAGTCTTTTTTCAGTTACTCGTCTGCTGATTTGCTTTTTTTGAATTTGGATCGTAGAGCATGGCTGTACACAAGCAGTTTTGTCTCTTTTTTGACATTAGAATTTCAAAATTGACACAGCTTTGGCATCCTTTCCAAAACTCCTCGTCATCGGTCAATGAGGAGTAGGAAACAGGGACATACCCAAGTTCTGAATTGATTTTCATCACTGCAGCACCTGTAGTTAATCCAAAGATTTTTGATTCTGGAAACTTCACTTGGCTCAGCTTGAATACCTCTTGCTTGATTTTTCGTGCCAAACCATATTGTCGGTATTGAGGAGCAACGATTAGACCTGAATTGGCTACAAACTTGCCGTGGCCCCAAGCTTCAATGTAGCAGAACCCTGCCCATTTCCCATCATTGGTCAAAGCAATTACTGCTTTTCCTTCGTCCATTTTGGCTTCCAAGTAAGCAGGACTTCTTTTTGCAATGCCTGTACCTCTCGCCTTGGCAGAATCTTCCATCTCTGCAGCGATTTGGTTTGCATATACTTTGTGAGAGCTGTCGGCTACTCGAATAAGGAATGTTAATTCTTCCATCGATTCGTATTTTAAATGCAATCCTCAAGTTGAGGAGGTGCAGGTAAATGGGTTAAACTAGAATAGGGGTGTGCAAGGTGTGCTTTCCACATAGGAATGCAAAGTGAATCTAGGGTTAAACCCTAAGGGACTGCCTCAAGCGTGCAGCTAAAAAAGTAGTGGACACCAACATACATCCTGCCTTTGTCGAAGACAAGCCTAGAAAAGAGGCGTTGTGCATTTGGTTTTCCATAATTTGAGGGTGCAAATGTTGTATCTCCTGCAATGAATTGCAAGTGTTTATTTCAAAAAGTTATACAAATCCCTATTTTTTTTAGCAATTCATAAAAAAAGGGGGCTAATCCACTCGATCTTAGCCCCCTTGTTCCGTTTTTCTAGGATTTATTGCGCCATTTCTTTCAAGGCTGCTACCAGCACATCGCAGTCTGCTGTACTGGTGTAAATGTTTGGACTGACACGCACTCCCTGTACTCCAGCTCCATCGATCGGAGCGGTAAATATCTTGTATTTGTCCATCAGTATTTTTCCCATATCTGTGGGACTGTACTTTTCTACCCATACGTTTCCAATACCGCAGCATCGAGCAGGATCTTCTGGCGTATTTACTCGAATGCCAGGTACATTTCGCACTTGATCTGACCAGTACTTTTGGATAAACCGAAGTCGATCTTCTTTTCGCTTGGAACCGATTTTCTCTTGAAAAGCAATGGAATCCAATACGGTCAAATCCGTAGCCGCAGGGTGAGTTCCGATGTGATTGAGGTAGGCAATGCTGGTCAAGTTCAAGTTACCCGGCGCCAGAAGGGGTTGAATTTTAGAAATCTTTTCTTTTTTCACATAAAGCAAGCCTGCACCAAGGGGAACACTTAGCCACTTGTGCAAACTGGATCCATAATAATCGCAATCCAGATCTTTCATGCTAAAGGTAAAATGTCCGACTGCATGCGCGCCGTCCAACATGATTTCGACTCCTTGGGCATGTGCCATGTCGGCAATTTTCCGCACGGGAAGGATATGCCCCGTGATATTGACAATATGTGGCACCATCAACAGTTTGGTCTTTGGTGTGATTGCTTTACGGTAGACTTCTACTACCTCTTCATCCGATTTGGGATGCATGGGAATGTCCACTTTCACGGTTTTGATTCCCCAGCGTTTGGATGCCAATTCAAACATGGTTTGCATGGTGCCGTAGTCCTGGTTGGCAAAAACTGCCTCATCTCCAGCCTTCCAAGGGTAGCCAGAAATAATCAAGTCTAAGGATTCGGTCGTATTTCGAGTCAAGACCACCTCTTCAGGCGAAGCACCTACCAAAGTGGCTAGTGCTGCAGCAGATTTAGCTTTATTTTCAAACTGAACTCCACGCATGTAATGAGAGGCTTGGTAGTTGATCTCACGAACATGTGTAATGTATTTTTCAAGTAATTCCTCTGGGAGAAAGCAATAGTAGCCATTCTCAAAGTTGAGGTAATCGGGTTTGAGCCGGTAACCCGCCCGCAGCTGATCCCAAATATCTTCACTCGACCAATCTAAAGCATCGAAATCAAAGGCTTTTAGTTCAGAAGGAAGTAAGGATCCCCCAAGGCCTAGGGCTGCAAAATATTTTAAAAAGGAACGTTTTTTCATGGCATTGGAATTAAAGGAGGTAGGAAAGTAACCAAACTACAAGTAAAAAAATAGCCATTCCTGTAATCCAAGGTGCACGTTTTGGAAATTCAAATTGGCAGATCGGACAAATGGAAAGCGAATTATCGACTTCCATGGCGCAGGAGGGGCATTCTTTTGTTTTCACTAATTTTGGGAACTCTTTGTGATTGAAGCTGTTTATCACATGAAGAAACAAAAAATCAGATGAAAATTGAAATTTGGTCAGACATCGCTTGCCCTTTTTGCTATATTGGCAAGCGGAAACTGGAAAAAGCGATTCAAAAATTACCGGATTCCTCAACCATTCAAATCGAATGGAAAAGTTTTCAGCTGAATCCTGACTTGCAAACCAATGAAAATCAAAATACGCTGACCTATTTATCGCAAACGAAGGGATGGACCCAAGCCCAAACCCTTCAAATGACTGCTCAGGTAGCTGCCATGGGTAGGGAGGAAGGCTTGAACTTTGATTTTGAGCATACGCTGGTAGCCAATACCAAACAGGCGCATCGATTGCTTCATTTTGCAAAAGAAAAGGGCAAGCAAGACGAGTTGAAGGAACGCTTGTTTCAAGCCTATTTTGAGGAAGGAAAAAATATTGATCAGCAGGATATCTTGCTCGATTGCGCCGAGGCGGTAGGATTGGCTAGGGTGGAAGCAAAACAGGTGTTGGATTCTGCTAATTTTGATGCAGCGATCGACGAGGATGTGTATGAATCCAGGTTGATAGGGGTTCAAGGCGTACCTTTCTTTGTATTTGATCGAAAATACGGCATTTCTGGAGCACAGCCAGACGAGGTCTTTGACCAAACCTTGCAG
>CAJBER010000151.1 GCA_903952135.1 uncultured Algoriphagus sp.
CGTGTTCAAGTCGTACCTGATCCTGTCATTGATACCCAACCGCTCGCTAGTCAAATTCAGTGTCAAAATGCAGTCCCTACAAACCTTTCCGTTACCCTGTCAGGTGGACTAGGTAACGCATCCTACCAGTGGTTCAGAAATACCACAAACTCCTACACCGGAGGAACCAGCATCTCAGGAGCTAATTCCGCTTCCTATACCCCACCAACAACTACAGTTGGGACCACCTTCTACTACGTGGAAGTAACACAAGACGTATCCGGTTGTAAAGTCGTCAGCAATTTCGCTTCCGTTCAAATTGTACCGCAACCTGCTATTACAACTCAGCCGGCAAATAGTACAATCTGTGAAGGCGGGTTAACTCCTGACCTTTCTGTCGCATATTCCGGAGGAACTGGTACTCCTACATACCAGTGGTTCAGCAATACCACTAACTCCAATGCCACCGGAGGATCTTCCATCTCTGGAGCTACTGCAGCAACTTTTGCCCCTCCTACAAATACCGTAGGGGTAGTCTACTATTACGTAGAACTTACTTTCCCAACAGGTGGATGTTCCTCGATCAAGTCTAACCCAGCAAGAATTACCGTTAATCTTGTACCTAGAATCACCTCCAAACAAATCGTCATTTGTTCTGGAGATCTATTTGATCTAGCGCTTACAAATGGCACCAATGGAGACATCATCCCGGCCGGCACCAAATACACTTGGACCTTTATCCCAAATCCGGCGATCACTGGAGCAGTAAATCAAACAGTACCACAAAATAGCCTGGTTATTAGCCAACCTTTGCAAAATACAGGGACCACACCAACAGTAATTACCTACCGAGTGACTCCAGTGGCTGGAAACGGATGCCCTGGTGCTCCGTTCAATTTTGAAGTTACCGTAAAAGCCCCAATCGTCATCACAGGCGAGCCCCATGACTACAATGGATTTGGGATTTCTTGCTTTGGGGCAGACGATGGCTTCATAGAACTTACGCCAAGTGGCGGAAAACTACCTACAGATCCAGCAGGCTATACCTACTCTTGGACAGGACCGAATGGATTTGCCTCCACTGATCAAGATATCTATAACTTGGCCCCTGGAACCTACACCGTCACCGTAGGAACTGGTAATTGTACCCAATCCAAAACCTTTGTCATCACCGAACCACAGCCCATTGTCATTACCGAAACCATTTCCAATTACAATGGCTTTGAAATCTCATGCTTTGGTGCATCTGATGGTAGAATAGAGCTTGCGGTTACAGGCGGTACCAGTGCTTACACCTACCTATGGACTGCTTCCAATGGAGGTCTAATTCCTGCCGGTATGCAAACAGCCGCAAACTTGACAGGGGTGCGCGCAGGTACCTATTCTGTGAAAGTGACTGATACCAACGGCTGCGAAGAGATAGAAACCTATACCTTACGACAACCAGCCCTCTTGGTACTCAATGAGGTGGTCGCAAACCGAAGAAACATCCTTTGCTATGGAGAAGCGACAGGTAACATACGACTGCTAGGTTCTGGAGGGGTAAAAGAATATACCTTTATCCTCACAGGTACAGACTATACAGGCACTGCTGTTTCCTTGAACTCGGGCTTTACCAATGCCAACCTGTATGACTTTGCCAACTTAAAAGCAGGGGATTATGTCCTTAGCCTTCAAGATTTGAATGGTTGTGTGAAAAGTTTGGCCACCATCAGACTTACCCAACCTAGTGCTCCACTACAGATTACCAACCCAGTACTCTCTGATTTCAATGGATTTAATATAGCCTGCTTCGGGGATACCAACGGATCCATTGCCCACCAAGTCACTGGAGGTACACCACCGTACCGCTTCGCCTGGACAGGGCCTAATGGATTTACCTCCACGAGCCGAAACCTAAGCAACCTAGCAGCGGGAACCTACACGTTTACCATTACGGATGCTGTCAATTGTACTTTGGTTCAAACCTATGAAATGACAACTCCAGAGCCAATTGAAGTTGATGCGGTCAAACAAAATGTGCTTTGCGGGGGTGAGAATAACGGCAATATCTTTATCCGAAATGTAACCGGAGGCACGGGAACCTATCAGTTTGTATGGGTTAAAGATGGCGTAGGTGAAATCAAACGTTCAATTGTCCCTGAAGATCTTCGAAACATTGGACCAGGCAGGTATGTATTGGTAGTCACGGATGAAAATTTCTGCGAATACATCGAAGTTTTCACCATTACGGAGCCACTTCCTTTGGTGACTACACTAGTCAAAAAAGAGAACAACTTGTGCTTTGGGGATGCAAAAGGCACGATCCAAATTAATGTAGCAGGCGGCACAGCACCCTACAGCTATGCATGGTCCGGACCTGGCGGATATACCTCTACCAATAAGGACCTGACAGGCTTGTTATCCGGCACCTACAATGTTATTGTAACAGATGCGCTACTTTGTACCAGTAGATTATCAGTCACTATCACAGAGCCTGCTGAAATAATTGTCACCCCTACCCTCACCATGGTGAGCTGCCCAGAAGGTAAGGATGGATCTATTTCGATGAATGTCTCTGGAGGAATTCCTCCTTATGTATATGCTTGGTCAGGTCCAAATGGATTTAAGTCGGCTACACGTGACTTAATAAACCTAGTAGCTGGTCGATATGACTTGGTCATCACTGACAATATTGGCTGTAAAATCACCCGAACCTTCGAAATCACCGATCCAGAACCTATTGTCATCACCCCAACCATCTCCGATTACAATGGCTTTGAAATCAGCTGTAAAAATGGAAGTGATGGAGTCATCGACCTACAAATAACAGGAGGAAATGGGGGATACAAAATCTTCTGGGAAGGCCCTGGGGGCTTCCGCTCTAACTTGCAAAAAATTGAAGGACTTCTTCCTGGTATTTACGAAGTAACTGTCGCGGATAGTAAAAATTGTATCGCAAAGGCAAGCTACGAACTGATAGAACCAGAAGAACTCTTGATCACCAAAGATGATATTCAAATCACCGATGTATCCTGCTTTGATGGACGAGATGGAACCTTGAAAGTAACGATTAAAAAGGCTTCTGTAGGCCCATATCGCTACGAATTGAGTGGCAGCAGTGTCACTGGCTTCCCGCTTTTGGAATCCGTATTGTCGAATAACCTTAGCTACCAGTTTACCGGAATCCGTGCAGGTAGCTATACCCTTCGTGTTTCGGATGCGAATGGCTGTGCACTAAGTGAATTAAGCGGGTTAATCGTCGACCAACCGGACGCGGCTTTGAGCTTTACGATTCAGAAAACAGATGTCACCTGCTACCGTGCAAATAATGGCACAATTCGAGTAACTCCGGCCGGTGGAACAGCTCCATACACCATTCGTTGGAACAACCTATCTACTTCCTTTACGCTACAAAACTTATCTCCAGGAACCTACACGGCAACCGTAACGGATGCAAAAGGCTGTACCGTGGGTGTCAGCACCACAGTAGCAGAAGCTCCTGTCTATGACCTGCAAGAAGTAGTCAAAAACATTTCTTGCTTCGGCAAAAAAGATGGTTCCATCCAACTCAATATCATTGGAGGCAAGGCTCCGCTTACCATTCAGTGGGCCCATGGACCAAAAGAGCCTGTCCTTAACAATCTTGGCAAAGGTGTCTACAGCGTAGTCATCACCGATGCAGGTGGCTGTAAAATTGAACGTGAATTCGTCATCAATGAGCCACAGCCGCTGGACTTATCCTCAACTGTCAACGACGCCTTGGATTGCGTGGATCCAAATTCAGGGTCCATCCTAGTCACTCCATTTGGAGGCACACCTCCATATACCTATAACTGGAGCAATGGAGCTAAAACTCAAAATTTAGTAGGTATTGCACCTGGTTCTTACAGCTTGGAATTGGTGGATGCCATGGGTTGCCGAATCCTACGCCAGTTCACTGTAATCCGTCCACTACCTTTGGAAGTAAGTGTGGCACGAACTTCCGAAAGAGTATGTAACCCAAGAGGACTCAAATCCAATTTCAAAGTAGCTGTCACTGGTGGTATTGCTCCCTATACAGTCACTTGGAATAGAGGCACGCAAACCAATGGAGGCTTGACCATGGACACCCAAGAATTGGGCGTATTTATTGTCACCGTGACCGATGCCCGTGGTTGTATCCAAACCAAGCGAATGGAGGTCATCGAAACAGATCCTTTGGTTCCTGAATTTGATTACAAATCTGCATCCTTCGACTTCTCCTATGAAAATTTGGTCAACTTCGAGGTCAAGTTTACCAATACAAGCACCGGTAAATACAAGGAAGTGATCTGGGACTTTGGAGATGGTGCCGTGAGTTCGGAATGGGAGCCTATGCATAAATATGCAAAACCAGGCACTTACACTATTTCACTCAAACTGAAAGATCTGGATGGCTGCGTAGTAAACTTTAAGAGGGAAATTGTCATCACTGACTTCTTCTTTGAAATCCCGAATGTCTTCACACCAAACAACGATGGAGTCAACGATCACTTCTATCCTAAATTCCTATACATCAAGGACATTCATTTCATGGTGATGAATAAGTGGGGTGAATTGCTTTTTGAGTCCAAAGACTTGGAATCGAAGGGCTGGGATGGCAAACACAAGGGCGGTGATGCTACCGTAGGAAATTATGTCTTCCGCGTGCGCTACACCACACTCGATGGCCGCATATTTGATCATTCAGCTGTGTTTTATTTAGGCAAGTAAACTATGAAAAAAGTAATCCTTCTTCTCCTCAGTCTACTGCTTGTACAAGGGCTTAAGTCACAAGATTTTCACTTTTCCCAGTTCTTCGCAGGACCATTGAATTTGAATCCTGCATTGACTGGATCGAGTGAGTTGACACGTGTAGGCATAAACTACCGGAAGCAATGGCCTGGACTAGAATTTGATTTCAATGGGTATTCTGCTTACATCGATCATTACAGTTTTGATCTACAAAGTGGGTTTGGTTTGGTAGCTAATTCGTACAATGAGCAAAACATGAGTTTAAATACCACCGAACTCGGATTTCTCTACTCCTATAATTTGAGAGTGTCGGATTACGGGAGTGTTCGAATGGGCACCCAAATGACCTATGCTACGCGTAGTGGGAATCTGGAAAACTTAATCTATGGGGATCAGATTGATATTTTTAGTAGAAGCATCAATCCCAACTCAATCGATTACTTGGACCAGCTGGAGCAATTTGGCTACTTTGATTTGGGATTTGGGTTGATGTATGGTACCCCAAATTTTTGGTTGGGTATGAGCGCCTACCATATCAACAATCCCAAAATGATGAATACCACCTACAGTGAGTACGAGTTTCTACCTATCAAATATGGATTTCAGGCAGGTTGGCAATATGACTTTGGTTCATCGGGATATTGGAGCAACGACCAGTCACGGAATGTTTCCATCATGGCCAACTACAAAAAACAAGGGGTGTTTTCACAACTTGATCTGAATACGCAAACTAAATACGATTCTTTTGTTTTTGGAGTAGGCTTTCGAGGTCTGATGTCCACCAGTGAATTGAAAAATTACGATTCAGTGATTGGCCTTTTAGGTGTCTCCTTAGAAAATGGGGTAGTGTTAGGTTATTCTTACGATTGGATGATTTCTCAGGTAGGTGCCAACACCAAAGGATCCCATGAATTTTCTTTGCGCTACCAGTTTCTAGCTGGGGACCAGAGTTCTAGAGGAAGAAGAAGTCGATTCCCTCCTCTAGGTTGCTACGACAACTTTTAATTTACCCTTGGCTATCTCAGTAATTTGCTAAGAAATTAATTAGAAGGGATTCCCCCTATTTTCCAATCCACCCAAGCATCGATTTGCTTGACAGACTGTGGACGTAACAGAAGCTTACCCGATTGATCGATTAAGTAAAAAGATGGGGAGCTGGCTACATAATAATCCGAAACAGCCTGTGTATCCCATTTCTTGTAATCCGAAAAGGCGATAAATGGCATACCCTCGGAATAGGCTTTGAAGGCGGTTGGATCTGTGTCTAGAGAAACGAAAATGGCCTCTACGCCAAGCTTATTCCATTTTTCATACAAAGGAATTAGCTCCCCCATTGCTTCTGAACAAGCGGGGCACCAACTGGCACCAAAAATCACCAGGCGGTAAGGGGCCTTGACCTCAGAAAGTCGGGAAGGATAGGGAATGGGCTTGCCTTGAAGCAAGATGTCCCCTGCAAATTGAATTTCAGGAACCACCGTCCCTACCTTCATCGCACGATAGCCTTCCAGCTGTCTCGCCAACCGCGGCTGCAGCGCAACTTTGTCTTGCTGAAGTACGGTTAGTGCCAGGTATTCTGCTGCAGCAGTCAAACTACGACGCTCAAGAAGTTCGATCAAGTAGGCGGTCACCTCGTTGTAAAGGGGGGCATTCTTTCCCACACTCAATAAAATGGCATCTATCGATACTTCCATTTTCTCATAGTTCTCGTCAAGTGTCCCACCTGAGTTTTCAAGAAGCCAAAACTGGCTTTCAAAGACATCTCGAAAAAGTCCGCTCTTCTGGAATCGTGGGTCTGCATAATCCATAGTCCGAAAAGCAGCAATGGTTTGCGGAAGCTCTGCCGTTCGGTACTGGGCAACAGCTCCCACGGAACTAATAAGTTTTCGGATGGGCAAAAACCAACGAGCGAAGCTTTCGGCTGGAAGAGCCTCAATAAATTTTTCATCTTCCTTTTGAAGCCGCATGACTTCCCCTCCGATGGCCTGATTGGGCACCTTTTGCGTTGCAAAAAGTGGGTCAACTTGATAGAGATTTTGCAGATATGCCCAGGCACTTAAGGCCTGTTCTCGCTTCCCTTGCTCTTGTGTATATTGTTCAAACCAGCGGTTCTCTTGACCTTCCAAAATCCGAATGCTGCTGGCCTCGCTGAGCAGTTGTCCTTCCAATCGAACTCCTGTTTTCTCCAAAATCAATACAAAAGGCTGCTTGTCTTCCTCCGAAAGAAAAGCGATTCCATAATCTTGGGGAGAATAGGAGAGCGAAAATTGTCCCTTTTCATCTGCTTTAGCACTACCAATAGCATAGGTATCAAATCCCTTTGTTCCTTCTAGGCTAAGGGTTTGATTTGCTAAAGAAGGAAATGTACCGGACAAGGTCTGGGCTATAGAATATCCTAAACCCAAAAATAAACAAAACAAGAGAACAAGACTTCTTTTCATACAGCTGCTGCTAGTAAATAGTACATTCAAATGTATCCAAAACCGAGACGATTTGAGTAATCCTTACTGGAAAACCTGCCTAAAAATTAATTTTTGATGCAGCGAACCGAATAGCCTCGAGCACGCGCATACGGATTTAGGTAAGCACGGGTTGAGTAGTAGGCGAATGCTTCAGCATCGTTGGTACTTGTCCCGCCACTCACCGTACTGGTCCAAACAAATCCATAAGAAGTCCCTTCAGCAATTAGAGATACTTCCCCGTTTGTATTATTTCGCCAACCCGAATAGGGCAACTTTAAAAATGAATTAAATGCTGATGCTCCCGTATTGATATTTTCATTATCAAATTCTTGCTTTGTTGGAATCCTAAAGCCTGCAGGACAAGGGTTATTGATTCCATTCAGGCCTTGCCATAGTAAATTATTTTGAGGGTTACGCCAATCATCTAATGCGGTTGTCTCTAGTATAAATCGATCATGACCGGGGTGGTCAAGACTCGTAGATCCGGACCTTGTCCTAGAATCTCGGCATTGGTGTCCATCCCTTCCTCGGCCCCATTGATACAAATCTCCGTAAGCCAATGGGTCCGAACTAGAAATCGCTTTTTGAGATGCTCCTAAATTACGGTCCATCCATTTTTCACCAGTAATGGGACTTGTGACTTCCACGACCAACGTTTCTAGATTCTCAGGATTACAGTTTAGAATTCTTGGGCTAGTAGACTTGAGATACCCACCAAATTGCTGGGAATAAACAGTCCTTGCTTCATAGCAGGTAAGCAAAAAGGCGAGTGCCAATATTTTTTTCATAGGTAGCTTAGTTTTCGGTTGCCATACTCACATAAATTACCGTTCCCACCACGATAAAGGAATAAATATGGGCTTTTCCGGTGGTCAACACATTTGTACCCATATACTTTACAGTAAATCCAGTCGCCGAAAAAGAAGCCTCTCCAGAACTAGTTGTGCTTGTCAGCACCAAGGTATAGGCTCCCCCGTTTTTTAGATTTGTCAAGGTGTAACTTTGAGTAGCTCCTGTCACATTGGTGTAGGCCAAGTTACTTGAACCAAAATCGATGCTTCTGCTGGTTCCTGCATTCAAAGCTGCTGTATTGGTAGCCGCTTTTTGGAATTGCTTAGCACCGTCTATAGTTTGATTAGTCGTCAGATCTACAAAATTGGCGGAAGAAGCAGCTGCTCCTGTGGCACCTGTAGCACCTGCTGGGCCCTGAGGACCTGTTGGACCAGCGGGTCCAGTGGGTCCAGTGGGACCTATAGCTCCGTTTGTACCATTGGTTCCGTTGATACCATTCGAACCCGCTGTCCCTGGAGCGCCCGTAGCCCCTGTCGGTCCAACTAGGGAAACCCCTGAAGGCCAAACCCCACTTAGCTTAGGCCCAAAGAGGGTATTTGTTGCGGTATTGATGTAAAAATCCCCATCCACTCCAGTACCAGCACCAGGGTTGGTAGATCCATAGGCAACTGTTTTTCCATTGGTACCTGCAGCACCTGGTGTACCGGTCGGGCCTGTAGGGCCCACTGGTCCAGTTGCTCCGTTCGTACCGTTTGCTCCTGCTGTACCTTGTGGGCCTTGTGCACCAGTTGCTCCGGTTAAGCCAGTTGCCCCTGTCAAACCTGTAGGACCTTGCGGACCAGTAGGGCCAACTGGTCCGGTGGCACCTGTAGCTCCTGCAGCACCTGCGACTCCGTTGGTACCATTTGTTCCTGCTGGACCTGTCGCCCCAGCTGCGCCGGTAGCTCCGGCCAGGCCGGCAGGACCTTGAGGTCCGGTAAGTGAAGCAATAAAAGCAGCTTCAGTGCCTGTATTTCCTAAATTGAGCCAAACCTGATAAGCGGATAGCCCATTGGTACCATTCGCACCATTGGTACCGTTGGACCCATTGCTGCCACTTGAACCCTGAGCACCTGTATCGCCGGTGGCACCAGTTGCTCCTGCAGGGCCTTGTGGTCCCTGAGGCCCTGTGGCTCCAGTAATTCCCTGGGGACCTGTAGCACCTTGTATACCTGGAGTACCTGCAGGACCAGTAGGACCTGTGAGGCCAGTAGGACCACTAGGACCTTGTGCACCTGCAGCGCCTGTCGCTCCGGCTGGACCAGTAAGCGAGGCAATAAAAACCGACTCCGAACCTGTATTTCCTAAATTCAACCAAGCTTGATAGGCAGAAAGCCCATTGGCTCCATTGGTGCCGTTAGACCCAGTAGGCCCTGTCAATCCAATAGGTCCTTGGGCTCCAGTAGCCCCGGTAATACCTTGCACACCTTGGGGACCCGCCGGACCTACGGAACCTTGAGCTCCAGTAGCACCTGTGAGCCCCTGAGTTCCTTGAGGACCTTGAGGACCGGCTGGACCACTGGGACCGGTAAGTCCTATAGGACCGGTAGCTCCTGCAGCACCCGCAGATCCAGTAGGCCCTTGGGGACCATCTGCTCCCTGAGAAGCCAGCAAGGCCCATTTGGTTGGATCACTTGTAGGTGTAGAGCTAGAATTACTAACCGGTGCAAGGCAGAAATAAGAGGCGCCATTAAAGCCAACCACATCGTCTTTCACATAAGAACCCGTAGCTGACCAAGCACCTCTCCAAGTCAAACCTGCCGGACCAATTGGTCCAGCTACTCCTTGTATACCGGTGGGTCCTGCTGGGCCTGCTGGGCCCGAAGCACCCCTTAGAGAGGTGAGCCACTGCGATTCCGTTCCCACAAAACCTGTACTTACC
Organism: uncultured Algoriphagus sp.; assembly: GCA_903952135.1. Classification (GTDB taxonomy): domain Bacteria; phylum Bacteroidota; class Bacteroidia; order Cytophagales; family Cyclobacteriaceae; genus Algoriphagus. Next base: position 9,886 of record CAJBER010000151.1, read on the forward strand.
GCCACTTGATAGGCACTTGGACCATTTTGACCATTTTGACCGCTGGCACCAGTGGAACCTGCCGGACCCTGAGGTCCCGTAGCACCTGCTGTTCCGGCAGGCCCTTGAGGCCCTGCTGCCCCATCTGTACCTCGAGCACCTTGTGGGCCTGTAGCCCCAGCTGCACCTGCTGCACCGCGTAGTGCAGCTATGAAATCTGCTTCAGTACCAGTATTTCCTAAATTCAACCATTGCTGGTAGGCACTTACACCATTCGATCCATTGGTCCCATTTGTTCCATTGAGTCCTGCAGCCCCTTGAATCCCTTGTGGACCAGGTGCCCCAGCTACTCCTTGAAGTGAGGCTAGCCACTGTGCCTCTGTTCCGACAAAACCAGCTGCTACTGCCACTTGATAGGCATTTGAACCCGTATTTCCCGTTGGACCGATGGGACCAGCAGCACCTGTAAGGCCGGTAACCCCCTGAGGTCCAGTAGCTCCTGCTGGCCCAGTAAGCCCAATCGGGCCTTGAACTCCAGTAGGGCCTGCAATGCCCTGAGGACCGGCTGGTCCAGCTGGACCAGGTGTACCCGAGTTGGCTGCATAGAGTGCAAAGGGAACCGCTGTAAATTGTTGACTACTGATTAAAGCGAAGGTGGAGCAGCTTGTTGTTTTGTCAAAAGACACTTCTAAAAATTTAGCTTGCGCATTCCATACGATCTGAGAAAATGAATTTGCCGTTCCACCAGTACGTCTACCCGTACCGATAATCACATTGACCATTCCAAATGCATCCGTACGTGTAGTGATCACCTCTTCGTACTCACTTATTCCCGATATATTTTTGAACACAAACTTCAAGCACAGGTCCTTGTCTCCCAGTGGAGCCGCTCGATTGTCCTCTCCTGGCAATACCTGACTATCTAGGATTACTGCCTGGTAGGTAATCCCAGGAACTTGGGCCAATGCAGGCACTGCTAGCACCCACATCCAAAAAATAAAAACTAACTTTTTCATATCACTTCAATTGAACATATAAACCGAATAAAAATCCATGGGAAAGAAAGCGCACTTGCTCCTCCTGGGGTCCTCCCAATCGGGAGTTTCTTGAATAGCTATAGGAAAGATTCAAAAAAGCACGCTGAAAAACGGGATAGGAAGCGGAAGCCCCTACACCAGTTTTTGCAAACAATCCCTGAAAATCGTCTTTCCCCTTCAAAGGAAATCGAGAACTATTGATCACCTGGGTACCAGAAATCATTCCCGAAAGGCCCAGAGAGCCTCGGACACCAAGTTCCACCTCTCCAATATGAGCCAAAAATGAAAGGGTATTGGTCACGCCACCGTATGTCGTTTCCCAGCTGTAATTGTTGTTTTGATCCCCACCGAATGAATTGAAAGAATCTAGGTTGAGGGAAACTTCATTTTTAAACCAGTTTGGAGAATAGGAGCGCTCTTTTTCAGGAGCACCTTCCATTCCTATTTTTGGAACAAAAGGAAAACCCATACCCATTTCAATGGAATTTCCCATTCCTGGAGTGAAATCCAGGAGCTTATCCCCATTTGCAGATCGAAAGTCATAGGTAGTGGAGTTGATTCCAGTTTTAATAAAAATCTCTTGTGCTGATACAGTGAGACTGAGTACAGAGAGAAGAAAGCAGGTTAAAAAAACGGTTCTCATGGTTTTTTGATTATACGGAGTTGAACAAACTTATTCCCTGATCTCAAATGGGCTACATACACGCCTGTTGCTAGGTAGGGCAGATTCAGTTGAATTTCTTTATTCTTCGGCTGATGCGTTGCCTCATAGACCAATTTTCCTAACGTATCATAGATCCGAGCCTGCGTTGCTTCTTGGTGCTCGATAGTAAATCGAAACGAGATGCGATCGGAAAAAGAATTGGGGAAGGCTATCGCCTCAAAGGGCCGCTCGATTTCGGTAGAAACGACGCGGATCCCTCGCAAAAATCCTTGACTTATACGCACCGATGAATTAGCAAATACGCCAGTTACACTACTTTGCCCAATGGATTGTTGCACCACCAACCCTTGCCCGGGAATCGCATGTGCAGCATTGCCCATGGATACTAGGCTTGCATTGCGTAAAGTTTGTCCATGGATTGGGAGCGCTGAAAAAAGAGCAATCACA
>CAJBER010000152.1 GCA_903952135.1 uncultured Algoriphagus sp.
ATTTTGATTTTGGAGGCAATCAGTGATAGGATCAGGGCAAAAAACATGGAGACCAAGCCGTAGGTACCCATATAATTACCCACTCGATCTGCTGCATTGTTGTAAGCGACCGAACTCGTATCTGTAGCTCCGAAAACATGCTCCGTAATGGCAGGAGTAGCGAAGCTCCACATAGTGAAAAAAGCGAACCAGGAGAAAAACTGTACCAGACCCAACTGTTTCATCACCGTGGGCATGGCTAAAATCAGCTGAAAAACCTCTTTTACACCTGTAAAAAAGCCCTTTTTGCTTTCTTTTTCTCGTTTAAATGCATCCAGGTCCTCAGGAGGGTATTCTTCAGTCTTGAGAATGGTAAAGAGGATGGAGGTAAATAAAACGAAGGCGCCAATCCCGAACGCGTACTTGACTGAATCAGGGACTACCCCAGGAGCAGCGGTATTTGCAGCACCGAGCTCGGTCATCAACCAAGGGAGGTTGGAAGCCACCCAGGTGCCAATGCCAATGATCAGGGTTTGGACCACAAAGCCAAAGGAACGCTGCGATTCAGGGAGTTTGTCGGCCACTAAGGCTCGGAAAGGCTCCATGGACACATTGATGGAGGCGTCCAAGATCCAGAGTGCACCTGCCGCCATCCAGAGTGCTGAGGAGTAGGGTGCAAAAAACAGGGCAATGGTACTCATCACAGCACCAAAGAAAAAGAAAGGCTTTCTCCTGCCGAACCGAGGATGCCAGGTGCGATCACTCAAATAGCCCACGATTGGCTGAACCAATAGACCAGTCAGCGGGGCTGCTATCCAAAGAAAGGGGATGGTGTCTTTTTCGGCGCCGAGGGTTTGGAAGATACGGGACATGAATCCGCCTTGAAGTGCGAATCCAAATTGAATCCCTAGAAACCCAAAACTCATGTTCCAGATCTGCCAGAAACTCAACTTCTTTTTTTCTTGGGTCATTGTTGGGGTAGTAAAAATGAGTAGGTATTAATCCAAACCTTTGATTTCCAGTTCAGCAGCTGTGTGCGCGAATTCAATATACGGAAGCTGCTTGATTTGGAAATAGGGATGTACTTGATCAGGTAAGGGATCAAACTCGGTTAATTTATCCAAGAAAGCAAAATCTGTGGATTTTAAATCCTGTTTTGTTCCATTTATCTGAGGGCTTAGGCTTTCAAAACCATGGAAAAAGAGGTGAATTTTGCCATATTGGCTGGATTGCTGACCTTTTGCCTGCTCAATTTTCAGGGAACCATTTTCAGGTTGATACTGAATTTCTCGACTGAAAAATTCACCATTTAGGTAGTCCAATCCTTCACCTCCATCTTCGTAATGGATGTAGGTAGATCCAGTGCTGCCTCGATACAAGTGGAGGTTCAAGGTGCTGTCAGGAGCCATTCCCGTATGCTGGGTAGGGGATTGCTGCGAAAAGATTTTCCCTGCTTGCACATATACAGGCAGGTAGTTGAGCGGGGAATCTTGGTAGATGACTTGACCTCCTTGGTGTTTTTGATCCGTATACAAATAGTACCATTCTCCTTGTGGGAGATACACTTTGCTGATTTCCCGGAAGCTTTCTACAGGAGCTACTAGAAAGGTGTCGCAAAACATATATTCGTTTTGAAAAGCCGTTTGGTAGATCGCTTCGTCCTGTGGATAGTGGATGGCCAAGGAAGCAGCTAACGGGAGCCCGTTTTGGGTACTTTGGTGGAAAGCACTGTAAATAGTAGGGAGTAATGAGTACCTAAAATTCAAATAGTTACGACTAATTTCCTCTACCTCTTCTCCAAATGCCCAAGGTTCTGCATCCTTGGTATTGATCATGGAATGGGCTCGGTACAAGGGCGAAAAAGCAGCGATACTCATCCATCGTGCAAATAGCCCTTTGCTTGCCTCTCCTGCAAAGCCACCTACATCGTAGCCTGCAAAAGATACGCCGCTCATGCCGAGGCTATTGACTAGTCGAATGCCTGCAAGCATGTGTTCTTCAGAGGCCACATTATCTCCCGTCCATGCAGCTGCATAGCGTTGTATTCCTGCGAATCCAGAGCGTGTCAGTACAAAAGGGCGTTTTTTAGGAGCTTGTTTGCATGCACCCGCTTGCGTACTTCGGGCCATCTGCATGCCAAATATATTCCTTGCTTTGCGGTGCGAGGCTTTTTCTCCATC
>CAJBER010000153.1 GCA_903952135.1 uncultured Algoriphagus sp.
ATATGGGATCAATTATTACTTGCAAACCCATCCAGAAGTCCGTCCTCAGGTCATTACGCACTATGAACCTTGGATGCCATTATTTTTCTATGAAGGATCTATTGGTGGGGATTTGGAGCAGATTTCTACTGCCCAATTGAAAGCATTTTACGAGCCCAAGGCTACTTTGGGCTTGACCCAAGAACAAGAAGCACTGACTCCGCTACTCTTCGAGGAGCCCAAGGGTTCCAATGGAATAGCCATCGCACCAAGCCTGTCCGAATCAGGTAATGCCATGCTGCTCATCAACCCCCATACTTCCTTTTATTTTCGCCCTGAAGTGCATGTGATTAGCGAAGAAGGACTCAATGCCTACGGAGCGGTGACCTGGGGTCAATTTTTCGTATATCAAGGCTTCAACGAGAAAACAGGCTGGATCCATACTTCCACCTTCGTGGACTTTATGGATGAGTTTGTGGAGGAGGTTACGCAAAAGAATGGGAACTATACTTACCGCTATGGAAACGAAACCCGACCGGTAGAAACCCAGCAAATCACGTTAAAATACAAAGAGGGGGATGAATTGAAGGAAAAGGAGTTTACCATCTACCGCACCCACCACGGTCCCATCACCCACCTCGAGCAAGGAAAGTGGGTAGCCACAAAAATCAACTGGAATCCAGTGCAAGCCTTGATCCAGAGTTACACCCGCACCAAACTAGCCAATTATGCGGAATTTAAGGAGATGATGAATATTCGAACCAACAGTTCCAACAATACGGTATTTGCTGATGGGGAGGGGAACATTGCTTATTTCCATGGTAACTTTATTCCAAAGCGAAACCCAAGCCTAGATTTTTCAAATTCTGTCGATGGATCTGATCCAGCCACCGATTGGCAGGGGCTCCATACAGTGGATGAAAGCATTCGTATCCTAAATCCAGGTACCGGATGGATTCAAAATTGCAATTCTACTCCTTTTACCGCAGCTGGGGAGTTTAGCCCAAGGAGGGAAGATTATCCAGGCTACATGGCTCCAGATCAGGAGAACTTTAGGGGCCTTCATGCGAGCAAACTCCTGAAGCAGCAAACCAAAAAACTCAACCTAGATACCTTTTTGGAACTTGCTTACGATCCTTACTTACCAGCCTTCTCCTTTTTGATTCCAGAACTGCTCGGTTCGATTTCGTCCACACTTCCGGCTGCTTATGCACCGGCCATGGAGCTCCTTCGCAACTGGGACTACCGAACTTCCAAGGAGTCAGTAGCTATGTCTATCGCGCATTTCTACGGAGAAAATTACCAGCGCCGATTTAGAAGCCTGTCGCGCTTTGCCGAGCCAAATCCCAATGCCAAAATACCAACTCCTGCTGAACTCCAAGCCGTATTGATCCAGACTTTGGAGCAAATGAACGCTGACTTTGGCTCTTGGAATACCCCTTGGGGCGAAATCAATCGCTTTCAACGCCTAAGCGGAGACATTGATGCAGGTTTTGATGATAGTAAGCCCTACATCCCGATCGGCTTGGCATCTGGCAATTGGGGGGCATTGGCTGCTTATGGAGCTCGGGCAACCGAAAACACCAAGCGACTATATGGCTACCGGGGCAATAGCTTTGTAGCCGTGGTGGAATTTGGAGAAAAGGTTCGTGCCAAATCCATTTTGGCTGGAGGGCAGCAAGCTGATCCAACTTCTCCTCATTTCTTTGATCAGGCGCAGCGCTATGCGGATGCTCAATTTAAGGAGGTTCCTTTTTATCGGGAAGATGTGGAAAAACGAAAAGTGAGATCCTATCGTCCAGGACAAATGAAGGATTAATTCAAAAGGCTTTTTTTTGACCGATGCCGCTGTACCAAGCGAATCAGGAAAGCTCCCAGGCCAATCAGAAAGCATACCCCAAACCACAGAAAGGGATTGTAAAAATCATTTAGCACGCGGTACCCAGCCGTAAAGCCAAAGAGCAGAAGTCCTGTAATGGCCCAAATGGGCATATTTTCCTCAAGATCAGGGGCAGCGGCTAGGTAAGGTAAATTCACTAAAGACCGGAGTTCCCCCCAATGCCAAGCAATCAGCAGGAGATTGGCGGCTAGCATCAATCCTGTGATTACAGGTGTTCCTCCAAACTCCATGGAAATGGTAATCACAAAGACATTGAGGATAATGGGAAGATTGAGAACTGCTCCTAGTTTGGCGAAGCGCTGGGTCATCAAAAAGAAACCTGCCAGCAGCTGTGCCCAACCGATAAACTGCCAGTAAAGGCCTGTTTGGTAGAGTACTTCGAAAAAATGCATGGTAGAACCAAGTGGAGCATCCTCTTGGGAATAGGTCGTGAAGCGCTTTCCCTTGATCTTGATTATGCAGGCAAATACGAAGGCTCCTCCAATCAAATACCGGGTGTAAATGATGAATAGTTGGACTAAAAACAAGGATTTGAGGCGATCCATGGATTGAATCAGGCTAAAGACTGGATAAGACCTGCTGCTTCGCCGAGGTGTTCTGCAGTAAAAAAGCGGTCGTGCTTCACCTCGTGCTCCACTTGTTCGTGGATCCAAGTGGTATGGAATGGCACATGGATACCGTAGCCACCAAGTTCCAATACAGGAAGGATATCCGACTTGAGGCTATTGCCTATCATCACAAATTCGTTTGATTGAATATCCAGGTGGCCAATCAATTTTTTATAATCCGAAGCCCGTTTTTCACTCATGATTTCAATGTGGTGAAAGTAGCCTTCTAGTCCAGATTTTTGAAGTTTTCGTTCCTGGTCTACCAAATCCCCTTTGGTAGCGAGGACGATGCGGTAGTTCCCTTGCAGTGATTTCAGTACTTCTGCCACACCTGGCAATAAATCCACTGGCTTGGAAAGCATTTCCTGGCCGATTTGAATGATCTTTTCCACCAAGGAGATGGGCATTTTTTCACCTGAAATTCGGAGGGCCGTCTCAATCATTGAAAGCATAAATCCCTTGATGCCATAGCCATAGAGGCTGAGGTTTCCAATTTCGGTGCGGTACAATTCTTTCATTATTGCATGCTGAGGAAGGAAATCTTCCAGAAGGCTGGCAAATTTTTCCTCCGCTTCACGAAAATAGGTTTCGTTGATCCAAAGGGTGTCGTCAGCATCGAAGGCAATTACGCGGATGGGCATGGGATTCAAATTTGGAATTTAAAATTAGTAAAAAGGGGATGATCTACTGGAAACACGAAAAATTAGAGCAATTGATTACTTGACTGTTTCCTCCATCCAATCGAGCAAGACTCCTCTCCAATTTGAAACTGCCCCTTTACCCATGCCAAAGGCAAAACCATGGCCCCCTGTGGGATAAATGTGTAAGGCTGCTTTTACACCATGTGCATGCAGGGCTTGAAAATAGAGTAGGGAGTTTTGTAGGGGTACGGCCATATCGTCTTGCGCATGCACCAGGAAGGTGGGAGGAGTTTCTGCATTCACCTGAAGTTCATTGGAAAATCGGTCCACTAAAGCGGGAGTTTCCTGATCCCCAAGTAGATTTTTTCTGGATCCAGAATGCGCTGCTGCATCTCGGAAGGAGATCACGGGATATACCAAAATGGAAAAATCTGGACGTGCGGATAGTAGATCAATTGCATCGGTTTCCCGGGCTACTTCATGTTTGTAAGACGTGCTTAAGGTAGCGGCTAGGTGACCTCCAGCTGAAAATCCCATGATCCCCACTTGCTTGGGGTTAATGTGCCAGGCCTCAGCATGCTGACGCACCAATCGGACTGCGCGCTGGGCATCGAGTAGGGGAACTTCCTTCCGATCTGTCAGGGAGGTGGAAAGAGGAAGACGGTACTTCACGACGATGCCAGCAATCCCTTGGGAATTCAACCATTTTGCAAAGTCGGTTCCTTCCCAATCGTAAGCCAATATGCCGTATCCGCCACCTGGAAAAATAACCACCGCTTCGCCCGTGGCAATTTGCTGGGTAGGGAGATACACCTCGATACTGGGGGTTTGCACGTTTGAAATGCGAACAATGCCTTCCTGAACGGATTTTTCTTGTTGATCCGAAACTTTTTGTAGGGGAGGGAGTCCCGGCCATAAGTTTAGGGTATGATTTTGGGAAAAGGCTAAGCTAGTAGCCGTGAGGAAGGTGAGGAGGGTTAATAGGTGTTTCATGGGGTTAAGATTTAGAATCCTGAGAAGGACCGTTTTGATTTCCTTCGTCAAAAAACTCAGGAGGTGAAACTAAATATTTTTTCGGTGAGGGCCCATCGCCAATTTGGTGGAGTACCAGGTAGGTTAGTTTGGTATTGGCCTAAGAAAGCCTCCCATTCCTGAACTTTAGGGTTGGCTAGGTCTAGCTTCGCTTTCTTTTCAAAGCTAAAGTCATCCGAAGTGTGCAGCACCATGCTGAGTCGGTTGCTCCATCGGTAAATGCTCATTTCTAGGATTCCTGCATCACGGATGCTCTCCAAGATCACAGTGTCCACCTGCCGATGACACTGCACATAGGCTTGGATGGCTTCGGGTTCATTTTTGAGATCGCAGACTAAAAGGAAGGTTTGCATGTTTTCGATAAATGGAATGGATTAAACTAGCGAGCCGGTACCCTCACTGCAAAAAGGAAGACCAACAAGAAGCAGGTGAAGGGAAGGAAAAAAGAGAAATTGATCTCTGACACCCCGAGAATCACTAAGTCCGTGTAGCCAGAACCTCCCCAATCCAAAATCATTCCTTGGAGGGTAGGCATAATGGCCCCACCCACAATGGCCATGACCAAGAAGGCAGCAGCGAACTTCGCATCCTCTCCTAGGCCTTCCAGGGCAATTCCGTAGATGGTAGGAAACATCAAGGACATGGCAAAACTTATGGCAACAAGCGAATAGAGACCGGCCATTCCAGGCAAGAAAATCGCCCCCAAAGTAAAGACCATGGCTAAGATTGCAAATCCTGCCAGCAATCGTGCTGCTGGGAAAAATCGTAAAAGAAAGGTACAGATCCATCGCCCTACCAAAAATACCCCCAAAGAGGCAAATGCATAATTTACAGCATCATAAGTAGAGATTCCTAAGGCTTCTGCATATTGGTAAATGTAGGTCCAGATCATAATTTGAGCCCCTACATAGAATAGCTGGGCAAGGGTACCTTCTACGAAATTTCTGTTTTTAAAGAGTCGTTTTAGGGTGGGGATAAAATCCAATTTAGCCCCTTCTACCTTGTTTTCGGGCATCTTGGCCAGCGCAATGACTACCAAGATAGCCAAGACTACTACCCCAAGAAATACATAGGGATCGCGAATGACCATCAGGTCATTGCTCCGAATGGCTGCCTTTGCAGATTCATCCAGGCTATCGAAGAGGTATACTTTTCCAGACTCGTCGGTGGCTGAACTTTGGAGGGAGTTAAGTATGTAGGTTTTGGCCACGAAAAGTCCAGCCAATGCTCCCATAGGGTTGAAGGCTTGTGCCAGATTTAGGCGCTGAGTAGCCGTTTCCTCACTGCCCATGGATAGGATGTAGGGGTTGGCAGTAGTTTCAAGAAAGGCCAAACCAAAGGTGAGGATGTACAAGGCCGCTAAAAAGAAACCATAGCTTTCCAGAGCTGCAGCTGGATAAAAAAGGCAGGCCCCCAAGCCGTACAAACCTAAACCCAGAAGCACACCTGTTTTGTAGGAATACTTTTTTATAAAAAATGCGGCAGGCAAGGCCATGGTGAAGTAGCCACCATAAAAGGCCAGTTGCACCCAGGAGGCTTGGGTATTGTTGAGTTCTAGGACTCGCTTAAAGGCTGCTACCATGGGATTGGTAATGTCATTCGCAAATCCCCATAAGGCAAATAAGGAGGTAATGAGGATAAAAGGGAGGAGTAATTTTTTTGGAACCAGTTCTGCGCGTGTGTTCATAGGGCTCTGTCTAAATGGGTGTAGCCACCGTCTACAAAAATGTGTTGTCCGGTGATATGCGAAGCTTTTTCAGAAAGTAGGAAAAGTGCCATAGCGGCAATCTCTTCCGCAGTGGTCATGCGATTTTCAAGGGGTACCCTGCGGCTGATTTCTGCAAGTTTTTGATCTGGGTCGGGGAAGGACTGTATCCAAGAGGCATACATGGGGGTAAAGACTTCTGCAGGAACCAAGGCATTGACACGAATCTGGTAGGGGAGCAATTCCACAGCCCATTCCCGAGTGAGCGCGAGCTGTGCACCTTTTGCGGCTACATAGCCGGAGGTATTTCCTTGTCCCGTGATCGCAGTTTTTGAGGAAATGTTCAGGATAGACCCCTTTGATTTTTTCAAACTCTCTAGGGCATAATGAGCCAAGTAATAGTAATGTCCTAAATTTCTTTCTACGGATTTCAAAAAATCTACCGGGCTACCATTTTCGAGTCCGACTCCATCATTTGTGCCTGCATTATTCACCATTCCATCAATTCTGCCATAAACTTGAAGAACCTCCTGGACTACGGAATGGGCATCTTCTGCGGAGAATAGCCTTTTTTTGATGTGGAGGGCTTTGCCTTTTGCTAAAGTGAGCAGTTCTTGCCCCTCTTTTTCAGAGGGATCGATGATGACAGGAATTGCACCTTCTTCAATGAGTCCTTTGGCAATTGCACCACCTATTCCCTTTGCTCCGCCTGAGATTAGGATCACTTTTTCCTGTAGGTGTAAGTCCATGTTTTTTTCTTTTAATGATTAAATCGAATAAAACTCTTGAGCCGTTCCCCCTAAAATAGCTTCTTTTTCATCAGCTGAAAGTTGATTAGTAAAGGAATCGATGACTTCAAGCACCTGCTCATATTCTCCTGCTACCAAGCATACTGGCCAATCGCTTCCAAAGAGGAGTCGTTTGGGACCAAAGATTTCCAAAGCAATTTCCAGGTAGGGGTAGAGTTGGTTGGCATCCCATTTCTTCCAATCAGCCTCGGTAACCAGCCCGGACACCTTGGCATGGACGAGTTCGCGTTCGCCAAAGGGCTGCAGGCTTTTTTTCCATGCTTTCCAGTCCCCAGACTTGATGTCTGGCTTGGACAAATGGTCAATTACGAAGCGCTGATTCGGACATTTGTCCACCATGGTTAACGCAGCGGATAGCTGCTGAGGATAGGTGAGGATGTCGTAGGTATAGCCTCGGCTTCCCAGTTTTTGTATGCCACGAATAAATTCTTTCCGAAGCATGTATTCAGATTCCTTGGACTGGAGGATCTCTCGAAAACCTATCAATTTGCTAGCCTGGCTCCAGGAATCTAACAGTTCATCTAAGTTGTCTTGCGCCACCTCCACCCAGCCTACCACACCTAGAATCCAGGGATGGGATTCGCTGAGTTCGAGCAAAAATGCCGTTTCTCGAAGATGTTCTTCTGCCTGCACCGCGATGCATCCATCGATTTGGCTGGCCTGTAGGACGGGGTACAGGTCTTCGGGAAGAAAATCTCGTTTCAACCTCCCCATCTCTGGACCTATCCACTCTTGGCGATCTGGATGGTAGTTCCAAAAGTGCTGGTGTGAGTCAATTCTCATGCTTCTGGGTCAGAAATTGCTACTTGTTCAGATTCGCCTAGACCTTCGATTCCAAGATGAACGCGGTCTCCTGGAACTAGGTACCGGGGTTCGGGAAGCCCCATCCCAACACCAGAAGGTGTACCTGTAGAAATGACATCTCCAGGAAGTAGGGTCATGTAATTGCTGACATAGGAGACTAGCGTAGGAATATCAAAAATCAAATCTGCCGTGTTGCTATTTTGAAGAAGTTCTCCATTGACCTTAAGCCAAATCGAGAGTCGATGAGGATCTGGAATTTCCTCTTTGGTGACGAGGTAGGGGCCAAGGGGAGCAAAGTGATCCGCACTTTTTCCTTTGGTCCATTGTCCTCCTTGCCGGAGTTGAAAATCGCGCTCACTCACGTCGTTGTGGAGGCAATAGCCGGCTATGTAGTCGTAGGCATTTTCTTTGCTGACATACTTTGCGCGTTTGCCAATGACCACGGCCAGCTCAACTTCCCAGTCGGTTTGGGTGGAATTCCTTGGGATGTAAATGGGGTCAAAAGGGCCACAGAGGGAGCTGCTGGCCTTCATAAAGAGGATAGGGGCCTCTGGAACAGGCATTTTGGCCTCCTCTGCATGCTTTCTGTAATTGAGTCCAATGCACAAGATCTTGGAGGGTCTAGCTATGGGAGAGCCAAGGCGGCTTCCCGATGGGATTTCAGGCAAGGTACTTTCGTGGGTTTTCAGCCACTGACTTAGGCGATCCAATCCTTGACTACCCAAAAATGCTTCGTTCCAATCCTCTCCAAAAGAGGAACAATCCAGGCGTTTGCCTGAAGTGGTTTCAATGCCGGGTAGTTCGTGGCCAGGTTCTCCAAATCGGATTAGTTTCATGCGGATGTAAAGGTTAGCGTGTTTTTAAAAACCAGAATAGGGTGGAGGTACTTACATTTTAATTCCTGAAAAACCTCCATCTACGGTGAAATTGGAGCCGGTAATGAACTTGCCAGCATCGGAAGAGATAAAGTAGGCCATTTCAGCAATTTCTGCTGGTGTCCCCATTCGACCTATAGGCTGTGTGGCTGCCAGCTTCTCAAACATTTCTTGTTCTTTGCCGGGATAATTTTTGGCCAAAAAGCCATCCACAAAAGGAGTATGCACCCTTCCTGGAGAGATGCAATTGCATCGAATCCCCTGGGTGACATAATCTCGTGCAATGCTCAAGGTCATGGAAAGGGTAGCTCCTTTGGTCATGCTGTAGGCGAAGCGGTCAGGGATTCCTATCGTGGCTGCTACGGAACACATGTTGAGAATGGATCCACCCCCATCTTCGATCAACTTGGGGAGGGCGGCTTGGCTGCAGAGAAATAGGCCTTTGACATTCACTGCAAACAGTCGATCAAAATCTACTGGGCTGGTACTCCCCAAGTTTCCAATTTGGGCTATTCCTGCATTGTTGACTAGCACATCCAGTTTGCCAGGAATGGACTGTACGGCTTGGATCACTTGTCGTTCGTCTTGGATATCGGCATGCAAAAAGGTGACTTTTCCTCCCTTTTCTCTACAACTTTTTTCTATCCGGGTACCCTCTGTTTTATTGAAGTCAATAAAGAAAACTTGACTTCCTTCAGCAGCAAATTTTTCAACGATGGCAAGTCCGATACCGCTTGCTCCACCCGTGATGAGGATGGTTTTATTTTTCATTTTCGTTCGAATTAAGGATTCTGGATAGGGTTACTCTTTGATTGTTCATAAGGCTACTCCTCTTCCTGTTTTGACTGATTCATCGCAAGCAAAAGCGATTTTTAGACTATTCAACGCATCTTCCAAATGTTCGGTAAGGTCCACGTCATTACGGATTGCCTCCAGGAAATACAATTGCTCTCGGTTGCATAACTCCTGGTGGTTGGGTTCATCCTTCAGGTCTATCCATTCGTCTTTTTTGGCGAAGAGTTGCTTTTCATTGAGGTCTGCATGATGGACTAGAATGGATTCTGTTTTGGTGTGCGCATCGATTTGATCAGACTGCCCTGCAGCACCGGCAGTTTTGGCAACTATGGAGACCGCTCCTTTGGGACCCATGACATCTTTGATAAAGAAGGCTGTTTCACTGATCATCGGTCCCCATCCTGCCTCATACCAACCCACGGATCCATCCTCAAATCTAATTTGGAGTTGCCCATAGTTGTAGTTGTCCTTTGCAACCTCCTCACTGAGTCGGGCACCGATGGCAGAAACCCAAACCGGCTTGGACCGGGTCATTTGGCACATCACATCAATGTAATGCACTCCACAGTCTACGATTGGGCTAAGGGTCTTCATCAAATTTCGATGGACATCCCACATGTAGCCTTGACTTTGCTGATTGAGGTTCATCCGCATCACCAAGGGCTTACCCAGTTTCTGCGCTTCTTCAATAAATCGCATCCAGGAGGGATGGTGGCGCAGGATGTAGCCTACAACTACCTTTTTATTGGTTTCCTTGGCCTTGGAGACAATTCGAGCCGCACCTGCTAGGCTAAATGCCAAGGGCTTTTCCAAAAAGACATGGCAGCCTGCCTCCATGGCCTTGCAAGCAAATGCTTCGTGGGTATCTGGATAGGTAGAAATGCACACCGCATCGGGTTTGCTCGTAGCTAAGGCGATTTCAAAATCCTCAAAAAGTGGATAGTTGCTGGCTAATTTTTCTTGCAGGCGCAACTTGGAATCCCCTCGAGAAACAAGTCCACAAATCTCAAAATCAGGGAGGTGATGGTAGGCACTGGCATGGGAAGCTCCCATATTTCCGCAGCCCACCACCAAAATCCGGATGGGCTTAGTCATGGGTCATCGGGGGGAAAAGTGCTGTGAATTCTTTTTTGCTCAGGTATTTTATGCTGACTTGAAGGGAGACGGGTTCTAGCGGTTGATCTTTTGGATCTCGCGCTACATTCACGATGCGGTCGACGATATCCATTCCTTTGATGATTCTTCCAAATACCGTGTAATCTCCATCCAGTCGAGGTATTCCTGCTGGATTTTGGACGATGTAAAACTGGCAGCGGGCCGAAAGTTTACCTGGATTATCGTCACGACCTGCTCCTAAGGAGCCATAAACGTGCTTCAATTCAGGGTGAAATTCAGGTTCCAATAAGTATTCTGGATCAGTAAAGCCAGCTGGAGTATCGGGGCAACCCCCTTGCGCTACAAAATTTGGAATTACCCGATTGAAGGTGAGCGAGTCCCAATAACCTGCTTCAGCAAGTTCAATAAAGCTTTTTTTGTGATTGGGCGTGCGATCATCTAACTCTATCCAAAGTTCTCCTAGCGGAGTTTGAATGTGTCCTACCGCTATTTTACTTGTTTGAGCATGACTTCCAGTCCACAAGAGAAGGGAGATGCAAAAGAGAAGTACTGTTTTTTTCATTGCAGAAAAAGTTTACTTCCTAAACTACGGATTTCTCTGCTACATTTTATTTCCTTTTTGAGGAAAGCTTCTTTTTTCAATGTCAAAGAAGACAAAAAGTTTAACTACTCGATCCATTGCAAATCGAGTAGGGTTTTTCAAGATTTAAAGTCCAAGTTGATTTACCACAGGATTGGCATACATGCGCAGGAAGTTTTCTACTTCCAAGGAATTGCTTGGATTGACCTTTTGGGAAAGGCGCTTCTCAAAACTTTCTCTTTCTGCGGAACTGTAGTGATCTGTAAACTGGCTTTTCTTGTAAAGAAGATCGTAAGCGATGTAATTGCTAGGCCAAAGTTTGTACCCTTTCCAAATTTCTCGATCGATGAGTTCTCCGAGTTGGCTCAACTTTTCGTTTTGAGTTAGGTCCTCTTTTTTGAGCTGGCGAATTTCCTCATCCAGTAGTTTGTTGACTTGGATATGAATTCGCTTTTTGGGTCCCATAATGCCACTCAAAAGAGTGATAAAATCTTCATTTTCCCTTTTTACATATTTCTCCTCCTTGGCTTTGGCAATCAATTCAGGAATTTTTAAGGAATCTGTCGGATCGTATTCGTACGAAATAGATACTGGTACTACCTGTATTTTTTCAAAAAAGCCAAAGGGATTACTTCCTCTTTCTGACAGGGTAAGCATTTTCAGTACCCCTTTTTGGGTACAGTCGTTTCCGTCCTTGGTTCTACCCTCCCGTTGCGCCGTCCATACGGATCTATTTTCACGCAAGAGCGATTTGTGTATGAATTGGGACACGAGTATGGAACTTTCCAATAAAGCCCTGCCGGTTACACCTCTTTTTATTGCAAAATTCCGGTTTAGTTTGGAAAGAATATGAATGAATGGTTTTTTGATCAAGTTGTCTCCAATGGCGGAGGTGGTCATCACCAATCCATTTTCATACAAACAGGCATTCAGTATCGAGGTATCTAGTATGATATCCCGGTGGTTGGAAATAAATAAATAGGCCGTATTGGGTTCCAATTGTTCAAAACCTCCAAGGGTCAAGCCATCAGAACTCATTTCCAAAACTTTCTTTACAGCAGGGTAGATAAAGTTGATTTGAAAATCGCGTAGTGAATGCGTGTGCTTCATCTGATCTTTCCAGGAACGGTTCAGGTCCTCAGGAAAGGTAAATTGCATCATGGCGGCTAGCATGCTGTCGTCCACAATCTCTCGAATGGCAGCATTTACTTCTGCATCGTAATAGGGGCGAATGGGGTCAAACTGAGACATGAGGATGTAAGCGAAGACTGGGAGGTAAAGTTAAATGAATTGATGAAGGCTCGAAAATTGATTTATTCTTTGCGATCAAGGAGTTCTCTGCAGGTATTTAGTTAAAAAGAAAAATTGCACCGGCAAGGCCTCAGTCCAATAAGGCCAGGTATGAGCACCAGGTCTTTCAATGTATTCGTGAGCGATTTTCTTTTCCATCAAAAGCGAATGCATTTGTCGGTTGGTTTCAATCAAAAAATCGTCCACCCCACAATCAATGATTAGGTGAATTTTTTGATTTTTAAGTTGATCTACCAAGCCTACAGCGGTATACGGACTGAATACTGGAGCTTGGTAATTGATTGCGCCGAGCATTTCTATTTGCCCCTTTTTCCTTAGGCTTCTAAAGTCTTCGCCCACCTTCCATAGGTCCGTATCAATGTTCATGACTCCACTCATACTTCCAGCTGCTACGAATAGCGTTGGGTGTTTGGCAGCTAGGGTAATGGCACCATGGCCACCCATGGATAGCCCAGTGATGGCTCTAGATTCTTTTTTTGCCAGGGTTCGGTATTGCTGATCGATAAAGGGAATCAATTCTTGGATCATGTAAGTTTCGTAGCGAACTGAATCCAAAAGGGGGCTATCGTAATAGTAGCTAGCGGGACCTACACCTGGGGTGACGATGATGAGGTTATGCTCCTCTGCCATGCGGTTGACCAATCCTTTTTCAGTCACTTTTTGATGCCAATCTGAAAATGCTCCGGAGCCACCATGAAGTAGGTAGACTACAGGATAGCGGCTTTGACCTTTTTGATACGAAGAGGGAAAAGTGATTGCTGCTTTGAGCGACTTCTTCATGGAGGGGCTGTAGACCGAAATGGTATCTACTTTCGCTTGGGAGAATCCAAGAATAGGTAAAAAAAGGAAGAGGATTAAGGCTAGGTTTTTCATAGGTAGTGCAGGGATTTGATTTTTCGTTTGCGTTGAAAAATCAACTTCAATCAGTACATCCACTTTTGACCA
>CAJBER010000154.1 GCA_903952135.1 uncultured Algoriphagus sp.
ACCAAGAAAATGGGTCAGCTTTCCCTTAGGGTAATCCAAAAAATAAGGTAGATGACCATCGTAGCACCACTACTAATCCCGAGAGTTAATCCGCCTACTCCAAAGAAAAATACGAGAAATAAACCTCTCAATAAGCCAGAGGAGATTCCAAGGGAGCGTGCAATGCCTCCTAATACGCCGCCTAGCCATCTATCATCAGCACTTCTATTCATTGTCTTTTGTTTTTTTTCTATTTGAACTAAAATTACAAGATGAAAAAAAAATTTCATAATTGAGTTAACCTACTTTTTTCAATCTAAATCGAGTGGATCTATCTTTAGTTTTTATTAATTTTCTTTCAACTATTAATTGAAAAACTGGTGGATAATTTAAATTTTAAAAAGCATCTCGGTAGCTACGCAGTTGAATTTGTACTTCTTTTCTCAGCGGTCACCCTTGGCTTTTTTGCAGAGAATTATCGGGAGGGGCTTGTAGAGCGAAAAACAGAAAAAATGTATCTCCAATCTTTGATCAAAGATTTGGGACAGGATACCCTGAAAATAGATTACAGCATTCGTTCTAAGGAGATCAAAGACCAGTATTTTGATACCTTGTATACGATTTTATATCAAACCCCTCGTCCTTGGCCTACTCGAAAATTATATTACATTTCTAGGTATCTCTTGATTCGGGAGCCCTTTTATGGAACCATGGGTACCATTCACCAACTTGAAAACGCTGGAGGTTTTAAATTGATCCAAGACGAGAATTTGGTTGATAAAATAAATGCCTATTCCGCGGCGAAGGAAAAATTAAATCAAATTCAATTAGTTCGAGACCAAAATACACTTCCTTTCAAAGAAGCCATTGGGAACGTATTCTTTGGTAAAGAATTGGCTTTTTTGTTTGACCCAATCAAATTTAAAGGTAGACCCTATTCCATGGGGGAACCTAACTGGGATCCGCCTTTGAAAGGGGCTGAGGAGGATTTGGATCTGTTTTTTTATTGGGCTTCCAACGAGATTTTTATGGAACGAAACTCAAAGCAACTCCTTCACAATCTTCGAACCTCTGCTAAAGAATTGATCCATGAACTTGAAAAAGAAAATAGCAATGATTAAGTCAAATTGGAGCCAAACCCTTTCTTCTAACTTTCTCCTTTGGGCTATCCCTTTTTTATTTTTAGGGTTTGGGTGTAACTCTTTAAAGGTTGGAGAAAGTTGGAAAATGCTTCCAGAAAATCAAACTAAGGGGCTCACACTTTTATGGGAGCTTTCAGAAGCAGATCTAAAAAAAATGCTTCCCGAAGACCAGCAGCCAAGAATTCGAAAAGGAAAAGGGGTGGTGATGCTTTTTCTGGCAAGTACTGCCAAATATACTCTGGGTGACAAGCCCAATGGACCGCTCGCTGTAGCCCACCTTCTTATTCCTTTGGAAAAGCATCTCGGCACACCCAGCACAGTAGTTTCGAAGAGACAAGCACTTTATGATGCCCTCGCACAACTGGATTTTCCTGTTCAAAACGGGGAAGTGGCCTTGACTTTGGCTCCTGCTCAGGATTCAGTTCAGGTAGATGGCAGCATCCAATTTCCTACAGGTAGCCTATCCTTTTCTGGAATGGCAGGTTCTCATAAAGGAAATTTGGTGGATTTACCACTGACCACACTGGTAGGAAAGCACTTGGATCGAAACTACTTAAGTGGACCAGAAAGCTACCGCCCGCTCGCCATGTCAAAAATCAAGGTCCGTTCGGAGGGAGAGAATTGGATGACCACTTTCGGATTAACCGCTCCTCCAGATCGGATTTGGGTAAATGTAGATTTTCATGTAGATTTTGCTTACCATCAAAAAGTGCCAATTTCCAACTAATTGAGCGTTAATGGAGGTTTTTTTTTGTGAAGAGCCCTTCATTTCCCTATTTTAAATGACCATTATTCTTTGTATTATGAAAAAACAACTCTTTTTCCTGCTGCTATTCTTTTCGCCCAGCCTTCTAGTTGCGCAGCAAGTAGGCAGGCAGTCCAAGGTAAATCCAGCCACCCTAGATGCCTTCGAAGCGGAGGTGCGTAAAGAGATCCAAGAACAAAAAATGGCAGGCGCTGCCTACTTGATTTACCACCAAGGGAAAGTGCAACGAATGAAAGCTTTTGGGGAAGCTGATAAGGAAAGCCATCGCCCCATGGAAACCAATTCCCTTTTTCGTATGGCTTCCATGACCAAGCCCATTGCAACTTTAGCGCTGCTCTTATTGCAGGAAGATGGACTGCTCAATATGAACGACAGGTTGGATACCTATCTACCAGCTTTTGCCAATCCTAAAGTGCTTGTAAAGCAAGACACCTTATTGGGAGTTCCGATTTTACAGACAGAGGCAGCCAAAAGTCCAATTTTGCTCAGGCATCTGCTCACCCATACGGCTGGCTTTGCTAGTCAATATGGAGGCACCTTGGGAGGCTTGTATGAAGCTTCTTATCCCAATCCCTATGCGCATGACATCGCTCACTTTTCCGAGCAATTGGCAAAATTGCCACTGAGTCACGAACCTGGAGAGGGTTGGATCTATGGTCCATCCATCAATGTGGTTGGACGTGTGGTGGAGGTGGTGTCAGGTATTCCTTTCCAGGATTTTGTGCAGCAGCGGATCCTAGATCCACTGGGTATGCAGTCCACCAAGTTTTTTTTGAAAGAGGAAGATGGAGGCCGACTGACCTCACTTTATGCGCCTGATGGGAAGGATGGACTGCGTCTAGTGGATCCAGGAAATGAATCCAGCATTAAAATAACTGGTTCCAAAGTATATTATAGTGGTTCAGGAGGCTTGATTTCCTCCTTGGAGGATTACCTAACGTTCTGCGTCATGATCCTGAACGATGGCAAGCATCAAGGCAAACAGATCGCCAAACCCCAGACAATCGCTTTGATGAAAACAGATCAAGTGCCGCTAAACATTAATGCGCATTACTTTGATGAAGGAGGGCAGTTGGCTGAGGGCTTTACCTTTGGCTACCAGATAGTCCGTAAAGAAACCAGTAAAACGCTGAAACGAACAGGGACGATTGGCTGGAGCGGTGCAACTGGGCCTATATTCTTCATCGATCCTAAGGAAGGGCTAATCGGAATTTATCAGTTTCAAACCCAGCCCCATAGCCAAGTAGGCACCCGCAAATCCTTTGCCGACTGGATGATTAAGGCTTCTCTGGCTGATAAATAATCATTCAGATTTTTCTAAAGTGTGGGATAAACGCTAATAGCTTGATTTTATAATCAAGAATAGTTCAGTGGGCCTTGTCCGGAGGCGTAACTTCATCCTATGAACCCGAAGTTTCGGTGGCAAAGGCTACTGAAGCTCAGGTCAGTGCTTGTACTACGAAATACATTTGTGCCGGAAATGCCAAAGCTTCTTGCTTGCTTCAAACGGAAAGAGAATGGGTTACCTGCGAGTTTTAAACTTTGAAAAGTTCTTTATTGTAAACTGAATTTTAATTTGATGAATTTACGGGATTAGGCTTTTTCAAAAAAAAACTTTCTTAGGTAGTAATTGCCTATTTTTTTTCTTCCTCAACTTACTTTCCTATTTTCAGCCAAACTTTAATAACTAGTTTAATGTCAGGAAATCTCACTTGGGATGTAATTGTAGTGGGCTCGGGACCCGCAGGGGCGATGGCGGCATACGAACTGGCAAAAGCAGGCCTGAAAGTTGCCATTCTGGAAAAAGAAACCCTCCCGAGGTACAAAACCTGTGGTGGGGGCCTAGTTTTTCGTGGACGCGAAATGCTCCCTGTCTCCGTTCAAGAAGCCGTTGAAAAGGAATTCGATTCCTTGGCGGTTTATTTTGACCAGCAAACCCAGCCCTTTACAGCCCAGCGCAACTTTCCCATTTTAAGTATGGTCATGCGAGACCAATTTGACCATCTGCTTGTCCAGGAAGCCGTCAAACTCGGGGCAGTGCTTCTTGAGGGGCAGGCGCTGCAGCAACTAGAGTTTCTAGAGGATATTCGACTTCATACACAAAAAGAAGTGCTGCATGCGCGCTATGTAGTGGCAGCAGATGGGGTGTTGGGTCCTACCGCCAAGCTCGCTGGATGGAAGGAAACGCGCAAATTAATTCCTGCCTTGGAATACGAAGTGGGAGTAAGTCCCGCAGATTTTGAGCGCCTCTCCACTGAAGCTCGCTTTGACATTGATGCCATTCCACAAGGTTATGGATGGTGCTTTCCCAAAGCAAATCACCTTTCCATTGGCGTAGGATTATTTGCACCCAAAAAGATCCAACTCCGCACCTATTACCAAGCCTACCTTCAAAAATTGGGGATACAAGAAACCACCTTCGAGGAGGCCCATGGCTTTCAAATTCCCGTTGGGGCGCGAACAGATGGGTTTTCGAGAAGAGGGGTATTTTTAACTGGTGATTCCGCTGGATTCGCTGATCCCTTGACTGCAGAAGGCCTGACCAATTCTATTTATTCGGGCATCCTGGCTGGGCAAAGCATAGCTCAACAGTTTGATCAGCCTGAACTTGCTGCCATTGCCTACCAAGCAGCTCTCGAGGAGCGGCTCCTTCCGGAATTACGATTTAGCGAAGTGATGGCCTCCTTTTTTTATTTTATGCCCGCTGCAAGAAATTTACTGATGGGCAGGTATGGACAGCGTGCCTGTGAGATTTTAACGGATGTCTTCACCGGACAAACTGTTCTCAGCCAAGACCTTAAAAAGAAAGCGCTCAAAAAATTGAAGTGGACAAATTGGTGAGTAGGATACCTGTTCAGCTGTCGAACTGAGGCATTAAAGTGATTCAACCTCTTGTTAAGCCACAGGTAGGATTGCAGATAATCCTATTTTTTTCATTATTTTTGCTAACCTAGATTTAACAAAAAAGTTAAATTAAATTAACTTTTTTCTCCCCTTTTATTCTAAAAAATGGCTCTTCAAGAAGAATTAGAATCCCAAGGCAATTGGCTATTCCGTTACCGTAGTTTTTTACCCATCCTGATTGTTTTAGTGGGTTGGGCTATGTACCTAAGACGCGAACTTCATCCGGAAGAGTTTCCGCTTTTCTTGCCTGATTACGAGCACATTTACCTGGCAGTAGCCATGGCGGTTGGACTTCTAGGCTTGGCCGTTCGGGTATACACAGTAGGCTTTTCTCCAAGAAATACTTCTGGTAGAAATACCAAAGTAGGACAGGTAGCAGATACGCTTAACCAAACGGGGATCTATTCCGTCGTGAGGCATCCGCTCTACGTGGGCAATTTCCTGATGTGGTTAGGACCGGCTCTAGTCACAGCCAACGGCTGGTTTATTCTGGCCTTCTGCTTCCTCTATTGGGTGTATTACGAGCGCATCATGTTTGCTGAAGAGCAGTTTCTCCGCAAGAAATTCGGTGAGGTTTACCTGCAATGGAGCTACCGGGTACCTGCTTTTCTTCCCAATTTCAGCAATTTTGTCCCCTCCAACTTTCCCTTTAGCTGGAAAAAAGTCCTCAAAAAGGAAAAAAATGGGCTTGCTGCCCTGTTTCTAATCTTTTGCTTGTTTGATGCATCTGTGCTGATCTTTAAACCTGAGCATACCCCTAACCTGCTTTTAATTGGTTTATGCCTCGGTACAGGGGTACTTTATCTGGTGCTGAAGGTGTTGAAAAATTCTCAGCTACTCCTCGAGAAGGATAGGTAATCCTGATTACACAAAAAACTTCCCTTGAAAGGCCTGATTCCTATTGGCTTTTCAAGGGAAGTTTACTTTTTTAACTCCTGATTTTTAGATTCCGGTATAGGTAAAAGGAGTAATTGCCTTCAGTTCCACTTTTAGCTCTGCCGAGATTGGCAAACCTTCGATAAATTCTGACAGCGAAGCCTGTGTGATTTTGGCATTCGTGCGGGTAAGATCCCGCAAGGCTTCGTAGGGCTTTGGAAATCCTTCTCTTCTCAAAATGGTCTGAATGGCTTCTGCTACCA
The DNA here is from genome assembly GCA_903952135.1 of uncultured Algoriphagus sp. Lineage (GTDB taxonomy): Bacteria > Bacteroidota > Bacteroidia > Cytophagales > Cyclobacteriaceae > Algoriphagus. The sequence continues at coordinate 5,931 of CAJBER010000154.1, forward strand.
CGGCCCAGTTGTCCTCCAGATCCGCATCTATCGCCGCCCGGTTCAATTCCAATTTGCCTAGCCCTTTTTGCAGGGACTCAAGCGAAATCAACATGTGTGCTAAGGGAACGCCAATCACGCGCAAAACCGTGCTATCGGTCAGATCTCGCTGCAATCTGGAGATGGGAAGCTTTGCAGCCAGGTGCTCTAGGAGCGCATTGGCAATACCAAGATTGCCTTCTGCATTTTCAAAATCTATGGGATTGACCTTATGCGGCATAGCGGAGGAACCCACCTCTCCAGCTTTGATTTTTTGCTTGAAGTAATTCATCGCCACATACTGCCATACGTCCTTGGACAGGTCAAGCAGGATGGTGTTGATGCGCTTCAGCCCATCAAAACAAGCGGCTAGGTGATCGTAATGCTCGATTTGAGTAGTAGGATAGGAACGGCTAAGCCCCAGGGTCTGCTCCACAAATTGCTTCGCAAAACCATTCCAATCGATCTGAGGATAAGCTACATGGTGTGCATTCATGTTTCCCGTCGCTCCTCCAAATTTTGCAGCATAAGGAACCTGCGTGAGCAGGTTCAACTGATTTTGAAGACGAACCACAAAAACCTGAATTTCTTTACCTAATCGAGTAGGGGAGGCAGGTTGTCCGTGCGTTTTGGCTAGCATGGGTATAGCGGCCCAGTCAGAGGAAAGTGCTGAAAGCTGAGAAATTATCCCTTGAAGAGCAGGAAGAATTACTTCCTGAAGTCCTTCCTTGAGCATCAAGGGAGTCGCAGTATTGTTTATATCTTGGGAAGTGAGCCCAAAGTGGATAAACTCCTTGTATTCCTCGAGTCCCAAAGAATCGAACTTCTCTTTCAAGAAGTATTCGACTGCTTTCACGTCATGGTTGGTAGTGCGCTCCGCAGTTTTGATCCATTCCGCATCTTCCAGGGAAAAATCTGTCACCCAGCTTCGTAGTTTTGGAAATAGACCCTTGTCAAAGGATGCGAGTTGGGGGAGGGGTAGCTGACAAAGTGCGATAAAGTATTCCACTTCCACCTGCACCCGATACTTGATCAGGGCAAATTCTGAAAAGTAAGCCCGAAGTGGGGCGGTTTTGCCGGCATATCGTCCGTCCACGGATGAGATTGCAGTCAAGGCATTTAATTCCATAGCATCCAATTTGGGGTCGAAAACTAGGGCTTGACCCTATTTTCTGAAAATCAAAGGTAAGGCTTTGCCTTTAAAAAGTGGGTGAATCCACCTGCTTTTCTATCGCCTCTGAAACTTCTCTCTTGGATTAAAGGTTATCCAAAGAAATTTCTTTCCTGAATCTCCAGATTCTTGATGAAGAGACTAATTTTGCAAGCACCCCCAATTTTATACCCATGTTCAATTTCTTTAAGAAAAAGACAGATTCTCCGAAAGCCAATCCTTACCTGTCCTTGAAGGTGCGTGAGGTGGTCAAAGAGACAGCCGATACCGTTACCATTTATTTTGAGCAGCCCGAACCCTACTTAGAATACCAGCCTGGACAATTTTTGACCCTAGTACTGGAGTTGGATGGAAAGGAGCAGCGCCGTTCCTATTCCTTGTGCACCTCGCCCTACGTAGATCCATTTCCAGGTATTTCGGTGAAGCGCGTTCCCAATGGACTGTTTTCCAATTACCTGAACGAGAAAGTATTCCCTGGAAAGACGCTGAATGTGCTTCGGCCTTTGGGGAATTTTACGACTACCTTTCATTCCAAAAATCGCAGGCATTTCTTCCTAATTGCCGGAGGAAGCGGAATCACACCAATGATGGGTTTGTTGAAGTCTGTCTTAGTCAATGAGCCTTCTTCTCGGGTGACGCTCATTTACTGCAGTCGTTCGGAAGAGGAGATAATTTTTGCCTCTCAACTTCATTTACTTGAACTCGCCAATCCAGATCGGTTGAAGGTGATTCACAACTTGAGTCAGCCTGCTGCTAAATGGTCCGGTTTGAAAGGTCGTTTGGCACCTGAGCTGCTGTCCGAACTTTTTGCGCAAGCAGAATACGAGCCACGCTACGAGGAAGAATACTTTATCTGTGGGCCGGAAGGGCTCATGCAAACGACCCTACAGGTGCTAGAGCAACTCGGAGTGGATCAAGATCGAATTCATAGCGAGAGCTTTTTCTCGGCTGCAGCCCACCAAGCACAGGAAGATGCGAAAGCTGGCATTACCGCAGGCTTACTTTCTCGAGATGTCACCATACAACTCGAAGGAGAAGACCATTTGGTGACAGTTGGTCCAGGAAAAACCATCCTGGAAGCAGGACTTGCTGCTGGATTAAACATGCCTTACAGCTGCCAAAGTGGGCTTTGTACCGCTTGCCGTGGTCGATTGAGTGCAGGGGAAGTGAAAATGGATGAGGATGCAGGCTTGAGTGAAAAAGAAGTAGCGGCCGGCTACGTGCTCTGCTGCGTTTCCAGGCCCTTGTCTGAAGGGATTCACGTCACCATTGAATAACTATCCTGATGGAAATTGAACATTTGCGAGCTGCGTATCGCCGCACCGAACAGCTGACCTTGATTTGTTTAGTCCTTGCCTTACCGCTGTTTGGTGGCATTTACTTGTACCAGCAGGGTGGAAACCTGGATAAAACCCTTCCTCAATTGCCGCTCTTTGCGCAGGTTTTGGTCTTGATAGCCTCCTTAGGGCTTTTGGCGGTGCATTACCTTTTATTTCACCGTCGAATCAAAGCCACTTTTGTCCAAGAGGAACTTTCAGCTAAAATTCTAGGCTACCTAGCTGCTACAAAACAGCGGCATTGGTTGCTTTTTATCGTGGCCGTGGCGAGTAGTTTGGGATTGTTATTTAGTTCCAACCCTGGATTTGTGGTTGTTTTTGCCCTTACCTTGGTGTTTTTTTCCTTGGGTAAGCCTACTCCCGATCGGATGATGCGCTTGCTAAAGTTGAAAAAACAAGACCGGGAACTTCTTGTCGAAATTGCCCGGCCTTCTTAGTTGGTTTAGGATTCTTTAAAACACCTTTTAATTTTCAATGGTGATATGCCCGGAAGTAATCGTGCCTTTGATCCAGGTGGCGGCATTGTTGTTCAATTCCAAGGATTTTGTGCCCGAAGAACCTCCTATCCGAAGGTTTCCGGAAGTGGCTCGTAATGAATAATTGAAGGAATTGAGCGTTGAAGGGGTTTGGATAGTGAAGTTCCCTGAGGTGCCGAAAAACTGTGTATTCGGTCCGAGACTTGAATTTACTGCGCGTACATTGCCTGAGGTAAAGGCCAAACTACCAAGTTGTTTTGCATTTTCGATTTTGGCATTGCCAGAAGTAAGTCGCACGTTGAGTTCTCCATCAATATCCCTGGCATCCAAAGATCCGCTGGTAGATTCGTAATTGACTCCACCACTGATGTTCTCAAAGTAAGCATTTCCGGAGGTGAGTCTCGCTTCTACATTTCCTTCTATGCCAGTTGCCTTCAGCGTCCCAGAGGTAGAAGTCAACTTTAGATTTCCTTTGATCTGCGCTGCCGCAACGGTACCTGAGGTAAGTTGCAAAACTGTAGTTTCACTTACTAGGTTAGTCAGGTTGAATTCTCCGGAGGAGCCTCTGACATTCACTTGCATGGATTTAGGGCCGGTAATCTTGAGGTAGCCCTTGTTTTTGCCATTCCAGTTGTACTTTTCACCACTTCTTTTGTAACTCACCTTGAGTACATCCCCCAGCGTCACAAAGACAATGTCTTGGTCAGTGATATTGGATTCCAAATAAGCTTCCACGGATACTTCCGTTCCTTCTTCACCCTGGTAACTTACATCTAGCCAGCCGCTTTCAACTTCGATCTGCTTGATGTTGTTGTATTTTTTAGTGGTGTTGACCAAGACATTTTGGGCCGCAACCCAGGTCGTGGAGGCCAGTAGGAGCAAGGCAAGTAGGCCTAAACGTGTGGAATTTTTCATAATCTTAGGATTAGTTGTTTAGAAGTTTGATGCCAAAAGTGATCGGATTCAAGGACGGTCCTTTTCCTTCTTGGAAGAGTTCGTTCAAATCGTAGGTACTGAAAAAGGTAAGGTGCTTACCGACTCCCACTTCTCCTCGGAATCCATAGCGAAGGTTTTCCAAGTAAAGACCCGTGTTGATTTTTTCGGTTCGATCTAAGGTGCGACCAGATTCCTCGTAGACAAATTTGGATCTACCTCCCAAACGGTAGCCGATGTAAGGTCCGACAGCCAGCCTGAGGCCCTTATCCTTGTCTTTTCCTAGGTTTGCTTCAAGTAAGGTCATCGCAGTCAAGTAGGAAGCGGATAATTTGCTCTTTACCCCTGTTACATCAGTTCGTTCCACAAAGCCAATTTGATCTCGGCCTCGGACAGCTTGGAAATCTCGGTTTTCAAACTTGAAATTGTACCATTGAAAACCCAATCCGAAATTCCATCTCAAGCCATCACTCAAGCGCTGAGAACCCATCCAATTCAATCCTACATTCCAGCTACCCCAACCTTTGGTGGCATAGGGCTGATCGGAGGTAGGGAAGCTCCCTTTCTGCAAGAAGTTATTGATGCCAAAATCCAGATTGAAATGGGTACTAAAATTGGGATTGTCTTCCCTTTTAGTGTCAGATTCAAATTTGACCTTGGTGTCCGCACCAGATTCATCCACGAATACCCGCATTCTTCCAACGCGAACCTCCGTTTCGGCGCCATTTTCAAGTACACGAACCACCTCCGTAACTGTGCCATCCTTTTTACGCAGTTCCACGAGGGTGACTTCGCCGGTAGCCTTGTTCTCTTGAACGCCGAGCTCAGCGATGATTTGGTTGATATTCATTCCCTTCAGTTTCTCGAAATCGGCTAGGGATTCAACCATAATTACGATTCTTCCTGCCTTACCAAACTCAATGACTACAGAGTCCTTAAGTGTTGGGATGCTAGTTTTCAGGGTTGTTTCAGGATTGGTCTTGGCCTCAGCCAGGAAGGCACATCCTAAAAAAGCGAGTAGGAGCACTAATTTTTTCATGGGTTCTGCTGTTTATGTATACTTGGTTTAGTTTTATTGTTTTTCCATTGAAGGAGCTTTTCTGCTCGTTAGGGAAGAAAAGAGGCGATCTTTTTTATCTTGGATCTCTACAAATCCCTCGTCTAGTTTGTCAAGGAGCCCTTCCACCTGACCAACTGTTTTTCCGAGTTCAGTGATCAAGTTTTTGTTGGAGGCTTCTTCTTTTTTTAACCCATCGGAGAAAATTCGAATTCGGTATCCGTCTAGGTCCTCCCCATCCGCCAAGGTGGATTGTGAGGTACTTGGTGCAGGAGTGGTTTGAGTTGATTCAGGTGTTAGCAAGGTTTTGGAATCGCTAGTTGAATTTACTTCCACCGCTACCGCTACTTGTGGACTAGGGAAAGTAACTGTCTCAGCAACTACATTTCCCAAATTGACCTCTTTCGGGTTTTCCTGAATAAGGTTTGATTTTAAAACGAACTTACTTGAACTAGGGGTAGCTATCTCAGCTAAAGAATTCTGGTATTGGGCTTCTTCGGATACCACCGTTTTGGCTTCTTGGTTTGATTGAGGAAGAGGGACTTCCAGTACCTCTTCACTAGCTGCAACTGAATTTTCTTGTTCGGGTTGAGGTGCTTGAGACCAAATCAGGTAACCAAGGCCTAGCAGCAAGGGCATTGCTGCAGCGATCGCCCACCAAAAATTTTTCTTCGGTTGCTTTGCTGCATCCAATTGGGCTTCCAGCTTGTCCCATGCCGCTGGGCTAGGGGAGGCTTCCTGATTTTCGAGTTTTTCTCTAAAAACCTGATCCAATACTTCGTCTGATTTAGCCATTCGTAATTTTGGGTTGGAGTTGAAGACTCGTAATTTTTTCTTTTAACACGCTTCGAGCGCGGTTGAGTTGTGATTTGGAGGCGCTTTCCGTGATTCCGAGGAGCTCACCGATTTCTTGATGCGAATACCCTTCAATCGCAAATAAGTTGAAGACCGTTCGGTAACCCAAGGGTAACCTTTGCACCAAATCCATCAATTCTGCTGCCTCCAGCTGGCTGAGTTCGGCTGTGGATTCAAAGTTGTCCGTTGCCTCTTCCAAAGAAACCGAAAGTGCGAGGTTGCGGTTGCTTCGAATGGTCATCAGTGCTTGCGTGACCACGATCCGCTTCATCCATCCCTCAAAACTCCCTTTTCCTTGGAATTGGGAAAGTTTTTCAAAGATTTTCATAAAGCTTTGGATCATCACATCCTCCGCTTGTTCTTGATCTTTGAGGTACCGCATGCATATCGCCAAAAATCTCCGTGAGTAGGTCTCGTAGAGCTGACGCTGGGCCTGCCTGTTTCCAGATAGACATCCCGCGATCAGTTCTTCCTCAGCGGAGAAATGGGGAGGTAATTGCATTTGGTTTAACTTTCAAAAAGGTAGATGCACGAAGCAAAGGAAAGGTTGCAGGGAGGGAGAAAAGTTTTCTATTTTTCTTTTTCCTACCTAAAAGATACGAAAGTAAAAGGGCTGTGGTTGAATGAATTAGAGCGAAAAAATAAAAAACAAGAGGGCTACCGCTAGGATAAGAATCATCAATTGTGACTTTTCCTTAAACTCTACGGCAACTTTCGGTCGGCGCAAAACGATCACGGCCAATCCCAAACCAAAAAACTGGAGCAACAAACTCACGCCATTCAAGGGACCCATAGGGGCATCAAGAACCTGGAGCCTGGTATTGAGTATGGATAGCGTGCCTAGTAAAATGCCCGTAATCCCAAAAAGGAATGCACGCTGCAACAGAACGGGTTCGGGTAGGGAGGACCACTTCATAGGCTAGGAGTATTGGGCAAAGGTAAAGAAAATCCCCAAAAGAGATCAATTGGAGTTCATTCGGGGATTTTCTAGATTTTTGCTTTCCGACCTTCAAAATAGCTGGCAAGCTCTTTGCTAGAAAGTGCATTGAGTGTCATTTCTTTGGTTAACCCACCCTTTCGACCGATCAATACCCCATACTGCATGTCGGCATAGCCATCCATCTCGTGCGCATCAGGGTTAATGGCGAGTAGGACTCCTTGCTCCATCGCATAGCGAACCCATCTCCAGTCCAGGTCCAGTCTCCAGGGATTGGCGTTGATTTCGATTACCACCTGCTTGTCAGCGCAAGCATCGATGATGGCCTTGTGGTCAATGGGGTAGCCTTCTCTTCGCAGCAATAGCCTTCCCGTAGGATGTCCCAAAATCGTGGTGTAGGGGTTGTGAATGGCAGTAAGCAAACGATCTGTGGCACGCTTGAGGTCCATATTGAGTACCGAGTGCACGGAAGAAACGATGAAATCAAAGCTCTGCAAAACTTCAGTCGGGTAGTCCAAACTCCCGTCGGGGAGGATGTCCGATTCGATGCCTTTGAAGATGCGGAAAGGCGCTAATTCTTGATTGAGGGAATCGATTTCTGCATGCTGCTTGGCGACTTTTTCAATTTCTAGCCCGCCTGCATAGCTTGCTGTACGGCTGTGGTCCGAAATGCCTAGGTAGTCGTAGCCCAGTGCTTTGCAATGCTCGGCCATCAGCCGCAAACTGTGCTTGCCGTCGCTGTAAGTAGAGTGGTTGTGTAATATTCCCTTTAGATCGCTGTTTTCAAGCAAGACAGGAAGCGTGCCTTCTTTGGCAAGCTCCACCTCGCCCATACCTTCCCGCATTTCCCGAGGGATAAACTGCAGGTTATTTTGTTGAAAAAATTCCGCTTCGCTTTCAAATTTTGATTTTCGAATCAGTTCACTTACCGTTTCCTGCTCATTCACAAAGCTGCTTAGATGCGCTTTGGAAGCGATAAAAAGCAATTCCTTGGAAGCAAAATCTTCCAAGCTACACAAGTGAATAACAAGCTGTAGTTCGGGCTCTTCCAATTTTCCCCTCCAAGTCATGGGCCCAGAAAGGGCTTTGTTCCAGGTGATGCCTGCTAGTTGAGTCAAACTGGATTTGATGGCGTGGAGATTCGCGGATCCAATTAAAAATTCTCCTTCAGAAATAATTTCTAAGCGGCGGGCAAAATCTCCAACGATTCCCACCTGATCTGCAGCAAGTTCTTTTCGCAATTGATTTGCCAAGGAATCAATCGTTTCTTCGATATCGGCATAGAGCCATTTCCCAGAAGTGGAAGCCTTGAATAGTAGGCTTTGGATGATGGTTTCTTGTGTTTTTTCTCCGAAGCCCTTCGTTTGAGCCACCTTTCCACTTTGGCAGGCCTCCATGAGTTCGTGCGTAGAGGTAAGCCCAAGCTCCTTCCACAAGACCTGAACCTTTTTGGGTCCCAATCCCTTCACTTGAAGAATCTCTAAAACGCCAGTGGGAGTCTGCTCCAGAAGTGCATCCAAGGCAGGGAATGAACCGGTTTCTTTGAGGGATTGAATCGCTTCAAGGATACTTTTTCCGATGCCAGGGATTGCGGCTAAGTCCTGGGAACTGAGGTCCATGAGGTCTTGATCCAAGCGCTCCAAGGCATTCAATCCTCCTTGGTAACTCCTGATTTTGAAGGGATTTTCATCGTGGAGTTCTAGGAGCTGAATGCACAGCTTAAGTCGGTTTAAAATAGCCTTGTGGTCCAAAATTTTAGTTTTTTGCAGGTTTCCAACACAATTGTTGCCAAATATAGTTTCAATTTAAACGCCTGAAAACTAACTTCCCTGAAAGACGTCCTAATTTCGAGGAGTTTAATTCTAAAGTTTGAACCTGAAAAAGAACAAGCATGTCCTATTGGATCGTAAAAACTGAGCCCAGCACCTATTCTTGGAAAGATTTGGAAAGCAAAGTGGAAGATACCTGGGATGGGGTGCGCAATTTTCAAGCAAGAAATAACTTGAATCAAATGAAGCAAGGTGATTTCGTGCTGTTGTACCATTCTGGTGCAGAAAAAGCGATTGTAGGACTTGCCCAAGTAAGCCAAGAGGCCTTTCCTGACCCTCAGGATCCAGCTTGGGTGGCGGTGAAACTCAAACCTGTTCGTGCCTTGGCGACTCCCTTGACCTTACACCAAATGAAGGAAGAACCCGAATTAGCAGGGATTTCTTTACTGAAGCAGTCCCGTCTATCGGTTCATGCGCTAAGCGAGGAAGCCTACACCTTGATCTGTAAATTAAGTTCCTGATGCGAATTCTACTTTTTCTATTTCTAGCCCTATTGGCCTTGCCTGCTGCGGCGCAACTGCAGTTCAAGGAGCGGCTGGAGGTTCCTACACAGACCTATGACCCTATTTTTGAATTGATGCGGATTCCAAACGGTCTCGTGGCTTTTCGTACTATTCAGCCTCGTAGCTTGGATGCGGACCGCGTTTTTGAATATTACCTTACCTCCGAGCAACTTGAATCCCAAAGGCTGGTGGAGGTCAAGATGAGGAAGGGTTTTGATATGATTGGCTACGATACGGATGGGAATAATCTGTATGTATTGTTTGCCAAAGGAGAAACCGCTGCCGCTGAAAAATATGTGTTGCACCTAGACCTGGATACCCAAGTAGGAGTAGAATATGATGCCACTAATCTGCTTCCTATGGACTTGGTGGAGTTTTTGGTTCTGGACCAAAAAGCAATTTTCATGGGGATTTCAGATACCCGTCCTGCAGTGCAGATTTTTTCCTTGGAAGACAAAACCGTTCAAACAGTGCAAGGGATCTATGGCAACGAAACCCATGTGGTTCAGATGCTGAAGCTCCCAGAAATTCAAGCCTTGGAGGTGGTAATTCGTCGAAGAGGCCCTTTCAAATCGCAGGAGACGCTTGTTCTCACCTTTGACTTGCAGGGAACCCTACTTCGTGAACTCAAATTAGCGCCCTTGGGAGAACCAGATGAAGAGCCGCTCGACGGCCTGCTGCTAGCTGGCGAGGGGTATGGGCAAACGCTTATTGGGGCTTTTGGTAAGGAGGTGCGAAATTCCTACAAAGGGATGTACTTAGAACAGATCAATGAATTTGGAGAGCAAAACATAGGACTGTATACCCTGGCAGATTTTCCTAATTTTTACAAGTACTTGCCTGAAAAACAGCGGATAAAACAAGAAGAAAGCTTAGCGGAACAAATTGAAAAAGGGAATAAGCCTTCCCTTCGAAATGGATATGCCATTCGGGATGTCAAGGAATTCGAGGATAGGTATTTGATCTATTTCGATCAATTTTCAGTTTCTAGTTCACGTGGTGCTGGGACTGTAGCACCCTCTTTAGCCTCTCAGCGCTACCGCTACGATCGAGCAAGTCGCATGGGTTACATTCCCTACTACATGGATCCTTACAATTCCTTAACCGGACCTGTTCAAACGTACACCCTGGTAACGGAATACACCTACCGATCTGCACATTTTATTGAAGTAGCGAAAACAGGACAAGTAATTTGGGATAATTCCGCCCGGTATGAGGATGTCAATACCACCTATCCGGAACCCTTTGCTGAGATTTCGGCGCAAGGGGATGATGTGTTTCACCTCTACCTAATCAACGACAGGATCAAATTCAATTATTTTAGAAAAGGAGAAAAGGTACTTGAAAATAAATCTGTTCAACTGGAACTGGATCCCACTCAAGGAGAGATACAGTACACGGATCAGTCATCCCTGCGACTGCTCCATTGGTATGGCCCTTATTTTTTAGTTTCAGGGATTCAAAAAATCCGATCTACTGATTCCGAGGGAAAGGAAGGGGTGCGGGAAGTGTTTTTTATCCACAAACTTTTGCTTGACGGGGATTTGTACGTGCCAAATGAAGACGCTGACTAGAATATTTTCTATATTTACCGCAAATTTGACCCATGCAAAAACGGCTCGTCCTCGATCAGCAGCAGATTGACATCATCCTGAAGCGGTTCTGCTACCAACTTATTGAAAATCATGACGATTTCGAGAATACCGTTTTTTTGGGACTACAGCCACGAGGAACCCTGTTGCTCGATAAAATTGTAGCCTTAGTAAAGGAAATTTCTGGGATTACAGTTCCTTCCGGTTACTTGGATGCCACCTTCCATCGCGATGATTTTCGACGCCGGGATTTTCCACTCAAGGCCAACGAGACAAAGATCGATTTTTTGGTGGAGGGCAAGAAAGTAGTCCTTATCGACGATGTGCTCTACAAGGGTAGATCCGTTCGTGCGGCAATGGATGCCATGATTGCATTTGGCAGACCTCAAAAAGTAGAATTGATGGTATTGGTAGATCGAAGACTCACCCGAGATTATCCGATCTTACCTGATTACTATGGAGTGAAAGTAAATACGCTGGATAGCCAGTATGTAGTGGTAGAGTGGGTAGCTCAGGGAAATCCTGCGGATGCCATTTGGATTACAGAGAAAGTAACTAGCTAACAATGTCTCAACTCAGCACCAGGCACCTCTTAGGTATCAAAGAACTCAGCGAAGCGGACATCCGACTTGTGCTCGAAACAGCAGTCAATTTCAAGGAAATCATCAACCGTCCCATCAAAAAGGTTCCTTCCTTGCGAGACATCACCATTGCCAATATCTTCTTTGAAAACTCCACCCGCACCCGCCTTTCCTTTGAATTGGCCGAAAAGCGTCTGAGTGCCGATGTGGTGAATTTCTCTTCCTCCAACAGTTCGGTTAAAAAAGGGGAAACCCTAGTCGATACGGTCAACAATATTTTGGCCATGAAAGTGGACATGGTGGTCATGCGCCATGCCAGTCCTGGAGCACCTCATTTCCTCTCTAAAAATGTACCTGCCAACATCGTCAATGCAGGCGACGGAACGCATGAGCATCCTACTCAAGCCCTTTTGGATGCCTTTTCCATGCAGGAGAAATTAGGTGATTTGACAGGTAAAAAAATAGCCATCATCGGAGATATTCTCCACTCGAGAGTTGCGCTCTCCAATATTTTTTGTTTGCAAAAGTTGGGGGCAGAGGTACGCGTCTGTGGGCCAGTGACCTTGATTCCCAAGTACATCGAAAGTCTAGGAGTGAAGGTAGAACTAGACCTTCACAAAATCTTGGACTGGTGTGATGTGGCCAATGTGCTCCGAATTCAGTTGGAACGCCAGCAAATCAAGTATTTTCCAAGCCTTCGGGAGTATTCCTTGTATTACGGAATCAACAAGAAGATGCTTGATGGGCTGAACAAGGAGATTGTAGTCATGCACCCAGGCCCCATCAATCGAGGGGTGGAGCTGAGTTCAGATGCTGCCGACTCTGCACACTCCATCATCTTGGATCAAGTCGAAAATGGGGTTGCCGTCCGCATGGCGGTCTTGTACCTGTTGGCGGGAGCCAAGGGGTAAGGCTATTTAATTAGTCTTATTCCCCAAAGTCCAATGTCAGGGCTGGTTTGAATTAAAAGTTAGGCTGTTGCCACCTGCCACCGCCCACTGTGAATCCTAGCGTGAAACCCGCATAATGGTTGATGGCTTCTCCTATAAATGCGCCACTCAGATTTTGAAGGTTCCGATTGGGTACAAAATTGTATTCGACCCCCATTCTAAACTTTCGTAACTCTATTCCAGCCCGCACAAGTGGTGCCCAAGCAAAATTCGCTTCTAGGTTGCCTATCTCTGCAGGAGCGGTATAGGACTGATCAATTTCTATGGCACTCAATGCGTAATAGCCTAGCCCAGCACCCAAATAAGGGGCCACATTGGATTTTCCTGTATTAAAAAATTGGGTGAGCGTTCCCGCAACGGATACATTTCCGGCGATCTCTCCTCGGTATTCTTTCTGCATGTTGAAGTAGGTAACATCCTTGGCAAGTCCAGCTACTCCCAAGCGCATTCCAAAAGCCAAGTTGTCTCGTAGCAGGAATTGAGGTTCAAAATTCACCAATGCTCCAATACCCCCATCTTTTGGCATAGCTACTCCAAAATCTGTTGAAAATCGAAATCGGCCTTTTTGTTGGGCATAACTTAGTTGAACCAGAAAAAGAAGAACGAGGACTGCAGTAAGTTTTTTCATAGCGATTTGGGTTTGTAATTGGTTTATTGATCTCAAAGAATGGATCCATCAAACATTTACAAAAAGGATACCAAAAAACGTTAAAAAATGAGCTGACTTTAGGTACAAAGGGAAGATGCAGCTAATTTTGAATGTTTCTTTTCTGCTCTGCTAGCCAAAATATGTCGTACTTCGTTTTTGGATTGAAACAATCAGTAGAGGTGTACCCCACATTTGAATTTAGGATATGTTAACCGTCACGCAACTCACCAAAGTATACAACAAGCAAGCAGCTGTCAAGGATGTCAGTTTCCACCTCGACGGGGGTGAAGTGGTCGGTTTGCTTGGGCCCAATGGAGCAGGGAAAAGTACGACCATGAAATGCATCGTGGGTCTGCTTCGCAAAACGGATGGAGAAATTCAAATTGGAGGCCATGACCACTTATCCGTGGAAGCCAAAAAACTTTTTAGTTACATTCCTGAAACGCCTTATGTCTACGATTTATTAACCATCTGGGAGCACATGCAATTCATTGCTCAAGCCTATGGGGTGCGGGATTGGAAGCCGAGAGCACTTGAACTTTTGGAGTTATATGAGCTAGATGATAAGCAAAAGAAACTAGGCCGAGACCTTTCCAAAGGAATGCGTCAGAAAGTATCTATTTGCTGTGCGTTACTTTCGGATCCCCAACTCTTATTTTTTGATGAGCCCATGATTGGCTTGGATCCCAAGGCGATCAAAAACACCAAAAACCTATTCAAAACCTTAAAGGAGCAGGGAAAAACCATCCTAATTTCCACGCACATGATTGAGGGGATTGAGTCCATTGCCGACCGAATCATGATCATGAAAGAGGGGCAAATTATCGGTAACGACAGTATTGAAAACCTGAAGTTGCAAGCCGCTTCGGGTTCAGGTCTTAGTTTAGAAGATTTATTTTTAGAATTGACTAAAGATGCATGAGGTTCGCCTGCTCCTGAAAAAGGATCTACTAATTCTAGTCAATAACCTTCTATTGATCCTTCGGAATCCGCTTCGCTTGATTCCTTATGGAATAGGTGCAGGGTACTTTGTATTTATGTATTCCCAAGGGATAGCAGGAAGTGAGAAGGTGACTTCTCAAGTGGATATGAATGCGGCTGGAGAAGTGGATGTGACCCAACAAAATATTATTGGTGGGCTAACGGTCTTGGCCTTGGCTTTTTTCATTTTCCAGCTCTACCGGGCAACTAAAAACAACATTACCTTTTTCAAGATGGCAGACGTAAACCTACTGTTTACGGCCCCTGTGAAACCAGAAAATTTATTGATGTACTACATGGCGCGCTCCATCTTGCCGGCCTTGGGTGGATCCTTTATCTTTTTGGCGTACAGTGGAGGCCAGTTGGCCAGTGAATTTGATTTAAATTTTCTGGGTGGGATATTTTTGTTGTTGGGCTTTGCCCTGTACTTCTTTCTTATTTTCCCTCTTCGATTTTTGATCTACACGCTCCATACCCGATTTGGGATTTTAGGGCAGTTGCGAGTGGGTGTTTTGGTCCTTGGTATGCTCTTGGCTCTGCTGATTGTGATTCCTGGGTTTATGGCACCGGTGTTTTGGAAGGGAATGTTCTCCTGGATTACCTCGCCTTGGTTTGACCTGTTTCCCGTGGTCGGCTGGAGTAGGGGGATGATGGCCTATTTTCTGAATGGCAATTGGGTTTTGTCCACCACCTACTTACTGCTGTATGGGGTTACCTATTTTGCAGTGGTCAAGTTGGTGATTCAATTTTCAGGGCATTACTACGAAGATGTGTTGGAAGCCACGCAGAACAATGAGGACCGTCTGGAAAAGGCAAAAGGGAAGCGGGAAGTCACCGAAGATGCGTATAGTCTTAATTCCAAAAAGCAATTGGCACTCCCCGAATTTGGGTTGGGTGCCAAGGCCATTTATTGGAGAAATTACGTGCAAAGCAGCCGTCAGGACCTTCATCCTTTGGTGGGTCTATACACGATGATTATGGCCCTATTGGGCATTGTTTGTTCCTTTTTGGGCCGTTTTGACTGGTTTTCCCCGCAAGTACTCTACTTCTACCTCTTCTTTTTGCTTTTCTTTTATTTCATGGCGGGTATTGGAAGGGCCAATATTGGGGATCTCAAAAAACCTTGGTTCATCCTAATTCCTGCAAGTTGGGCTTCA
>CAJBER010000155.1 GCA_903952135.1 uncultured Algoriphagus sp.
AATTTCCCAAAGCATCCTCCAGTAGTTACCCTGGAATCTTCAGAGGTACGGCTAAGCGATACCGCACTAGAAAAGTTGAAGTCTGAACTAGCCAATTTCCGACGCATCCTGCTCGTTCCTGGGCAACAAGCCTCTAATCCTGCCTTACTTGCCCTCATTGAGCGCTTGGCGCAAAATCAGCAGGTCGTCGTCGTGGCGGATAGCTTATCCAACTTGCAAGGAAAGGGCACCATTACCTTGCATGACCATTGGTTGGGACGGGAAGAACTTCATGCAGCGCTAGCACCAGACCTGGTGATCAGTTTTGGCAAATCCATTATTTCCAAATCCCTCAAGCTTTTCCTTCGCAAGCAAGACATACAACATTGGCACATTCAGCCCGATGGGCAGGCCAAGGATACCTATACAGGGCTAACACGGAGCTTGGGGTCCGAGCCTTTGACCTTTTTGACATGGCTGACCACGCATATTCCTTCATTACAATCCGATTATGCGCAGCGTTGGCAACTGCTGGAAGAGCAGGTAACAACTATCCTCCCTAAAACCTTGAAGGAAGTTGAGTTTGGGGAATATCCGGCAGTGAAACAGGTCTTGGATGCCTTACCAGCAAACGGGCAATTGCATGTAGCCAATTCCATGGCGATTCGTTACGTGAATTTTTTGGGAAGACGAACACAAGAAATTTGCTGCAATCGTGGCACTTCAGGCATCGATGGCAGCAACAGTACGGCTGTGGGTGCCAGTTTGATTTCTCTGGAGCCAGTTACCCTGCTCACCGGAGACATGGCCTTTTTCTACGATCGAAATGCCTTTTGGCATAATTATCCCATGCCAAACTTGCGGGTAATTGTGCTCAACAACCATGCTGGCGGGATATTCCGATTGATTGATGGACCGGCTCGGCAACCCGAGTTGGAAGAGTTTTTTGAGACCAAACAATCCTTGAGCGCATTGTCGCTTGCTTCAGAATATGGGTTTCACTATGCATCAGTGACTACTTCGGAGGAACTAGAGTCTGCCTTAGTAAAGTTTTACGAACCTAGTCTTCAGCCAAAAATCATCGAAGTAACCAGCAGTAGTCCTAGGAATGCCGAAATCCTCAAAAAAATAAAAGGAAGCATTTCTGCTTCCTTCGTAAACTAGAGCGATTGACTTAAGCTCCTATTTTTTCTGAAATACACGAATGTAATCCACTTTCATTTCCTGAGGGAAAACTGTAGTTCCATCGGGCATACCGGGCCAAGTACCACCCACAGCGACATTTAGGATGAAGAAGAAGGGTTTCTGAAATTCATTCAATTCCGCCGGCCGAATGTCAATGACATGGTATTGGACATTGTCTAGTAGCCAAACGATCTTTTCAGCATCCCAAATAATCGAAAAAACATGGTATTCATCATTGAAAACTCCAAAGGGTAGGCTGGTTTTTCCCCCATAATTGGCATTGCTGCCGGCATTGTCCCAATGCACGGTTCCGTGGATAGTTCCATCTCTATTTTCGGCACTACCGCCAACCAATTCCATGATGTCAATTTCTCCGCATTTGGGCCAGCCGACCTCTGAGAAATTTTCGCCCAACATCCATAAGGCAGGCCATATTCCTTGTCCTTTGGGAAGCTTTGCTCGGATGTCAACTCTTCCGTAGGTAAAAAACTTTTTCCCTTTGGTAATCAACCTGGAAGAAGTGTAATTCTTTGTGCCAGCACTTTCCCTTTTTGCAGTGATGATCAAGTTGCCATCCTGTAGGCTTGTGTTTTCCTTCTTGTAAAACTCCAATTCCTGATTTCCCCAGCCGCAATTAGCAGGACATCCATCCCCTAGTTCAAAAGTCCAATCCGAGGAAAGCGTAGCATCCGAAAACTCATCTGACCAAACCTTAGTGTATCCATCGTAGGTATCGGGACTTGTATAGCCTGCATTTGGACCCAGTCCCAGCAAGGTTGCAGTCATGCTTATGGTCTGAGAGGCTACCACGTAATCTGTTTCTGTGGCATGGGCCTGCACATTTAATTGAAAATTACCTTTTTGGGTAAATGTCTTGGAGGCAGTATTGCCATCTACGCGCTGGGCAGTCTCCCCTGGAGTGCCAAAATTAACCTTGAAAAAAGCTGCATTATCCGCTTTAAAATTGGCCTTGACTACCCCGTTAGCGAGGTATTCCACGGTTACAACTAGGTTGTCAGGCAATTTGACCTGAGGCTCAGCCTCACCTTCCGAACAGGAATAAAAGAAAGTAGTGCCAAAAAGCAAGATGAGGAGCGCAAGGAATTTATGCATAGAGTTTTTGTTTTGCCCGAAATATAAACGGAATATGGATTATCCGCAATCCTAACAGAGGGGCAAGGAGTTTTTACTCCTACAAATAATCGTCCACGGACGACAGTCAACAGACCACAGCTCATCTAAATGAACTTCAAACCTTATTTTTCCTTGGTTACTGCTAAAAAATTGATGGGATATAGGCGGCGCTAGGATCAACACAGACTTTTTTACAAGAAAGTAAGTCCTACTCGCCTATTCAGGCCTCCTTCAAAAAATTGAATCAGTTTTGAAATTTAAGATAGTGGGCTGTGGACCGTGGACCGTCAACTGTTGACAAAAAAGTCAAATTAACTCCAACACCTTACCCAAAACCGGATTTCGATTGGTCGTCTTCCAGATCATACTGAGTTCGGTAAATGCAGCAGTGCCTGGGATCACCATGCCACGCACAGGTACCGCATAGCCCACCAGGAGTGAGCTGGGCACGATGGCTACTCCCATCCCATTGGCCACTAGGCGAAAGATGGTCAGGGCATGAACTGATTTGTGTTTGATTTTTGGGTGAAAGCCTGCTGCACTGCAGATTCCTAAAATTTGCTCGTAGTACTGGTTGGAATAATCTGAGGAGAACAAAATAAAGGGCGCCTCTGCAAACTGTCCCAAGGAATGAAAATCTGCTGGTTGCAGTGGATGGTCCTGGGGTACCACCAGCGAAAAGGTATCACGATGCGCCACCTTGCGTTCGAGTCCCTCAGGTAAGGAAGCGACACGCACAAATCCCAGGTCCAACTTGTCCTTTTGAATTCGATCAATTTGTTCCTGGTTGCTCAACTCCTCCAAACTCGTCGTGATGGCTGGAAATCGGGTATTCAGTTGGTTGAGCAGGTCAGGAAGTACCTGGTTGGCGGCGGAACCTAAAAACCCAATACGTAGTTCGCCTTCCCGACCTTCGGCAATCTCCTTGACTTGCTGACCAGTAATCTTGAGGTGGTTGAGTACAAAATCTACCTCCTCTTTCAAATAGGTTCCGGCCGCAGTCAGTTTGACCTGCTTTTTATCGCGCTCGAATAGCGGTGCTTGCAACTCTTCCTCAAGCTGTTTGATTTGTCGGCTTAGTCCAGGCTGGGAAATGAATAAACGGTCTGCAGCTTTTCGGAAGTTTAATTCCTCAGCCACCGCCTTGAAGTAGGTCAAGTGTCTAAGTTCCATTGATGCTTTATAAGTATCAGTTACTAACAAATATAGTATTACTAGGCATCAAAAAGAAAAAGTAGATTTGATAAGATTATCCGCAATAATTTGTAGTGACCCAATGCGTGCTAATCACTGCGGATAATCG
>CAJBER010000156.1 GCA_903952135.1 uncultured Algoriphagus sp.
AAGGACGATCGGAAACTTCTTTTCTAATCGGAGGGACTCAATGGTAGAATATACATTTTTGACCACCTGATACACGCCATCGATGTAATTGGCAAAGGGGTGCTTATTTCCTTTCCACAGGAAATTATTGGCATCGGGTACGCTGATGGGTTCAAATTGGGAGAAAAAATTTGACTTTTTGTCTAGGCTGGCAATCTTAAGTGCATCCACTCCTAAACTTGCTCCTCGGGTGCCGGCAGCAATTTCCGAACGAACTTCGACCAATTTAATCTTACGCATCTCTAGGGTATAGTTGGATTTTCTTTTGTAAATCTAGGTAAAAAACGAGCACAAACCGAGCCTAGGAATCGGCTTAGTTTTCAACAAATGGCAAATTAAAATCGAGTTTTGGTAGGTTGTGAACGGGTTAAAATTGTGAGTGCTGTGGGTTAAAAAAATGATAAAAAAACTGGTAGACTGTTACCTAACTTTTATCAAAATAATTCCTGCTAAGAATTTGTGGTTCAAAACTTTGGTAACCGTTAATAAAAGCGCAATTTTTGCAGCCTTATTTACACGCTTAGCCCATTTTGGTAGATGAATAGATACATTGATTTGATCCAGCAGACCTTTGATTTTCCAACCAAGGAATTCACGGTAGAAAACAACCAGCTGTATTTCAACGGGGTAAACTTGATGGAGATCATAGAAACCTATGGCACTCCACTGAAGCTTACTTACCTACCCAAAATTTCGGAAAACATTCAGCATGCCAAGACCTATTTTGGTAATGCTATGCAAACCCATAACTATCAAGGGAAGTATACCTATTGCTACTGCACCAAATCTTCACATTTCAGTTTCGTTTTGGATGAGGCATTAAAAAATGACATCCACATAGAGACCTCTTCCACCTTTGATATTCCCTTGGTTCGAAGCTTGTATGCCAAAGGAAAGATCCGAAAGGATACCTACATCATTTGCAATGGCTTTAAGCGGGAGAAATACAAGCAGTACGTAAGCGAACTGCTGAACGACGGCTTTGTCAACTGCGTGCCGATCTTGGATAATCTTACTGAAATTGATTATTACTTGGAGCACGTGAAAGTTCCATTTCAGGTAGGCATTCGCATTGCTTCGGATGAGGAACCTAAGTTTGGATTTTATACCTCCAGATTGGGCGTTCGCTACAATGACATCATTTCCCTCTACGAGGAAAAAATCAAGAATAATCCTCAGGTAAGCTTGAAGATGCTGCACTTTTTTATCAACTCAGGGATCAAGGATACGGCGTACTATTGGTCTGAATTGACCCGCTTCATTCAGAAGTATGTGGAGTTGAAGCGTGTAGCACCGAGTTTGGATTCCATGGATATTGGAGGAGGCTGGCCCATTAAGACCAACGTGTTTTTTGATTACGATTACCAGTACATGGCCGATCAAATCGTCAAAAACATCAAGTGGATGTGTGCAAAGAACAACACCACTGAACCCAATATTTTCACTGAATTTGGAAGTTACACCGTAGGAGAGAGTGGGGCTGTACTGTATTCCATTTTGGAGGAAAAACTTCAGAATGACAAGGAATTGTGGTACATGATTGACGGTTCTTTCATTACTCAACTCCCAGATAGCTGGGGATTGAATCAAAAATACATCATGCTTGCTGTGAATAATTGGGAGGAAGAATACCACAACATTTCCTTGGGTGGCTTGACTTGCGATAGCATGGACTATTACAATTCAGAAGCGCACCAATTCAATATCTATTTGCCCAAGCTAGTGGAAAAGAAGCAGCAGTACATTGGCTTTTTCCATACGGGTGCCTATCAAGAGTCACTGGGCGGCTATGGAGGCATTCAGCATTGTTTGATCCCAGCACCTAAGCATGTGCTGATCGATCGGGATGAAAAGGGTGAGGTCAAGCACTGGTTGTTTGCCTCAGATCAAAAAGAAGAAAGTATGCTGAAGACCTTGGGATACTAAAAAAAAGACCGCCGAGTAAGGCGGTCTTTTTTTTGGATTAACCTTTCGCTTCTTCCTTGATCGGAAATAGGATAGAAGCAGCTACCGAGATGATTAATATTCCTCCAACTATGGATAGCGAAAGAGGAGAGGATATGTGAATTGATGGAAATGGAGATATGATCATTTTGATTCCAATGAAAGCCAAAATGATGGCTAAGCCGAACTTCAATCGGCTAAACATGTGGATGAAGTTGGCTAACAGAAAATACAAGGAACGTAGCCCTAGAATTGCAAAAATATTTGAGGTATACAGAATGAATGGATCATCCGGAGCAATGGCAAAAATGGCAGGTATGGAATCTACGGCAAAAATTAAATCCGTAAACTCAATTACAGTGACTACAACTAACAGAGGGGTAGCCATTTTTACCCCATTTTCGATGGTAAAGAAATTTCCCCCATTGTATTCCTTACTTACCTTAAATAGCTTGTGGATCACCTGGGCACCTGGGCTTTTGCTAAAGTCTTTTTCGTGATCGTCTTTATCGCTTGCAAACCAGGACTTAATACCTGCATAGATCAGGAAGAAGCCGAAAACCGTAAGTACAGCATTAATTTCTACATTTTGCCCAAACAAATTCATCTTTGGCAAATAGGTAAGATTGATTAAGCCTACCCCAGCAAAAATGAAGATGGCCCGCATGATAAGCGCACCAATAATACCCCAAAAAAGCACCTTATGGTGTAATTCTCGGGGAACATTGAAATAACCAAATACTAGAATAAATACGAAAAGGTTGTCTACCGATAGCGCCTTTTCAATCCAATAAGCAGCTTGGTATTGAGAAAACTTTTCCAAAGCGTATTTCTCATCGGTGACGATGTAGACGAAAATACTGAAAATCATGGAGAAGCCGATCCATACCACAGACCAAATGGCTGCTTCTTGGTTGGAAATCACGTGATTTTTTTTGTTGAAGATGCCTAAGTCGAGCAACAACATGAATAATACAACGACGGTAAATCCAATGATGATGCCTGGATGATTGATTAGGTTGTCCATAGAGGAGAATAGTGGGGTACTGATTATAGTTTGAACTTCAAAAATACGCCTTTTTTTCCTTACCCTTATCGGGCTTAGGCTTGGGTAACTGATTTTTTAGTCCAAGTACGAATCGAAGTAGGCAATGGTTTTGACTAAGCCTTCTTGAAGCGAAATTTGGGGCTCCCATTTGATTATGCTCTTTGCTAGTTCAATGTTTGGTCGGCGGCGAAGCGGGTCGTCTTCCGCTGCTGGCACGAAAGCAAGCTTACTCTTACTGCCAGTCAATTCAAGGATGAGTTTAGCAAGTTCCAAAATGGTGCATTCGGTAGGATTTCCGATATTTATTGGGCCTTTGACCTCTTTTGAAGTGTCCATTAACTGGCGCATGGCATCGATGGTATCGTCTACGAAGCAAAAAGAGCGGGTTTGAGTACCATCCCCAAATACGCTGAGATCCCGCCCTTGAAGCGCTTGAAGGATGAGGTTAGATACCACCCGACCATCGGTCGCACTCATCCGTGGGCCATAGGTATTGAAGATTCGCATGACCTTGATCTCCACTTGATGCTTTCTATGGTAATCAAAAAACAAGGTTTCTGCACCGCGTTTTCCTTCGTCATAGCAGGCTCTAGGTCCAATTGGATTGACGTTTCCAAAATAGGATTCGGGTTGAGGATGAACTTGTGGATCACCGTATACCTCTGAAGTCGAGGCTTGAAAAATCTTTGCGCCTGTAGATTTGGCTAATTCTAGTAGGTTCAAGGATCCAAGTATGGAGGCTTTGAAGGTTTCGATGGGAAACCGCTGGTACAATTGAGGCGATGCCGGACATGCTAAATTGTAAATTTCGTCTACCTCGATGGTGAGAGGATGCGTCACATCCTGATTTAGAAGTTTAAAATTAGGTTGGGAAAGTAGATGGCTGATGTTCTGCTCTGAACCTGAAAAAAAATTATCCAAACAGGTGACCTGATTTCCTTCTGCCACCAACTGATCACAGAGGTGACTTCCTAAAAACCCTGCTCCGCCACTGACTAAAATTCGTTTCATCTACATTGGGGTTGAACCCTTTATTCCAGTTTGGATTTGCCGCGCGAATAGGCAATTACAAATCATACTTTTTAGAATCTGTACAAAAGTACGTTAAAACCAGTCGGTTTTCATTGTTAGGGTAGGGTAGTTGGTTGATGCAAAGCGCTCCACTATTCCTTTTAACTTAACGAGTTCGTAAGCAAAGGTGTATCGGGCGGTTTCGATTTTTCCCAAATGGAAACCTTGTTCCTTGCTACCCATATCCAAGGCCTTTTGAGCAGTAATAGCTTGCTTGAGCC
>CAJBER010000157.1 GCA_903952135.1 uncultured Algoriphagus sp.
ACGAAAGCGTAGCCTTGTCCTTATCAAGTAGAGTGGTGTATTTTTCTTTGAAATCTAGGCTTAACACATCACCTATTCGAAGGGCCGAACGCCCAATTTTATCTTGGTAGGTTGGTCCGATACCCTTTAGAGTCGAACCTATTTTCTTATCTCCTTTTGCTTGTTCATAAGCAGCATCCAACAGCTTGTGCGTAGGAATGATGATGGTCGCCTTTTTAGAAATTACCAAGTTTTTTCGGTAGTCAATGGAGAACTTACCCAAGGCTTCGATTTCTTTTTTGAGAATGATGGGATCCAAGACCACTCCATTTCCAATGATATTCAAGATTTGAGAACGGAAAATTCCAGATGGAATTTGATGAAGCACATGCTTGAACCCGTCAAATTCCAAGGTGTGACCCGCATTAGGTCCTCCCTGAAAACGAGCAACTACCTCGTACTGAGGAGCCAATACGTCCACTATTTTTCCTTTTCCTTCATCGCCCCATTGGAGGCCTAACAATACATCCATCTTCATTTGATGCAAAATCTATACGTTGCTGTAAGTTTTTTAAAGGTCGAAATTTGCGATAAGGCAAAAGAAAACCAAGTAAAGCGGGCATTAAATCTTCAAGATGCCGCTGAGAATAAAAAAAGCCCCTTTGGGGATTTCATTTAAAATTGGGTACTCAACTCATCCACAGAATTAAGGACTTTAAATATCCCGTTGAGCTTAGTGATGATCAATAACTTTTTCACATGTTCCGAAGGCGCAGTCAAAAAGAGCTCTCCACCCGCATTTTTCATTTTGGTGAGCAGGGTAATCAACAACCCGAGCCCACTAGAACTGATGTACCTCACTTTTTCTAAATCAATGACGAGGACCTTTATACCTTCCTCCACCGAATCACTGACCATCTCCGCGAGCATAGGCCCTGCCTCATCTCCAATCAAATCCCCTTCCATAAATAGGTAGTGAACTTTAGGGTCTTTTTTTTGACTAAACTGGAGTTTCATATTAGTTCTTTTTGTTTTGACAATTTTCCTTCTTGCAATTTCCATACAAAATAAGCGAGTGATGAACCACCTGAAAATTCAGTACTTCAGCTACAGTAGTTTGAATGGTTTGAATTCGAGGATCACAAA
The DNA here is from genome assembly GCA_903952135.1 of uncultured Algoriphagus sp. Taxonomy (GTDB): domain Bacteria; phylum Bacteroidota; class Bacteroidia; order Cytophagales; family Cyclobacteriaceae; genus Algoriphagus. The sequence goes on from CAJBER010000157.1 coordinate 1,126, forward strand.
ATTCCAAAACCTGGTTGCAGTCGATGCAAATCAGGTGGTCGTGTTGTTTAAATCCGTAGGACTTTTCGAACTGGGCTAGGTTTTTTCCAAACTGATGTTTGGTCACCAAATCACATTCTACCAACAAATCCAAGGTATTGTAAACCGTGGCTCTACTCACTCGGTAGTTTTTGTTTTTCATACTGATATAGAGCCCTTCTACATCAAAATGACCTGTGCGGCTATAAATCTCTTCTAGAATTGCGTAGCGCTCTGGTGTCTTACGCAACTTCTGGGTTTCCAAATATGCAGTAAAAATCTTCTTTACTTCTTCGAAATGAGCCGGATTCAAAGCCATTGGGGTTGATTTTTTTCAAATATAACGCATGAATTGTTGAAAAGATGCTTTCAATCAAAACGCGAAACTTTTATTACGCCTTCAATTTGATTTAGGTTTTTGATGAGTTGGTCTAAATGCTCTGTATTGTTGACATACAACTTGATTGTACCTTCAAAAATACCCCCATCGGAGTCCACTGTAATGGAACGCATATTCACCTTCAATTCATTGGAAATCACCTTGGTCAAATCATTGATCATGCCTACCCGGTCTGTTCCCAAAATTCGCAATCCAGCGAGGAAGGCGATTTCCTTTTGACTGGTCCAACGTGCCTTGATGACTCGATTTCCATGATTCGAAAGGAGCTCTACCGCATTAGGACAGGTGGTACGGTGGATCTTGATTCCTTCGTTGATGGTCACAAATCCAAAGACTTCATCACCGGGAATAGGATTACAACAAACGGAGAGTTTATAATCTACGATGTCCATATCCTCACCAATCAGCAATTGATCGTGTTCAGGACCTTTCAAATTCTTAATCTCTTTGGTAAAAGAGGATTCATCCTTTACCTTCTCTGCAGTCTTTGATTTATGTTTTTGCTGCTCTTTAAATTCCTTGAAGGACTTGATAGAAGTAGGATCAATAATTCCTCTGCCGACGCGGTAATAAAATTCATTCGCTGTCTTCAAATCAAAGAAGGCCCGGAGCTGTTCAATCACCTCGGAAGTAAAGTCCATTTTCATGGATTTCAGTTTGCGCTGCACAATTTCACGACCATCAAGAATTGAAGATTTTTTCTCTTCTCGTAATGCATCCTTGATTTTGGCTTTTGCTCGAGAAGTGACCACCTGATGCAACCAATCTTCGGTGGGCTTTTGCTTGGTTGAGGTCAAGATTTCTACCTGATCCCCGTTCTTCAATTTGTAACTGATCGGAACGAGGCGCTGATTTACCTTGGCACCGATACATTTGGCGCCCACCATGGTGTGGATCTCAAAGGCAAAATCCAAGGCAGAAGCACCTGTAGGAAGTACTTTCAAATCACCCTTAGGCGTGAATACAAAAACCTCATCATTAAACAGGTTTCCCCGGAAATCATCCATGAATTCGATCGCAGATCCATCGTTGGTTTCCAACATGCTTCGCACCTGGTTGATCCATTCGTCCAAACCAGGTCCCGACTTGCCTGAGGCATCCTTTTCCTTGTATTTCCAGTGCGCTGCATAGCCCCTTTCGGCAATGTCATTCATTCTACCCGTACGGATCTGCACTTCTACCCATTGTCCGGTAGTGCTCATCACCGTCGTATGTAGGGATTCGTAGCCATTGGAGCGAGGCGTGCTTATCCAATCCCGCAGCCGGTTGGGGTTGGGTCGGTAAAAATCAGTCACAATGGAATAGGCTTGCCAACAGTCGGCCTTCTCGTTTTCTAATTCACTTTCCAAAATGATCCGTACCGCAAACAGGTCAAATACTTCCTCGAAAGGAATGCCCTGCGTCTTCATTTTATTGAAAATGGAGTAGACCGACTTGGGGCGTCCTTTGATCGTAAATTGAAAGCCTTGCCGAGTCAATTCCTCCTCAACCGGCTGAATAAAGTTTTTGATAAACTTATTGCGGTAGCTTTTCGATTCGTTGATTTTGTGGACGATATCTTGGTAGGCTTCGGTATCGGTATATTTCAAAAACAAATCCTCCAACTCGGATTTGATCGCATAAAGACCCAAGCGATGCGCCAAAGGTGCATACAAATACATGGTCTCCGAAGCAATTTTCAACTGCTTGTTTCGAGGCATGCTGCCTAGCGTCCGCATGTTGTTGAGTCGATCGGCCAACTTGATCAAAATCACCCGCACATCGTCAGAAAGCGTGAGCAGCATTTTTCGGAAATTCTCTGCTTGCTGAGAGCTCCCGTATTCAAATACACCGGAAATCTTGGTAAGACCATCGATAATGGTCATGACCTTGTAGCCGAAATCCCGCTCAATATCCTCCAACTCCAAATCCGTGTCTTCCACTACATCGTGAAGCAAGGCGGAAATGATGGAAGTGGTCCCCAATCCAATTTCTTCTACACAAACTAAGGCTACTTCCAAGGGATGGTAGATGTAAGGCTCACCAGACTTGCGACGCATGTCTTTGTGCGCCTCCAAGGAAATGGTAAAGGCCTTCTTAATCAGCTTGGTATCCCCTGGTTTTAAGATGGGCTTGGCTTGACGGAGCAATCTCCGGTACCGTTTCAGAATTTCACTACGCTCTTCTGCTACATCTACTTGAATCATTTGAGGGGATTTTGAATTTCAAATTTGAAAGGTATTGGGACAGAATTCCACTTTTTTTAGAAATATTTTTTTCATTGCCTTGTGGTAAATTAGAATATGTCTTTACCTTTGCATCCACAATTGGAAAAAGAGAATTCTTTCCCAGTTGGTCACATGCGGATGTGGCGAAATTGGTAGACGCACTAGACTTAGGATCTAGCGCCGCGAGGCATGGGGGTTCGAGTCCCTCTATCCGCACCCTACAAGCCCTCAATCCCTCCCCTGTTCTGCAGGAAAGAGATTGGGGGTTTTTAATTCAACACCAGTTAATCGAACATACTTTGGAAATTACAGTAGACAAGCACACCGCAAATCAAGCTTCTATTAAAATTAAACTAATTGAGGCAGATTATCAACCTCAGGTTGACGCTAAACTTAAAGACTACGCCAAAAAGGCTGTGATTCGTGGCTTCCGCCCTGGAAAAGCGCCGATATCCATGGTAAAAAACATGTATGGGCTATCGCTTTTGGTTGAAGAAATCAACACGCTATTGGGTGAGTCCCTAAACAATCACTTAAAAGCACAAACTTTTAAGGTATTAGGAGAGCCCTTACCCGTAGAAAAAGCGGATGATTCCATCGACTGGAAAAACCAAAAAGATTTTGAATTCGAATACAAAATCGGTTTTGTAGAATCCGTTGAGGTAAAGTTGGACCAAACGATTAAAGGCATCAACTATAGCATCAAAGTAGATCAAAAGCTAATCGATGAAACCATCGAAAACCTGACTTCTCAGTATGGAGAGAGCACCAACCCTGAAGTATCGGAAGCGGGCGACTTCATTTATGGAGATTTGAAATCCACCACTACAGATTTCTCAAAGACAGTTTCTGCTGACACTACCAAGCTTTCCAAAAAGTTAGCCGGCAAGTTTATCGGCATAAGCAAAGAGGCAGTAGTGGAGTTTGAAAGCAAAGAAGTTAAAAAAGACGAGTGGACTGCAGGCTTTGGCTTGTCCGACCAAGAGGGAGAAGATACTAAAGGTGGCTACACCTTTACTGTAAAGAACATCAACCGTAAGGCGAAAGCTGAACTCAACCTAGAGTTCTTTGACAAAATCTTTGGCCCAGATCAGGTGAAGAACAAGAAGGAGTTTGAAGAGAAAGTAAAAGAAACACTTCAGGGAAGCTACAACAGAGAATCCAAGGTATTTACTGAGGAGGAATTGAAGAAATTGGTGGTTGAGAAAACCAACCTTTCTCTCCCTGATGCATTCCTAAAGGAATGGTTGATCAAAGCAAACGAAGGCAAAGTAACTGAAGCGGAAGTAGAGCAGGAATACCCAATCTACGCCAAGCAATTGTCTTGGTCCTTGATTTCGAATCAAGTTGCCAAGGATCATGGAATCCAAGCCGAGCACGCAGATGTGATCGAAAAGACCAAGGAAATGATCCGTGAGCAGTTTGCTTCTTCTGGACTTGGTGCACAAATGGAGTCTAGCATGGACTTGTTTGTAGACAACTACCTCAAAGGCAACGAGGGTCAAAACTACATGAACTTGATGACCTCCGTACAGAATGAAAAGGTATTGGCCTTGGTTCAAGAAAAAATAAAAATGACTGAGAAAAGTCTAACGATAGACGAATTCAAGGAACTTTTGGACAAGTAATCGAATTATGAACTATATTGAAAAGTCCTTTTTTAAAGGACTTTTTTAGTTTTGTCTCCTAGAAAAACCCAAGACATGATCAACAAGGAAGAATTCAGAAAATACGCCATTCACAACCAAGGCGTTAGTGGTACGGCATTTGACCAATACACCACCCATATTGAAAACATGACCCGCTCGGTGATTGAGGAGCGTCCTCAGAATTTCAGAGAGATCGATGTGTTTTCCCGTCTTATCATGGACCGCATTATCTTTTTGGGAACTGGAGTGGATGACCATATTGCCAACATCATTGTAGCACAGCTCCTCTTCTTGGAATCTGTGGATTCCAAAAAAGACGTATTGCTTTACATCAACAGCCCAGGTGGATCTGTGACTGCAGGTCTAGGGATTTACGACACGATGCAGTACATCGGTCCAGACGTAGCTACTATTTGTACTGGGATTGCCGCTTCCATGGGAGCTGTATTGCTGGCAGGTGGCGCTAAAGACAAGCGTTCCGCCCTTCAACATTCTCGTGTGATGATCCACCAGCCTTCAGGAGGCATGCAAGGTCAGTCCACGGATATGGAAATCTCCTTGAAATTGATTCTAGCCATGCGTCAGGAATTGTACCAAATCTTGGCCAACCATACCGGCAAATCCTTTGAAGAAATTGAAAAGGATTCCGACAGAGACTACTGGTTGCGCGCACCTGAAGCCAAAGAATATGGCTTAATCGATGAAGTACTGGTTAAAAAAACTACCTAATGGCTCAAATCACCTGCTCTTTCTGCGGTAGAAATAAAAAGGACGTAGACTTGATGGTGTCGGGCATCTCTGCTCACATCTGTAACTTCTGTATTGAACAGGCCCATGAAATCGTGGGTGAAGACAAAAAAAACAAGAAGTCTACAACTGCTCCTGCTTTTAAACTCAAAAAGCCAAAGGAACTTACGCAGTACTTAGATCAGTATGTGATTGGTCAGGAGGATGCCAAAAAAGTGCTTACCGTGGCCGTTTACAACCACTACAAGCGCTTGCAGCAAAAGGAAGAAGCAGACGAAATCAAGATTGAAAAATCCAATATCATTATGGTGGGAGATACGGGGACGGGAAAAACCTACCTCGCCAAAACCTTAGCCAAAATATTGGAAGTGCCTTTTTGCATCGCTGATGCCACGGTCTTGACCGAAGCTGGCTATGTGGGAGAAGATGTTGAAAGTATCTTGACACGACTCTTACAAGCTGCTGACTACAAGGTAGAAGAAGCAGAGCGAGGCATTGTCTACATCGATGAGGTGGATAAAATTGCCCGTAAATCCGATAATCCTTCCATCACCCGTGATGTGAGTGGTGAAGGAGTACAGCAAGCCCTTCTTAAGCTTTTGGAAGGAACGGTAGTCAACGTTCCACCTCAAGGAGGCAGAAAGCACCCTGATCAAAAGATGATTGCGGTAAACACTGAAAATATCCTCTTCATTTGCGGAGGAGCTTTCGATGGAATTGCTAGGCACATCGGTAAGCGGATGAACACGCAACCTATGGGATTCAATTCGGCTTCCACCAATGCAACTGCAAACCGAGAAAATCTCCTGCAATACGTGACTGCCCAAGACCTCAAAGCTTTTGGTTTGATCCCGGAATTGATTGGAAGACTTCCCGTGTTGACTCACTTGGATCCACTCCACAGATCTACGCTGAAGCGTATCCTCACGGAACCCAAGAATGCTTTGGTAAAGCAATATGCCAAGCTAATGGCAATGGAAGGCGTAACGCTGACCATTGACGAGGGAGCGCTTGACTTCATCGTTGACAAGGCCGTAGAATACAATCTAGGTGCTCGTGGGCTGCGTTCCATCTGTGAGGCGATCGTAACGGATGCGATGTACGAAATCCCATCCGACCAAAGCATTACCGCCTTACATATCGATGAGGCCTATGCACGGTCCAAGTTTGACACGTCTAAATTCAAGCAACTGCAGGTTGCTTAAGTCAAAACCCCGAGATTCTCGGGGTTTATTTTTTACCTAGTGATTCCAGTATCAAGCGAGCTACTCGCTCTGAAGCTTGCTGCTCCCCTATTCGTTCACGAATCAATTCATACCCCACTTTCATCTCCTGTCTATAAGTAGCATCAGAAAGGAGTCGCCCCAGCTCTTGGCGAAGGTTATCAAGCGAAAAATCATCTTGAATCAATTCTCTGACTACTTTTTTGTCTGCAATCAGGTTTGGTAGGGAAATGTAGGGCACTCGAATCAATCGCTTTCCAATCTGGTACGATATCCAAGAAGTGCTGTAGACTACAAGCTGAGGTACATTAAAAAGCGCTGTCTCCAAGGTAGCTGTACCCGAAGTGACCACCGCAGCAGTAGCATGAGAAAGCAAATCGTAAGTTTGATTGTAAATCACCTTGATCCCTTTAGCCTTTGCCAATTCATAGGTGGCTTCAGGCAGGCTATCTACCCCAGCTACCACAAACTGTACCTGAGGGAAATCGGGCACCAAGGCAATCATTTTTGCCAACATGGCCATTACCTCTTGGGTTCTACTACCCGGAAGTAAGGCTATCATGGGTTGGTAGGAAAGCTCATTTTTCTGGTAGAAAAAATCGTGAGGGGTAAACTTTTTGATTTCATCCAACAAAGGATTCCCCACATACTGCACTTGCATGCCGAATTTGGCAAAGAAGGCAGGTTCAAAAGGCAATATGGAATAGACTTGCTCCGTATTTGCTTTTAGGTTAAATGCTCGTTTTTGATTCCAAGCCCAAACTTTCGGAGGGATGTAATAATGCACAGGAATTCCATGCTGAGTGGCGAATGCCGCTACCTTCATATTGAAGCCCCCAAAGTCTACCAGTACCACTGCATCCGGTTGATAGGTGAGAATGTCTTTTTTGACCAAAGCCATAGCTTTGAGCACCTTACGAAACCCAAAGACCACTTCTACAAATCCCATCACGGATACCGCAGCATAGTCCAAAGCCAAGTTGACACCTGCATCCTTGGAATACTGTCCACCCATACCACGAAATTGAAGTTTGGAATCCAGGGATTTCAAGGCATGCACCAAATTGCCTGCATGCATGTCCCCTGAGCGTTCTCCAGAAATGATGTAAATCTTTTTCAAAGCGTGTCCTACTTAACTAAAAAATAAAAGTAGGCGAATCTGCCTACTTCCCAAAAATAGCAACAAGAAATACCCCTACTCACCCAGGTATTCCACAAAATTCCGAGGAGTTTCGTATAGGGTCAATTTATACAAGGCTCCTCTTGGTGTAATATCCTTTACTGCAGGGGCTAAAATTTTCCAAAACTCCATCACCAATACCTCACAACTCGCCATTTTTCCCTGCATGAAATCCACATCCATGTTTAGGTTTTTGTGATCCACTCGATCGATAAGCAAGCGTCGTGTCACCTCGGAAAGTTCTTTTAAATCCACTACAAAGCCCGTTTCTGGATCTGGCTCACCCTTGACCGTCACAATCAATTCAAAGTTGTGACCATGCCAATTGACATTGGCACAAGGACCAAATACCTCGAAATTCTTAGCGTCAGACCAGTTGGGATTCCAAAGCTTGTGTGCGGCGTTAAAATGTTCCTTTCGGGAAACGTAAATCATGTCATGAGTGGACTAAGGCACAAAAGTAAAAAAAATAGGTGATTA
>CAJBER010000158.1 GCA_903952135.1 uncultured Algoriphagus sp.
ACCTCGATAAACACCTCCATGGAGGAATTGAAGGCACGCGTAACTTGAGAGCGTAGCGTGACTACATTCCCCAAATTGATCGGTTCCTTAAAGGAAATGTTATCTGCTGAGGCGGTAACTACGATTCGGTTGCAATGCTTCTGCGCAGCAATGGCGGCTACGATATCCATCCAATGCATCAATCGTCCACCCATAAGGTTGTTGAGTGTATTCGTATCGTTGGGAAGCACCATTTCCGTCATGATGGTCACGGAATCCTTGGCAAACTTTTGATTTGGCATATCGGCTGATTTTGTTCAAAAATAGCACTAAAATCCCGTGAAATGCACTTTTCGAATCTAATTCCAAATTTAATTTGGAATTCATGATTTTTCAGAGATCCTTAAATGAATTGATTCTCAGTGATTCCAGCCTTCTTTTCCGAGCAAGGGCACAAAGGCGAAACCTTCAAATTCTTCGCGCTGGACTTCGGTAGCCGACTTTTTGGTGATCTTTACCATGGCTTGCTTGCTTCGGTCTCCTACGGGGATGACCAGAATCCCTCCGATTTTCAGTTGCTGGATCAGGGCTTCAGGGACTACAGGTGCCCCGGCGGTCACGATGATTTTATCGTAGGGAGCATGTGCCGGTACACCTCCTGTGCCATCTCCAAAGAATAATTGGAGTTGGATTCCCAGTCGCTGCAAAAAGCGGCTTGTATGCTCAAAAAGTTTTTTTTGATACTCAATACTGATCACTTCAGCGCCCAGCAGGTGCAAGATGCAGGCTTGGTATCCCGAGCCGGTTCCGATTTCAAGGATTTTGTCCCCTGGAGCAACTTCCAGCAAGGAAGATTGAAAGGCTACCGTGTAGGGTTGAGAAATGGTTTGTCCTTCGCCAATTGGAAATGCCTTGTCCTCATAGGCATGGGAAATTAAGGCTGTATCGAAAAAAAAGTGGCGGGGTAGCGTGTTGATCGCCTCCAGGACTGCTTCGTTTTGGATCCCCTTTTTGCGAAGTTCGGCTACCAGCGCCTTTCGCTTTCCTTTGTGTAAGTAGGTATCTTCTAACTTGAGCATGAATTTTGGACTTGAGCCCTCGAAGATAATTGATTAATTGCCGTACTTTGAATCCGAAAAGGCAATTTTTGGTATAGATTGTCGGAAGTACCTAATCCTCAGCACATGTTTACTGGAATCATCGAAGCCATCGGCACCCTCAGCCAAATCACCACCGAAGGGTCAAACACGCATTTTTCTTTTTCAAGTCCTCTAACTGCTGAATTGAAGGTAGATCAATCCTTGGCGCACGATGGCGTCTGTCTCACCGTAGTAGAAGTTTCTCCAGAGGGATATCGGGTGACAGCGATTGCGGAAACCTTGCAGAAGACCAATTTATCCACTTGGCAAGTGGGTAAAATAGTAAACTTGGAACGCTGCATGTCAGCAAATGGTCGCTTTGATGGGCACATTGTGCAAGGTCATGTGGATCAGATTGGGACGATTCAGCGAATCGCAGATCAGGATGGTTCTTGGCTAGTAGATGTGAGTTTCGATGCTGCTTTGGGAAATGTGACGGTGGAGAAAGGGTCCATCACGATGAATGGAACCAGCCTGACCTGTTTTAAATCTGCGCCAGGCTCCTTTTCAGTGGCCATCATTCCCTACACCTACGAGTTCACCAACTTTCATCAATTGACCGCAGGAGATATCGTCAACTTGGAGTTTGACATTGTGGGCAAGTACATTCAGCGGATCACCAAAGGCTATCTTTGAGTAAAACCCGTTGGTCTACAAACAAAAAATGGCAGCAAGAGATCCTTGCTGCCATTTTTTGTTTCAAAAGCACTTAAACTCGGATGTAGATTTTATTTTTATCCATCAGGAACCCAATGCTCCAAATCAAAAGCATGTAAGCAATTGCAAATAGGAAGGAGGCATTTTTAGGTTCCAGCCAACTGGTAAACCCTTTGGCGTAGATCACATCTTGCAAGTTGCTATCGCCAACAGGGATGAAGGAAATAAGAGCGATTACAACCCCAGAGCAAACGTACAGGATGAGCGGGTTGCGTCCAAAGGCCTGGAAGAAGTAGGTCCAGGAGGAAATCCGATTGACTTCAACCAAAAAAACAAGAACTGAAAGCAAGACCAGATCCCAGCCTACAGTGAGCAGCACGTAAGGGCTTGTCCAAATTTTCTTGTTGATTGGGAATACCACATCCCAGGCATAACTCAAGCCGATGAGGAGGATGCCCATCACGAGAAGCATTCGTACGGTTGGAACGGTATTTCCATTTTTTTGGATAAAACGGCCTGCTAGGTATCCTCCAATCACATTGACGATGGAGGTGAGCGTGCTCAAAATTCCTTCTGGGTCAAATGGAATACGTTCTCCCATGTACATGCGTTCTTTGCCAATGATTGCCAAGTCCAGATGAAGTGCCGCGTTGCCTTCCAAACTGTAGGGGTCTCCTGCAGTTCCGAAGTAGTAGAGAATAGGCCAATACAGGAGGAGGGAAGCAATGCTAAAGATCCAGCCTAGTCTGATTCCTCCCCAATACAAGAGGAGCGCAGCACCCAAATAGGAAAGTGCGATGCGCTGCAATACGCCCAGCAATCGAACTTCGGACAAATCGATGAATGCAAGTTTCCCGGCTTCATTGGGTTCAAAGAAAGGAAAAGCATTGAGCAGCCATCCAATAGCAAAAATGAGGGCCGTGCGGGTAACTACTTTTTTGTAAAAATCTCGAGGCCGCATGTCCTGCATCTTTTTGAGGGCAAAACTCATCGCATTTCCTACCACAAAAATAAAGGTGGGAAATACCAAGTCGGTAGGGGTAAATCCATGCCAGTTGGCATGAGCGAGTGGAGCATAGAGGGTGCTCCAATCTCCCGGGGTATTTACAATGACCATGAAGGCCAAAGTCATGCCCCTCAAAACGTCTAAAGCCAAATAACGTCCGTTTAAGGTGTTGGCCTGTTGATCTATGCGCATGGGTTACGTTTGGGTTGTACTGGGTGATTAATCTTTCGCTGATTAATTTATTTAAAATTAGATGCTTATAAAAATAACTCCACTTAAATTTATTCAGTCACCAAAACTAGAAGTTTAACCATGAACCACTTTTTCTCACGACGCGTCTTTTTTTGCATCCTTTTTATCGGTTTCCTACTTCCCAAAGGATGGGCTCAAGTACATGCTTCCTGGTCTTTGGAGGAGAACAAAATCACTGCTCCTCAGCAGCATACGGCTACCCTCATACTGACCAATCGTGGTGCTGGGACGCTGGATGCAGGCTGGAAGCTGTATTTCAATACCATATTCATTTCCATTCGGAGCCAATCCTTGGACCCGAAACTTAGTTTGAAGCACCTGCAAGGGGATTTCTTTGTATGGGAAGGGGAGACACCTTCCTTGAAACCCAACGAGTCCTTTTCTTTATCGTACCGAAGTTCTGGTACTTTTTTGAAGAACGCCTATCCTCCTGAGGGCTTGATTTTTTTACATGCAGATGGGAAAGGGGAAGAAATTTTTCAGTACCAAAAAGAAGTCATTACGGAGGCCAATCTAGTAGAACTCGCTACTGGTACTTCCTTTCCCGTAACCTCCTCAGCCCAGCGCTATGCTGAGAATCGCGAACTTTTTCCATTACCCGATCAAAGCATTCCTCCCTACCTGCCTTCTCCCAAAAGTTGGAAGTATACCGGCTCGACTCTTTCCCTAAGCCCTGGAACTATCCAAGTGGAGGGTGCAGCCCCCTTCGAAAAGGCCAAAGAATACTTGGAGGCTACGCTGAAAAATGGATTTTCATCCAAAACTAGTGGCAAAACACCTGCCTTTAAGATTCGATTGGAGCAGGTAGCCTCCCTACCTAAGGAAGGCTATACCCTAAAAACCACAGGTGATCAGGTATTGATTCAGGCCTCAACTACAACTGGAGCCTTGTATGGGGTCAATTCCTTTTTGGCGCTATTGCCTCCCGCATTTTGGAAGGATGGGGTGCAGGAACTTGTACTTCCTCAGGTAGAGATTGAAGATGCTCCAGCGTTTGGCTACCGAGGATTTTTCTTGGATGTCGCCAGAAACTTTCAATCCAAGGAACAAGTGTTCAAACTCTTGGACCTCATGTCTTTCTACAAGTTGAATGTATTCCACTTCAACTTGGCCAATGACGAGGGATGGCGAATCGAAATTCCAGGGTTGCCGGAATTGACTGAATTAGGTGGAAGAAGAGGCTTTTCAGTGGATGAATCCGAATTTCTATGGCCTTATTATGCTTCTGGAGCAGATCCTAACCAAAGTACCACGGGCACAGGCTTCTATACTGCAGCAGATTTTCAGGAAATCTTAACCTACGCCAAAGACAGAAATATTGAAGTGATCCCTGAACTCGGCGTGCCCGCGCACTCCAGAGCGGCAATCTTGGCTATGGAAAAGCGCTACCAAACCTTCATGCAGGCCGGAAAGGAGAAAGAGGCGCTTGCCTACCGACTGGCAGATCCAGCCGATGAGTCCAAGTACCTGTCTGCACAAAATTTCAAAGGCAACACGGTTTGCGTTTGCCAAGAATCCACCTACAACTTTTACGAAAAACTGGTGGTTGAAATCGGGAAAATGTATGCTTCCGCAGGAGTGGAGGCTAGAAATTGGCACAGTGGTGGGGAAGAGGTGCCAAAAGGAGTGTGGACAGCATCTCCGATTTGTGCAGACTTTTTGGCTAAAAACCCCCAACTCCAAACAGGAGATCTGATCGATTATTTCCGCGAGCGAACTGCGACCATCCTCCAAAAGCACGGCTGGAAGATGGGCGGATGGGAAGAAATCGGGCAGACCCACGGTACTGCTTCAGTTAGCCCCAATCTAAAATTCGCCAACCAAGACTGGAAACTGTACGCTTGGAATGCGGTAGCTGGATGGGGAGGGGAGGACATGGCCTACAAACTTGCGAATGCAGGTTACCCAGTCATCATCTGTTCCAGTGCCAATTTCTACTTTGATCTGGCTTATTCCTGGGATCCTGATGAGCGAGGGCATAGTTGGAGTGGGGTAGTCGATTTGTATCAATCCTGGAAAGCCGTGCCCGGTAAACTGTACCTTTCGCACGATCAAACCATCGATGGTAAGCCCTGGAACTGGTCGGAGCAAGCACAAAAATTTACCAAACTAACTGACCAAGGTCGCCAGAATATCATTGGTGTATCCGGGCAAGTATGGACAGAAACGATTAAAGGAGGCGAAATGCTGGAGTATTATCTCTTTCCAAAGATGTTTGGCTACGTAGAACGTGCTTGGCATGGAGACCCAGATTGGTCTATGGAGGCCACGGAAGCCGAGATGAAATCCAAGCGATCTAAGGAATGGAATCAATTCGTCAATTTGGTGGGGCAACGAGAACTCCCACGGTTGGAAACGATTTTTGGGGGAGTTGATTACCGCTTGCCAAGACCTGGGGTACAGGTTATTAATGAGCAAGTAATGGTCAATTCGGCATTTCCAGGCATGCTAATTCGCTACACGGATTCTGGTGAGGAGCCCACCGTGGATTCGCCGATTTACCGGGAGCCCATTTACATTCGGCCAGGCTATGCCCCTCGATTCAAGTTATTTATGCCCTCCGGAAAAAGTGGCTTGAGTTCCGGGATCCATTAAAGCATCTTGACTAGGGGCTTGTAGGCTTCGAGCAAGGCTTCGTTGTGGGATGCTCCTTGATCCGAGTTGGAACTAGCAAAAACTTCTGGAGTAATTCCTTGAGCCAGGAGCTGTGCTGTAGCTTCGACACAGATTGCTTGTAGTAGGGCAGTACCGATGGCAGTGGAGGTAGGTCCTACGGGAGTATCTAAGCCTTCAAGTTTAAGCGCTGCATCTCCAATTTCTCCAAAATTATCCAAGACCACATCTCCCAATTGATACAATTTGAGCCCTGAGGCATGTCGAGAGGTGACCGATTTGCTGTGGGCAAGGTTGGTAATCACAATCACTTTAGCGCCTTGCTCACGGGCATAACTAGCCAATTCAATAGGAACTGCATTTCTTCCAGAGTTGGAAGAGATGAGCAGTACGTCATTTTTGGTGATTGCATACTCTTGAAAAAGGATCGGAGCATAGCCCTCTTTTCGTTCCTCATCGGTACTTCCTGTAGCACTTTCATGCAGCATGAGTTGAGGCAGCAAAAGTGGCCGCACGCGCGCAAATCCACCCGCTCGGTAAAAAATCTCTTCTGCCAGTAGATGGGAATGCCCAGTTCCACACGCATAGATCCATCCCTTCCTTGAAAGACTATGGGAGAGAATGGAGGCTGCTTTTGTAGTCTCTTCCTCTTGCTGGAAAGCAAGCTTCATTTTTTCCGTCAGCAGCTGTTGGTATTTCTTGTAGGCTAAGGCAACCATGATACGTGAGATTGAATTAATGAAGCAGGATCTCATCCACAAACACCCAGCCTTTGGATCCTGCTCCAGGATGCCAGGAAGGCAATTTGGCGATGGGGTTTACTTTCAAGCGAATTTGATCAAACGGAGAAGTAGCCAAGGGGATTGCCACCAAGCCAAATCGAGGGTCCTGGATTTGTGTAGGAATGGGTTGTGGAGCCACGTTTACCTTGCTCCATTTCCCTTTGTATCCAACCCAAACTTCAACCGATTGGGGAGGGAAGATGTAGGCACCTTCATTCAAAAGAAGGCTTAGCTCCACCTTTTTGGGTTGGGTGGTACTCACTGAAAGGGTGATGTCCAAGGGTGTATCTGTAAAGCCTAGCCAGTCTCCAGTGGTATGGTTGGCCTTTGCCTTGACTCCATCAAATAAGCTGCTAGCCCCTTTGGCTGCATACTTTGGATTTGGTGGGGTTGCCAAACTGTAACTGCTTGGTGTCGTTCCTTTTTTGATTAATAACTCTTTGGTATCACTACTTCCGATCCAGCCCGAGGCAAATACCCTTGCTCTGAGTGAGGTAGAGGCGGTCAGCTGAATTGGATTTTTGTAAACAGGACTACTGATGCTATCCGGGAGGCTACCGTCTAGCGTGTAGCGAATTTCAGTGGAACTGATTGGATGCGATAAAATCACTTCCGTTTGTCCTTCAAAGATGGTTTTATCAATCTTGATCTTTGGAGGATTGAGTGGGTAAATGATGCCCTTGTCTAGATAGCCAAAGTCGATTGTTGTGGAAGAAAGGGCCTTGCTTAACTTATTTTTTTTGCCCTCATCTAGTCCCGTTTGCCATAGGTAAAGCTTCTTCAATTGGCTCATCTTTTCTAAGGCCTTGATTCCTGTTTCATCCAATGGGTTTCCGGATAGCGCCAGGGTCTGAAGTTTTGGTAACTTGATTAAATACTCCAGTTGCTGTCCAGGCACATCACTAAAGTTGAGGTGAAGGGATTCAAGGTTCTGAAAATCAGCCAATATGCTAAGATCCGCTTCTTGGAGAGGCATGCGATTTAAGGTCAACTTGACTACCTGATTCTGTATGGAACTCAAATCTGTCAGCGACTTGGGATCAAAGGCAGAAGCTCCAAAATAGGCCACTTCAAGAGCTGGGGAATCGGGGTAAAGCGGATTTACCTTTCTAAAGAAGGTAGTGAGTGAGGCTATTTCATCTGGATCAGCCGCGGGGAAATCGTAATTTTTCTCAGTAGAAAACCGATTGGCCACTAACTGGAAAAAAGCTTCTTCTTTTGGGAGCTCAGCTACTTTTTGATCAAATCGTGCACCTGAAATCACCCAAAGACGAAGGATTTCTAGTTCCTCATCTGTAAGCTGTAACTTATCCTTAGGAGGCATGTGATCTTCATCCTCCAGAGGAAGATGGATGCGCTTGATCATAAGGGAGAGTTCTGGGTTGCCTGCTACAAATAGCGCCCCTGACTTTCCTCCTTTTTGGATACCAGTAAGTTGGTCCAGCCGAAGTTCTCCCTTTACCTTGTTTGCGTTATGGCAGGCTACACATTTCGCCTCCAAAATGGGTTTGACCAAATCATTAAATACCTCTGCCTTCTCTAAGGTGAGTGTATTGTCAATAGGTTGCTTTAATGGGGCGAGTAAGAAATCCGATCCATGCGTCAATTCGGCTCCGAAATGGCCCGTTAGGACAAGGATCAGACCCAGACTGACGGATAGGGAGCGCAGAATGGGTAAGGTTTGCTCTCGAAGAAAATACAAGCCTACAGCCACTCCTAGGCTACAGATAGCTGTCCATTTGTGCCAGTTAAGCGAATCGCTGCTGTAATCCTCAGTGGCCAAGAAAAGTCCTGCAACTACCGTAACTCCAGCCAAATTGGCTCCAAGCAGAAGCAACCAACTGAAGTACCGAATTCGATTTTCATCTCGAATCCAAAGTAAGGCTGCTGCCAAAAGAAGGAGGACGATGGGGAAATGGAGGAGTAGGGGATGCAACCTTCCTACTACTTGAAGCCAAGTGGGTAGTTGAATATTTTCCCCTCCAACAAGCAAAATAGCCGTTAA
Source organism: uncultured Algoriphagus sp. (assembly GCA_903952135.1). GTDB lineage: Bacteria > Bacteroidota > Bacteroidia > Cytophagales > Cyclobacteriaceae > Algoriphagus. Next base: position 8,434 of record CAJBER010000158.1, read on the forward strand.
ACCACACCAAAAAATGAGGAGGTTTTCAAGTAAATTTTTGAGCGTCGTAGAATTCACGAAGTGGGGGGTTAAGCGATTAAATCATTCACCACTTTTCCATGCACATCGGTCAGTCGGTACCTTCTCCCCAAGTGTTTGTAAATTAGTTTTTCATGGTCAATCCCCATCAAGTGCATGACGGTGGCTTGGAAGTCATGCACGTGAACTGGATTTTCTTGGATATTGTATCCAAAGTCATCAGTTTCCCCGTAAACCATGCCTGATTTGACGCCTCCGCCTGCCATAAAGATGGAGAAGGCACGTGGGTGGTGGTCCCGACCATAATTTTCAGGGGCGATTTTTCCTTGGCAGTAGTTCGTTCTGCCAAATTCTCCTCCCCAAATCACCAAGGTTTCGTCGAGCAGTCCGCGCTGCTTTAAGTCTGTAATGAGGGCTGCAGACGCTTGATCGACATCTTTGGCCTGACCTATCATCTGGTTGGGAAGGTTGTCATGCGTATCCCATCCTTGGTGGTAGAGTTGCACAAAGCGTACTCCATTTTCAGAAAGCTTTCGCGCCAACAGGCAGTTTGCTGCATAGGTACCGGGTACCAAGCAATCCGGGCCATACAATTTGACCACTGCATCTGGCTCCTTGCTCACATCCGTGATTTCGGGCACGGCCGTCTGCATGCGGAAGGCCATTTCGTATTGCTGTACCTTTGTTGTGATTTGTGGGTCATTAAATTCCTGGTAGCTAAGGTCATTCATAGCGGCCAGTTGATCTAGCATTCTTCTTCGCTGATCTTTGCTTACGCCTTCGGCATCGGAAAGGTAGAGTACAGGATCTTCGGAATTTGAAAATTGCACCCCTTGGTGCCGTGCATCCAAGAAGCCGCTGGACCATAATTTAGAATAGACTCCCTGCCCATTTCCTTTGCCCCGGCTAAGTAGCACACAGAAGGCGGGTAGGTTTTCATTTTCGCTGCCAAGCCCATAGCTCAACCAAGAACCCATGCTAGGTCTGTTGCCCACCTGTGCTCCAGTCTGGAAAAAGGTCAGGGCAGGATCATGGTTAATCGCTTCGGTATGCATGGACTTGACAATGCATAAGTCATCGACTACCGAAGATAGGTGTGGGAAAAGCGAAGAAATCCAGGCTCGACTCTGTCCATATTGGTTAAATTCAAAATAGGAACCAACCAAGGGGAAGGAACTTTGGTCTGCTGTCATCCCGGTCAGGCGCTGCCCCATGCGAATGGATTCCGGAAGCTCTTGCCCAAAATTTTTGATGAGCTGGGGTTTGTAATCGAAGGTCTCCAACTGGGAAGGGGCACCATTTTGAAATAAGTAGATGATCCGCTTCGCCTTGGGAGCGAAGTGCGGCAAGGCACGCATCAAGGATTCTTCGGCTTCCTTTTTACCAGAAAAGAGATCTGGAATCAATAAAGATCCCAAGGCTACGCTGCCAACGCCCAAACTCAAGCGAGAAAGGAATTTCCTTCTGTTGTGGTTGAGTCCTTGTTCTAAAAATTCTTTTTCCATATCAACTTTTGGTAATGGTTTCTTCCAAATTGTACAAACTCACAATAACCTGCATGAGTGCTGCATTTTGAGGGGTAATGGCACGGGGGTTAATGGGGTATTCGCCCACATCTAAGATTGCAGCAGCATCTTTTGGATTTGATTGAAAGTGTTTGAGCTCCGCGTTGTAGTAATTTTGGAGCAATTCATTTTCTTCCGATTTCAATTCTCTGCACACAATTCGTTTGAAGGCTTCGGAAATGGCTTGATCGGAGTTGGGATATTTCTCTGAAAGCTTAGTAGCTAAGACTCGAGAAGCCTCTAGGACCATGGGATCATTCATCATGGCAAGAGCTTGCAGAGGGGTGTTGGTTCTATTTCTAGATACCTCACAACGATCCCGGTTGCTAGAGTCGAAGATGATCGCCTTCGGGGGTGGGACGGTCAGTTTGATAAAGTTATAAATTCCCCTTCTGTACAATTTATTTCCTGTATCCTGTAGATAGTTGGCCAGAACCCCACGACCTGAGGTAGCCGCTTCCCAAAGTCCAGAGGGCTGGTACGGCTTGACGCTAGGGCCTCCAATTTCCCCTACCAAAAGCCCGCTAGAGGCAAGAACCAGGTCCTGAATATTCTCTGCAGGTAGGCGCAGGCGAGGCGCTCGAGCCAAGTAGATGTTGTCCGGATCAATTTCCAAGTGGCTAGATGAAATGCTAGCCGATTGTCGGTAGGTGGATGAAAGCAGGATTTTTTTCAACAATGCTTTCATGTCCCATCCTTTTTCCATGAAGTCAGCCGCCAACCAATTCAAGAGTTCTGGATGCGTAGGGAGGTCACCTTGCATACCAAAGTCCCCGGCAGATTTGACAATTCCTCTACCAAAAATTTCTTGCCAGATGAGGTTGACAAAAACTCTAGACGTCAGTGGATTGTCTCTATTTGTAGTCCATTTGGCTAAGCCAAGGCGATTTTTTTCAAAGGAATTAGAAAACGAAAGGATAGAAGTGGGCGTAGCAGCCTCAACAGGGGTTGTAGGTGCATCATAAGCACCTCGATTCAGAATGTAGGTAGTTCGCTTTTCTTCCAACTCACCCATGACTGATACGCTCAACTTGCTAGTATCTTGATGATTGATAAAGCTGAGGATGCCATCCAAATCTTCTCGTTCCACCCAGAGGATTGGAGTCTTGGCAGGTTTGGAAACACTCACGTCTCCCTCAAATCCCTTTTCTTGAGAGTTATTGAAAAAAGCATAGAGTTGGTAGTATTCTTTTTGGGATACAGGATCATACTTATGGTCATGGCACTGCGCACATTCCATGGTGATGCCAAGGATTCCCTTGCTGAAGGTATTTGTTTTGTCGAGCACGTATTCTACTCGGTATTCTTCCTCAATGATTCCCCCTTCTTCGGTGTATTTATGGTTTCTATTGAAGGCTGTCGCCAAAAGTTGCTCCTTGGTTGGATTGGGGAGAAGGTCTCCTGCAAGCTGCCAAGTCAAAAATTGATCGTAGCGCAGATTTTTATTGAATGCATGAATCACCCAGTCCCGGTAGGGCCATTGGCTTCGGATGTTATCATCTTGGTAGCCGTAGCTGTCGGAGTAGCGAGAGATGTCAAGCCAGAGAATTGCCATTTTTTCTCCATAGGAGGGACTACTGAGCAATTGATCTAGTAATTTATCGTAGGTGTTTGCCCCTTTAAAACCGGCATATTTCTCAAGGATTTCCAGGGAAGGAGGGAGCCCGGTAAGGTCCAAACTTGCGCGCTTGATAAGTTCATAGGAACTGGCTTCCGGGTTAGGTTCCAGTCCTTTGGTTTTCATTTTTGCTTCTACAAATCGGTCAATTTCATTAGTTCCCCATTCGGTGGCAGGCACTTTTGGCTTTTCTACCCGAGTAAACGCCCAATGGGGTTCATAGTTAGCTCCTTGTTCGATCCATTTTGTGATTAGCTGAACTTCGGATTCTGTCAGGCTTAGGTTTGATTCAGGTGGAGGCATGATCAACCCTGGATCAGAGCTGGTGATGCGGTGGTACACTTCTGAGTTGAGGGGTTTGCCTTTGACTAGGGCAAATTTTCCAGGACTGTCTTTCAGTGCCGCAAACGCCCCTGCTTCCGTATCTAATCGGAGGTCTGCTTCTCGCTTATTCGCATCTGGGCCGTGACAAGCAAAGCATTTGTCTGAAAGAATGGGGCGTATATGGAAGTTATAACTGATTTGCTCCCCTTCTAGTAATTCAGGAGGAGCAGTAGCATTTTGGGAGCAACTCCACAAGCTGGCGATGCTTAAGGTCCAAATAAGCCCTCTAATTAGGCTTGGGTAGGTCATGGGTTTCACTGTTAGTGTGAAAAAGGTAAAAAGAAATCTTGAATTTGCGATAACAACAACCTGTTGGATTTAAAGAGTTGGAGTTAAAAAAAATCGAATTATCCAGTTTGTTTTCATTTTCGTAGACACAAATTCTGCGTTTCCCTAAAAAAAACATCAATTCCTTCCGTTATTTGTAGGATGTATTCATTGGCCTGTCTGTCAATAGAATTCTACTTGATTTTTTTTTTGTTGAATGAGTTTTGAATACCATGGTTAAAATTAAAAATATCTGTTGCATCGGTGCCGGTTATGTGGGAGGACCTACCATGGCGGTTTTGGCACTTAAATGTCCAGACATTCGTGTGGTTGTGGTCGATGCCAATGCTGCGCGGATTGATGCTTGGAATCAGGATGATTTGACCCAGTTGCCCGTTTATGAACCAGGCTTGGCAGAAGTAGTGGCTGAAGCTAGAGGTCGAAATCTGTTTTTCTCCAAGGATGTCGATCAAGGAATTCGGGAGGCAGATATGGTCTTTATTTCCGTCAATACCCCCACCAAAACTTATGGGGAAGGGAAGGGGATGGCTGCAGACCTAAAGTGGGTGGAACTTTGCGCACGTCAGATTGCTTCCGTGTCTACCACTTCTAAGATTGTCGTTGAGAAGTCCACTTTGCCAGTTCGAACAGCCCAGGCTGTAAAGGATATTTTACATAATTCTCAAAGCCAAATTTCTTTCCAGGTTCTTTCCAACCCTGAATTTTTGGCGGAGGGTACCGCCGTTCAAGACCTGCTGAATCCTGATCGCGTGCTGATCGGTGGCGATCAAAGTCCGGAAGGGAAAGCCGCTATTCAAGCATTGGCGTCTATTTATGCTGCCTGGGTACCAGAAGAGAAGATTTTAACAACCAACTTGTGGTCTTCCGAATTGAGCAAGCTCACAGCAAATGCGTTTTTAGCGCAGCGGGTATCTTCTATCAATTCGATCTCTGAGCTCTGTGAAGCCACCGGTGCAGATGTAGACGATGTGGCCAAAGCCATTGGAATGGATTCCCGTATTGGTTCCAAATTTTTGAAAGCCTCCGTAGGATTTGGTGGGTCCTGCTTCAAAAAAGATATTCTCAACTTGGTATACATTGCCAGAAGTTACCAACTTCATGAGGTAGCCGATTATTGGGAGCAGGTGATTCGAATCAACGATCACCAAACCCAACGATTTGCCAAGCAAATCATCAAAAGTCTGTACAATACCGTCAATGGAAAGAAAATCGCCTTTTTAGGATGGGCATTTAAAAAGGATACCAACGATACCCGAGAGTCAGCTGCAATTTATGTAGCAGACTACCTGCTCGACGAATGTGCGCATGTGGTGGTGTACGATCCCAAAGTACCCAAAGAAAAGATTTACTCAGACCTTGACTTTCTGGGAACGCGGTCCCCTGAGGAAAATCGAAAATTGGTAGAAGTGGTTGACTCCGCCTATGAAGCCTGTGCTGATGCAGCTGCAGTAGCCATTTTGACCGAATGGGATGAGTTTGTGGTCTTGGATTGGAAACAAATCTATTCCCAGATGAAGCAGCCAGCCACGCTTTTTGATGGCAGAAACATTTTGAATGGAGAGCAACTCGAAAAGTTGGGCTTCCGTTTCCAAGGAATAGGAAAGCCTGGGCTTTAATTCTATATCCCATTCAGGGTACTGAAAGGTTAATCCCCATTGATTACCCGGTACCTCAATACTAATGAAGTAAAATCTTTGGCTAGTCTGACTAGCTTATTCGGAATTAACTAAAAAGCTAGTGAAGCCAATACAAGAAGTAAAAATTGCAGTGATAGGTCTAGGCTATGTAGGCCTTCCTTTGGCGGTAGAATTTTCAAAAAAATATCCCGTTGTCGGTTTTGATATCAACCAAAAGCGGGTTGGAGAGTTGGTAGCTGGTCATGACGCCACTTTGGAAGTGGAGGATGCTGCACTTTCTTCGGTATTGGTAGCTTCCAGTCCTCAAACAGGTCAGAAAGGCTTGTTCCCTAGTTTTGATTCGAATGTGCTGAGTGATTGTACGGTATTTATTGTGACCGTGCCTACGCCTACAGACAAGCACAATCGCCCCATACTCATTCCGATGTTGAAGGCTTCCGAAAACATTGGCCATTATTTGAAGAAGGGAGATGTGGTTATCTATGAATCCACGGTCTATCCAGGGGTAACAGAAGAGGATTGCGTTCCCGTATTGGAAAAAGTTTCAGGATTGAAATTCAACAATGATTTTTTTGCAGGCTATTCACCAGAGCGAATCAATCCTGGGGACAAGGTGCATACGGTAGCACAGATTGTAAAAGTTACCTCAGGCAGTACTCCGGAAGTAGCAGATTTTGTGGATGCGCTTTACCGAAGCATCATTACCGCTGGCACCTACAAGGCATCCTCTATCAAAGTAGCCGAAGCATCCAAGGTGATCGAAAACTCTCAACGTGACATCAATATTGCCTTTGTTAATGAGTTGGCCAAGATTTTCAATCTCTTGGGGATTGATACGCAGGAGGTATTGGATGCTGCTGGCACCAAGTGGAACTTTCTGAAATTTAAGCCCGGTTTGGTAGGTGGACATTGCATCGGGGTAGACCCTTTTTACCTGGCACAAAAAGCACAGGAAGTAGGCTATCACCCAGAAATCATTTTGGCAGGTCGACGCGTCAATGACAGCATGGGGAAATTTGTCGCTACTGAAATCATCAAATTGATGATGCGTAAGGATATCAAAGTGCTGGATGCGAAGGTGCTAATTCTTGGATTTACCTTCAAAGAAAACTGCCCAGATGTCCGAAACACCCGAGTAATTGACATCTACCATGAGTTGCGGACCTTTGATATGGCTGTAGACGTGTACGATCCATG
>CAJBER010000159.1 GCA_903952135.1 uncultured Algoriphagus sp.
GGAGATCAATATCAGAATAGGCTCTTTCTCCTGAGAAAACGATGCAGTCCAAACGGACAGCAGGACTACCAAAACTAGAAAAGAGCGCTTCATTTTTTTTCTTTAAAAATAGGCAGACTCAATTTGCCCTGCAAGAAGTAGTTACTTGGATAAGCTCACCTTCAAAGGTCCATCCGCATCAGCCAATCGGTTTGGATCTCGTCTCCAAAAGGAAAGGGATGGCTCCCAAAAATAAGAAGTCCATTTTTCTCGTAAAAACGGATCGCACGCGCATTGTGCTCCCAGACACCCAGCCAAAGCCAAGTCTTTCCCTCCTGTCTCCCAAAGGCGATTGCCGCATCAAGGAGCAACTGCCCCAGCCCGGTACCCCATACCTCTTCCAAGGTATACAAGCGAGCCACCTCCACAGAAGCAGGATCCTGCACGTCTGCCTGTGCGGCAGAAAGGTTGAGTTTGGTGTAACCTACAAGCTTCCCAGCTAAACTTGCTACAATAAAAGTCGACGCGGTCTCCTGAATTTCTTGGGTCAACTTATCCTCAGTAAAGGCTTCGGCTAGATAGGCCTGCACATTTTCAGGTTTATTCCCTACGGTAAATGCCTGCACAAAGGAGGTTCGAGCAAGGGCCAAAAGTTCGGTTAAATCAGAAAGATTGGCTTTGCGCAATTCAGGGACAGAAGTATTCACAGATGGATTAGAGTTTTTTGAGAGCTACTGAAATTTGAGAAATGGGAAACTCGCCCAAGATTGCCCGGTAGTTGCCCTTGGGACTGATCACCACGAAGCTTTTGCATGGATAAGGAAATTGAAAGAATTGCTGAGCAAAGGCACCTTCTGGATCGGGTATCCAAGTATGAATGCCTGCATACTTCTCCAATCCATGTGCTTGCTGGTACAGATATACAGGTGAAGCCGTCCCAAATTTCTTGGCATATTTCAGTACCGCTTCGTGATTGGAGCGGAGCAGTTTTGGATCTGAGGTGGAAGCAGCAGAATTGCACTCGTCCTTGCCTGGATAAAAAATCACCACCAAAGGCCTACCTGCCTGAAAGTCGGCGAGCATTCCCAGTTTTTCATAAAACAATTTGGCATTGGTCAGGCCTGCCGGCATGCGATGCACGAGCTTTTGGTCTCCGTCCTTTTCCCCAGGAATACCAAAATAAGGTCCAGAAAGGATCTTTTGTTCGTAGTCGGCATAGGTGATTCGCTTGCCCAACTCATTGAAATAACTCTGTGCTTGGAGGCATAGCGGAAGCATAAGGAGCAACCCAATTAGCCGAACACGTTTAAAAGTCACTCTCATCATTCGTTAACTCTTTGCTTTCTGTGACGAAGCCACATAATTACCAAAGAAAATAACCAAGGCGGCAGTTCCAAACATGATCAAACTGTAAATGGCAGAAGGAATGGTCATCACCGAATTCATCAGCAGGGTAGCCGCTATGGTAATGCCCAAGGTGCCATTTTGGATACCCGACTCAATCGCGATGGTCAGCCCCTGTCGGAAAGGAAGTTTGAACAATCTTGCAGTTCCGAAACTCAAAGCAAGCGTGGCCACATTCAAGGTTAGTGCGGCGGGTCCCGCTTCCACAAAGTAGCGAACCAAGTTTTCCTTCTCCTTCAACACCGCTGCCACCACGATGATCACAAAGAAGATGGCAGAAATACGGCGGAATGGCAGGTCCAACTTTGAGGCTAACTTAGGAGCTTTTGCGAAAACCAGCATCCCCAGCGCTACTGGAATGATGGTAATGACCAACACAGAAACGACTGTACCCACCACCTCCAATTGCTGGGCCTCCCCTCCTGGGATAAAGTATCCAATCGAATAATTGACCAAGAAAGGAATGGTAAACACCGTGATGACGGAAGAAAAAGCAGTGAGCGTGATGGAAAGTGCTGCATCCCCTTTGGCGAGGTGCGTGATCAAATTAGAGGTGGCTCCCCCGGGACAAACCGCCAAAATCATCAACCCCACGGCAAGTTCTGCTGGGAGTTCAAACAAGTTGGCAATCCCAAAAGCTATGATGGGAAGAAAAATGAGTTGATTGAGTAGTCCAATCCCAACAGCTTTGGGATAGATCAAGATGCGCTTGAAGTCTTCGATACGCAAACTCAGTCCCATGCCAAACATGATGACGGCTAACGAAAAAGGCAAGAAAAGTTCTGTTAAAACGCTGGATTGCATAACATTAAAATTGGGTGGTGTATTTGGGTTCGTCTAAGTTAAAACAAGCCGCTTGCAACTGCAAAACCAATGTAGGTTCCTATTGCATTTCCCAAGCTCCCTACCAGGATTCCTGGGAACAGTAAATCCGGTCGGTTTAGACTTTCTGCTGCAGCCATGGCCGTGGTATTTCCTCCGATATTGGCCTGAGAAGCCACTGCAATCATGTCCCAGTCCATTTTGAAGAGGGCCCCTACTCCAAAGATTACGAGCCCATGAACCAAGATTAGTATGGTTACAAAAAGGATGAGGGTGAGCGCGAGATCTCCCACGTCGACCAACGCACTCAAATCACACAAGGTACCTATAACTGCCAGAAACAAGAGAATAAAGAAATAGCCGAGGGTATGCTTCCCTTTCAACTGCTGCACCGCTGGAAACTGGGCAAGTATCAACGCGATGGAGGTCAAGAAAAGAATTTCGGGCACTTGGGGAAACCAGATCACCAAGGCCTTACTTACCGCAATCCCCATGAAGGCCATCGTAAACAAGGCCGCTAAAGGTCCCAAGGCAATCGATTCTTGGCTTTGCATTTTTTCACCTGCCTGAGCGGAAGCCAACTTTTTTCGAGGAATCAATTTCTGTAAGTACTTGGGCAAAATAAGCGTGGCAATGATCCATGGAGTTCCTATTAGATTATCCACCACGGTTGCCGCAGCAAACAGCGTTCCTGCCTCATTGACTTGGTAGTGCAATGCGATCGCGTTGAAATTGATCGCTCCTCCTATGTAGGTACCGGTATACATGCCTGCGATGGCAGGGGCCAAGGCACCAATTGTGTCTGCCGGCTGCACGAGCACCCAAGCGGTGAGTACCCCGATCACAGTGGCCAAAGAACCCAGCAAAAATAGAAGCAAAAGGGGAAGCCCTGCCTTTTTCAAACTTTTCAGATCTACTTCCAGCAAGGCGATAAATATGCCTAAAGGAGCGAGGTACTGGAAAACCCCATCGTACACAGGATGCCCATCCATGGCGCTTGGAATCAACCCAGTATTGGCCAAGACCGCACAAATCAAAATCACAAAGATTGGGGTACCTACCGACTTACCCCAGGAAAATCGAGTAAGCCAACTTGCAAAAAATACAGCCAAACAAAGTGCGGCAGCGACAAACAGATAGGAGGAAGGACCAGACATTCCGAAAAGTAGAAAAAAATAGTTAGTTCTAGCGCCTTGATTTGTTGGATTGTATAAAGTACCAGGTACAAAGTACAAAGTACCAGGTACATTGTACTTGGTACTTGGTACTTGGTACTTGGTACTTGATACTATTTTTAATGTCGAATCCTGAATGCTAAACTCTGAATGTCGAAGTAGGGATTTATACTGGGAGCAGAATTGTAGACTTGATACTTGATACTTGATACTAACTACTAAATACTACCCTATCCAATAACTCAGCAACTTGCTTGCTTCCAGTTTTTCTGGAGTAGGCTTCCAAGGAACCTACGGCTTGCTGCGCACCTGCAGTTTGATAAAGTCTTCGAAGCGCTTGACGCATCGCCGGCTGATCCCCATGGGATAGCACTGCACCTGCACCTGCTTGGCTAAGGATCTCCGAACTATCTCCTTGCGGATCGCCCAAAGCCAAGACGGGAAGTCCTGTGGCAAGGTATTCAAAGAGTTTGCCCGGAATATTGCCTTTCGCATTCTTGGTGTCTGTTAGAATCAGAACCAGGGCATCTGCCTTGGCATAAAAATCAAACACTTCCTGGTGGGAAACATAGCCCGCAAAGTGGATGTGGCGCTGTAGCCAAGGATCGGACTGCACTTGCTCCTGCACCTGTTCGCTTACCTTCCCTACAAAAGTCCAGGACACGTCCTCCCCTGCTGCTTCAAATTCAGACTTCAAAGCCTGCATTAGAGGAAGTGGGTTGCGGATGGCGTCAATGATGCCTGTGTAAACCAAGTGAAGTTGATTGGCTGCTTTGGGACGAGGTTCAAAATCTTTAGGAATATCTGCCGGATCGTAGCCATTGGTAACTAGGTCAATTTTTCTTCCCGAGAGTCGTTCCAGATCACGCTGGAAGGTTGGGGAAATGGTCACCACCACATCGGCTTGCTGCAATACCCTGCGCTCGAGGGCTTCGTGTCGTCTCCGGATAAAGGAGAGCATGGGTAGCGTGTCTAAAAACTCCCATTGCGACCAGGGGTCTCGAAAGTCTGCCAACCAGGGTATCCCATGTTTTTGCTTGAGTTGTTGCCCAATTAAGTGCAGGCTATGGGGAGGCCCTGTCGTGATGACCGCTTGAAATTGCCCTTCTTTGAGCAGTTGACTTAGAAACTGAACGGAAGGCTTCACCCAAAAGACACGCGGGTCTGGTACCAGCAGGTTGGCACGAAGCCAAATGACTATCTTTTCCAAAAATCCCTTTTTTGGTTGCTCCAGGATACGGCCAGGATGGCTTTTTCCTTGCTTTTTCACCTTGGCAAACAACTGGTAAGGTTCCCAGATGGGAAAGCGAATCACTTCCAGATCGGGTGAAATTTCCTTGAGGAGTGTCTCGTCTTGGAGATCGAAATCAGGATTTTCTGGGGTAAAAATCACGGGCTCCCAACCTGCTTCGGGTAAGTATTTGGCAAACTTCAACCAGCGTTGTACACCCGAACCTCCACTAGGAGGCCAATAGTAGGTGATGATTAACACGCGTTTTTGCATGGGATTCGATGCGCTAGCCAAAATTGGAGACATGCAAATGTACTAAAAAGAAGAAGGGGAA
>CAJBER010000160.1 GCA_903952135.1 uncultured Algoriphagus sp.
ATCTGGGAGGGATTAATTTCTAAATTAAAGCAGATTATAGGCGCATAATTCCCTTTCTCAGGTGACAAGATTCAGCGAGAAAATCCCTTACTTTGTTCGGATTTCTGCAGATGAAAAAACTAGATAAACTTGTTCTAGGCTCTTTTTTAGGCCCATTTTTACTCACCTTCTTGGTGGTGGACTTTATTCTGTTGATCGTCAATATGTTAAAATACTTTGACGAGATATTTGGTAAAGGCTTGGGATTCTGGATCTATGCTGAACTCATCGGATACTTTGTGATCAGTATTTCTCCCATGGCTTTGCCCTTGGCGATGTTGCTTTCTAGTTTGATGGCCTTCGGAAACTTGGGTGAGCATTTTGAGCTAACAGCGATCAAAGGCAGTGGAATTTCCCTCACCAGAGCGATGCGCCCCATCGCTATTTTTGCGGTAGGCTTGACGATTTTGGCATTTTTATCGAATAACTACCTTGTACCCAAGGTAAACCTCAAGACCTTCTCGCTGCTTTACGATATCCGTATGAAAACACCTTCACTGGATATCAAAGAAGGAGTCTTCTATTCTGGTATTCCCAATTTCAGCATTAAAATCAATCAAAAGCTGGATGAGGTACGTCTCAGGGATATTCTAATCTACAACCATGCAGAAGGTCAGGGAAACCTAAATGTAACGATGGCTGACTCAGGTCGTATGGAAACCTTCAATAACGACACCTACATGCGATTGACGCTCTTTGCGGGAGAAAGCTACAAAGAGTCAAGATCTACCCGAGGAATTTCAGAAGCGCCTGTAGAATTTTCTCGAACAGCCTTTCAGGAGAATGTGATGGTTTTTGACTTGTCGGCTTTTCAACTCAACCGAACACCTGAAAATCAATGGTCGACCAACCGAGCAATTAAAACAATTGAAGAAATCCGGCATGGATTGGATTCCCTTCACTTGATCGTGAATGATTTGAAATACCAGAACTTTATTACAGCAGCCAGCATTTATCCTTTTTTCACCAAAAACAGAAAACTAAACCCTGCCCCAGAAATCCTGGTCGAAAAAGCACGATTTGATACCTTAAGAAGGATCCAAATTCTTAAGGAACAGGCAATAGAAGATAGCATGAATGCCGTCAATCGTGAATTTTTGTCTGATTCAAATTCATCGGTTCCTATCGTTGAAACGCCAGTGGAAAATGGTTCCGTGGAGATTACAACCGCTCTACCGGATTCGGGTGTTGCCATTCGAAAAAAACTGGATGCAAAACGATTGGGTTTTTCCGATTCTAGTGCAACTCAAACTGCTCAGGTGGATTCTTCAGCTATTCCCGTTGAAAAGTACGTTATAAAATTCAGAAAGGAGCCGCTAACAGTAAAGGAGAAAGCATTGCTTGATTCTATGTTTTATGAACGAGGCTACATTAGCAATGCCTACACGCTTGCCCTGAACAATGCACGTAACCTCAAGAATTCATTCAATGTCAAATTGAGCCAGGTAGATGGGCAATTGAGAGAATTTCGCCGCTACGAAATTGCCTGGTACCAAAAGTACAGTCAAGCCATTGCCTGTTTTATAATGTTTCTCATTGGAGCGCCTTTGGGTGCAATTATCAAAAAAGGGGGGCTCGGAATGCCCGTGCTTATTTCTATCCTCTTTTTTATTCTCTTTTACATGCTAACCATCACTGGGGAAAAGTGGGCTAAGGAAGGCGTAACAGATCCTTTGCTTGGTACCATCTTTTCAAATCTTTGCCTTTTACCCTTTGGTTTGTTTTTCTTGAGACAGGCTAGAAAAGATGCCCGCTTGTTTGAATCTGATTTTTATGCGGGTATCCAAAAGAAGGTGATGAATTTTTTTCCAAGAAAGCGGTCTACTTGACTTAATTCTTTTAAAATTGAATTTTAACGCTTACCTTTGTCCTTATTTTACAAAATTTAGCTAAACATGTATTTAACACCAGAGAAAAAACAAGAGTTGTTTAAAAATCATGGACGGTTAAAATCTGCTACAGATACAGGATCTCCTGAATCACAGATTGCCCTCTTTTCACACCGTATCCAGCATTTGACTCAGCATTTGAAGTCAAACAAAAAGGATCACTCCTCTAGATTGGGATTGATGAAATTGGTTGGAAAGAGAAGAAGTCTTCTAGACTACCTCCATAAAAGAGAAATCGAGCGTTACAGAGCAATTATTGCTGAGCTCGGAATCAGAAAATAATTCGAGAGTAAGGTTCTCTTTGGTGAGAACCTTACTTTATTCTTTTTTAGCTGCTGACCAATTACTTTTTATCACGAAGTTTAATTCTACACGTTTATATGTTACCAAACTTGATCACCAAGACCATCACCTTACAAGATGGTAGAGAAATTAGTATTGAAACCGGAGCTCTAGCCAAACAGGCAGACGGTTCAGTTGTTGTGCGGATGGGGAAAGCGATGCTGTTGGCTACAGTAGTTGCTAAGAAAGATGCTTTAGAAGGAGTAGACTTTTTGCCTTTATCGGTCGATTACCAAGAGAAATTTGCGTCAAATGGACGTATTCCAGGTAGTTTTCTTAAACGTGAGGCACGCCTTTCGGATTATGAAATTTTAATTTCACGCTTAGTAGACCGCGCATTGCGTCCTACATTCCCAGATGATTACCATGCAGATGTGCAGGTATTGATTAATTTAATTTCAGCGGATTCAGAGGTTTTACCGGATGCTTTTGTTGGCCTAGCGGCTGCAGCAGCACTTGCGGTTTCTGATATTCCATTTAACGGACCTATTTCTGAGGTGCGTGTAGCTAAAATTAATGGGGAATATAAAGTAAATCCAAGTGTCAGTGAATTAGCTGGTGCTTCTTTAGAATTAATTGTTGCCGCAAATGCCAACGATATCTTAATGGTGGAAGGCGAAGGAGATGAAATCTCTGAAGCTGAAATGATTGAGGCACTTCGCATTGCACATGATGCCATTAAAATTCAATGCCAAGCATTAAATGAATTAACAGTGGCTTGTGGAAAAACTGAAAAGAGAACATATAGCCACGAAACGCACAACGAAGAATTGCGTGCTGAATTGTGGAAAAACTATTACGATAAATATTTGGCAGTAGCTAAATTAGCGAACCCGAAAAAAGAGGAAAGAAAAGCAGGCTTCAAAGCGATTGTAGATGAATACATCTCAACGTTAAATGAAGACCATACCGTTAATCTTTCTTTAGCTAAAGTATATTTACATGACATCGAAAAGGAGGCGGCTCGCCAATTGGTATTACAAGAGCGTTATCGTTTAGATGGTC
>CAJBER010000161.1 GCA_903952135.1 uncultured Algoriphagus sp.
AAACTTTTTTGGTGCTTTTTGATGAAGCTGAACTTGAAATGCTTCAAACCGACATGGGTAGTATAGCGGAGCAACTTAATCCCTTTTTTCCGACCAAAACCTACGGAGGGAATTCTGAGTTGGCTTTACTGATAGAAATACCTACAACCGCCTTCAATGAGTGTCTGCTTGGGGAATACTGGATTTCTTTGTCCGACGGCAGACGCTTTCAACTGCAGCAACTTGCTTTCCGTGTGTTTGATCTGAGCGAAAACAAGGCCCTGTACCAGCGCTATGTTGGCAAGTACGAATCTGACTTAGAACAGAAAAAGAAAGCCCAAAAGCTTGCTAAACCTGCTACAACCCCTTGAGGTGCTGCTGATCGTTTTCTTTGAGTAGTGTAAATTCACCCTTTTCCTCCTGCTGCAACAAATACAAACACAAATTCCCGTGTTCGTACTGATCCATTTCCTTCAGGGGAGTTTGACAGATCAAACTTAGAAAAATTCGCATGGCTCTTCCATGCATGCACACCAGGATAGTTTCTCCAGGTGCATTGAGAATGATTTGAATGGCTCGATGCAGTCGTTCGGCTACTGAATTGGGGCTTTCCCCTCCAGCGATGGCATAATCCAAGTTGCCCTGCTGCCACTGATCCAGCATCATCCGGTAATATTCCCCCTCTTCTGGGGTCATGGGCGTCCCCTCATAGTTGCCCCAGGAAATTTCATTCAACTCCACGAGGGAGGTCACTGGAATACCCAAGTCAATAAAGCCTTGAATGGATTGTCGAGTACGGATCAGCGCTGAATGATACAACTGATCAAATTGAACTTCTTGATAGGATTCAAAAAATGCTTGTGCTTGCGCCCTGCCCGTGGCGTTGATGGGCGCATCAATGCCGCTTCCTTGAACTACCCCTTGTAAATTGTAGTCCGTTTGCCCATGACGGAGCAGGTAAATTTTTTTTAGGTTCAACTTTCTTTAATTTTGTCCAGCACCCAAAGAAACTGGTTTTAACCCAAATAATCATGGTTTTTCTTTCTATCCCCAACCTAGAGCAACTTAACACCATCCGCGTGCATACGATGGTGGACCATATCGGCTTGGAATTCACGGGTATAGGAGAAGATTTTTTGGAGGCAACCTTACCCGTAGATCATCGAACCATACAGCCCATGGGCTTGTTACACGGAGGTGCCAATGTGGTACTTGCCGAAACCTTGGGATCGGTGGCTGCGTCCTTGACCCTAGATCGAAGCAAACAGGATTGTGTAGGACTAGAAATCAATGCCAACCACCTGAGGGCTGTGAAGTCGGGAAAGGTAAAAGGCACTGCAAGACCCGTACATTTGGGGAAATCTACCCAGGTATGGGAAATAAAAATTGTCAACGAGGCCGATCAACTCTGCTGCATCAGCAGGATTACGATGGCCATCTTGGATAAAAAATGAATTTAACGGAAGTAGGTAAGGCGATTTCTTTGGAGGAGGTACTGGATGTTTTCCTGGCGGAAGGCCTGGCTTCTGGTGGGTCCTTTGCGCTTTGGCGGAAGCCCAATTCTTCCCAGCTGGCATACATTCAAGATTTTAGCCAAAGTCCACGGCGCGTTTCCCTGCAACTCGAGGATCTTCCGGCTGGATTTATCGTCCACCCTTTTGCCGACCAAGCCGACAAAAAAGCATTTTTTATTCAAGGCGATCGTTACGAGAAACTTTCTCTTGACAGCCCACTGAATCAAGAAGATTTACCCCAATGGATGCAGGCAAGTCGTGATTCCCTACCCGCTCCTGAACTTAAAAAACGAATTGCTACCCTTTTGGGTAAACTCCCGCTCCAATCCAATCCTGGGGCTAGTCACGAAAAGGC
>CAJBER010000162.1 GCA_903952135.1 uncultured Algoriphagus sp.
AGTGGTATTCTGCGTTCAAAACGCGAATCGCCCTCGTCGAACGAGATTATGGGATGAATGCCGAATGAGAAGATTATCCCCCTAATTCCAATTCCCGCTTTAAGTGCTTGACGCGCTCTCGAATATCCAAGGAAGCAGGATCAAGATGGAGTGAGGTGGCCTTTAAAAAATCGACTACCGCCCCTTCATGATTCATGGATTTTCCCTCCGCTAAGGATACATACCGCATGGTAGACCAAAGCACCGTCTTCAATTGCGTCTTGGAATCATCGGTGAGGTAATATTCCACCAGAATGGTGTTGTCATTGTACCACAGAATTCGACTGAAAATACGCACCCACTCCCCGACCATGGCGGGCTTGATGTAACTGATGTTGTGATTATACACCACCCAAGCAGCCTTGTATACCCGGATCAAGTCGATGATTTCCAAGCCATACAACTTCGGTACTTGATCCTCTCGGGCGTTAAAAAAGTAGTCGAAGTACTTCGCATTATTCAGGTGGCGAAGTGGGTCACAGTCTTGAAAGCGGATCACCACCCTACTTTCTGTTTCCTTAGGATACTGCTTTTGGGGGTCGTAATTAAACATAGTTAGGTAGATCTTTGCTTTCCAAACAGTGAATTCCTGCTGCTTTCATTTCTTCAAGGGCCCGTTGACCATCCACTGGCTGCAGATTGACTGCGCGGGTGGCATCGGTGATAAGGAAGGTTTCAAAACCCAAACTTTTTGCATCCATTGCCGTGAACTTTACACAATAATCCAAAGCAAGTCCAGCGACAAACACCCGGCGAATCCCCTGCTGCTTGAGGTAATCTCCAAGCCCAGTATCCCCTCTTCGAGCATTGTCAAAAAAACCAGAATAAGAATCCACCGAGGGGTTCTTCCCTTTTTGAAAAACAGCCTTCCATCGACTTCGGTCTAAGGTGTCTGGAAAATCTGCACCCTCTGTTCCCTCCACGCAATGTACTGGCCAAAGAATCTGAGATAAGCCTTCCAAATCGATTTGCTGCCCTGGTTGGGTACCGGGATGATTTGCTGCGAAGCTACCATGTTTGGCCGGATGCCAATCTTGGGTAGCCACAATGTGATCAAACTGGAGTTGTAACGATACGATGATCGGCAAAATCTCATCTCCCTGGGAAACAGCTAGCGCCCCACCTGGTAGAAAATCATGCTGAATATCGACCAGAATTAATGCAGTATCAGGATTCATTTTCTTCATGTTGATCCGATTTAGCGGCAATGACCAATTCCATGCGCAAATGATGCAAGTGCTCCTCCAAACCCACAGGATATACGTGAGGATTGGTCAAACGTTTGTGCGTTTTGTCAAAAGCTTCCAATTGTACTCCCACTCTTTCTCGTATTTGCTGAAGGCTAGGTAGTTCATAGACCAATTTACCCTTTCTAAAAATCGGTTTCAACAACTCTTCTTCCTCGTAAAAAGCAGGCATCAACCGCTTGCGCTGCGTGGCATCATTGGGGTCAATAATCATGATTCCTTTGGGATCTATGGTCTGACCCTCCAAGTAAATCATATCTGCCACAGCCTTCCCTTTACTGAAGTACCGCCTTACCTTATGAATGCCTGGGATGTTGATTTTTAAAGATTGTTGGGAAACTTTCACCTTGGGCTCCCAGGTTCCGTTTTCATTTTTAACTGCCGAAAGTTTGTAAACTGCACCCAAGGCAGGTTGGTCAAAAGCAGTGACCAATTTAGTCCCCACTCCCCACACATCAATCGCTGCATCTTGAGACTTTAGCGAAGAAATGATGTACTCATCCAAGTCATTGGATGCATAAATTTTGGCATTTGGAAATCCAGATTCATCCAAAAGCTGCCTTGCCTGAATCGAAAAATAGGCCAAATCACCCGAATCGATTCGAACACCTAGCATCTCCTTCCCTTTTTGTCGAAGACTTAAGCCCACTTGGATGGCATTTTTTACCCCCGTCAATGTATCGTAGGTGTCGACCAAAAACACGCAATGATCCGGGAAAGCTTCTGCATAGGCATAAAATGCTTCCAATTCAGAATCAAAGGAAAGAATCCAGCTATGGGCATGCGTTCCAGACACTGGGATTCCAAATAGTTTCCCCGCCATCACATTGCTGGTAGAACTGCAGCCTCCAATGTAAGAAGCCCTACTTGCTGCAAGCGCCCCGTCAATCCCTTGCGCTCGGCGTAATCCAAATTCCAACACAGGAGCACCCTGGGTAGCCATATTGATGCGCGCCGCCTTCGTGGCAATCAGCGTCTGAAAATTGAGTATGTTGAGCAAGGGGGTCTCTAGCAACTGGCATTGAATCAAAGTGCCACGTACCTGCACCATGGGAGCATTGGGAAATACTACCGTCCCTTCTTCTACGGCATCCACATCACAGGTAAATCGAAGGTCCTTCAAATAAGCCAAAAATGCCTCCTCGAATAAGGGACTTCCATCCTTCTGCTTCATTTCACGGAGGTAGTCCAATTCGGAATCGCCAAAGTGCATATTACTACAAAAGTCCACTACGTAATCCAGTCCTGCTGCAAGCGTAAATCCGCCTTCAAAGGGATTTTTTCTAAAAAATAAATTGAAGACCGCTTCCTGCTCACCCTTTCCTGACTTCCAATAGGCATAGGCCATGGTCAGTTGGTAAAAATCCGTCAGCAGCACGAGGTTACTTTGGTAAAGGTCTTTGGTGATTTTCATCAAAAAGGAAGAATTAGGAACTGCAAAACTACAAACTATTTTACCCGCAAATTCAAAAGTATGCCAATGAATACAAGCACCATCCCAATGTAGGAAGGTATGGGGAAGGTTTCTCCGAATAATAGGAATCCAAAAATCAAGGCATAGACCACCCCTAGGTAACTCAAACTAGAAATACGAGACACATTGCCAGACTGATAGGCCAAGGTCATAAAATACTGCGCATTTTGCGTACAAAAGCCGATCCACAACAAAATCAACCAATCCCATCCTACCGGAGTCACCCAGTCAAAATACATCAGCACAGAAGCGATGGGCAAGGTCACCAAAGGGAAATAAAATATAATCACCATGGGATGTTCAATTCCTTTCAGCTTTCGGATCAGGTTGTAGGCTACTCCCGAAGCTATCGCGGAAATCAATCCCAGCGCAGCACTCAAACCATCTACACGTGGATCAACTCCTTGAATCAGCAGCACCCCAGCAAAGGCCAACCCAAAGTAGACAAATTGCCTTGCCCGTACTTTCTCCTTTAAGATAAATATGCCTAGGATGGTGGTGAATATGGGAGAAAGGTACTGCAGCGTCACTGCAGTAGCCAAGGGAATCCGTTGGAGGGTATAAAAAAATAAAATCAAACTGATGGAACCCACGATGCCTCTGGCCACCAAACTTAGTTTGTGGGTTCCAAAAAGTGGAATTCCTTTTTGACGCAAGACCAACACGGTAAACACTGCACTGAAAACAGATCGAAACCACACAATTTCAATTGCAGGAATGTGTGGAATAAATTTGACCGATACATTCATCAGCGCAAAAAATACGCTTGCCAAAAGCATGGACTGTACGGGGCTTATTTTCAAGGACAAATTGCTAGTTGTGGGGTTTGATGTACAAAACTAAGGGATTCTTCCTAGCTTGACCTAGTATATGGAGGTAGGGTTAAAACCTTCGCACATCAAAAACTGTTTTAGAATAAAAAAACTATGGCCTTAGCTATTGGTACCTCAGCCCCAGATTTTACACTTACCGCCACCACCTTGGGCAGTATCACACTTTCCAAAGACCTAGCTGGAAAATCGGTGATCCTCTATTTTTACCCCAAAGACTTCACACCGGGATGTACCACGGAGGCTTGCGAATTTCGTGACCAATTTGCTGAATTCCGGGATTTAGACATTCCTGTATTTGGGATCAGCCGAGATAGCTTAGCTACCCATGAAAAATTTAAAAAAACGCATCGACTTCCTTTTGAGCTCCTAGCAGATGAATCGGGAAAAGTCTGTAAAGCCTACGATGCCCTACTTCCCTTGATTAAAATACCAACAAGGGTAACCTACCTTTTGGATAGCAACCACCAAATCGTAGGAGTTTTTCAAGGATTATTTGAGAACAAGGCGCACGTGGCTGCCATGATCAAGCAGCTCAAAAAGTAATCAAGCGACTTCGATACGCCCATCCTTCATAACTACCTTTCGGTCAGCCATGGCGGCCAATTCCTCGTTGTGGGTCACTAGCACAAAGGAAAGATTGTAGGTGTCCCGCAACTTGAAAAATAAGTCATGCAGTGCTCTTGCATTGCTGGTGTCTAGATTCCCACTCGGTTCATCTGCAAATACCAAATCTGGATTATTGATCAGCGCGCGAGCTACAGCCACTCGCTGCTGCTCTCCCCCAGAAAGTTCGGAAGGCTTGTGATCCAATCGATGCCGAATCCCAAGAATATCTCCCAACTCTTCGGCACGCTTCTTCAGTTCTTTTTCCTCCCTCCCTTGAATAAATCCTGGAATGCAAATATTCTCCAAGGCCGTGAATTCGGGAAGTAGGTTATGAAATTGAAAGATAAATCCAATTCGAGCATTTCGAAACTCCGCCAACGCATCTCCTTTAAGGTGCATTAAATTCTGACCATTCAAGGAAAGCTCCCCCCGATCTGGCCGATCCAGAGTTCCCAAAATATGAAGGAGGGTACTTTTGCCTGCGCCTGAAGCACCTACAATGGACACGATTTCCCCTTTGGAAATATCCAAATCTACCCCTTTTAGAACCTCGAGTGAACCGTACGATTTATGAATACCTTTGGCAATCAGCATGCTACTCATTTTTGATTTTTTAAATGTAAAACAAATCCTTCTAATCCAGGAATTAACAGGCTATTTTCCAAAAAATCGAGGATTCCAGTTTGTTAAATTGCCCTGACCCGCTTATCTTCGGGCAAAAATTTCTACAGATGAATATTCACGAATATCAGGCTAAAGAGGTATTAAAAGGATACGGCGTTCGTATCCAAGAGGGTATTGTAGCCAGCACCCCGGAAGAAGCACATGAGGCAGCTGTAAAGCTCAATGCGCAAACCGGTACTTCTTGGTTCGTGATCAAAGCACAGATTCACGCAGGAGGACGCGGTAAAGGTGAAGTAAAAGAAACCGGCTCCAGAGGAGTGGTTCTTGCCAAGAAGTTGGAAGATGTGAAAGAAAAAGCAGCTGCGATCTTGGGAGGAACTTTGGTAACTATCCAAACGGGTGCTGAAGGAAAAAAAGTAAATAAGGTCTTGATCGCTGAGGATGTGTACTATCCTGGAGCGTCCGAACCCAAAGAATATTACATGTCTATCCTACTGGATCGTGCCACTGGTTCTAATGTGATCATGGCCTCAACTGAAGGGGGTATGGACATTGAAGAAGTTGCTGAACACCACCCTGAAAAAATCATCAAGGAGTGGATCGATCCTAAAGTTGGTTTACAAGGCTTCCAAGCCCGTAAAGTTGCCTTCAAATTGGGATTGACTGGTACAGCTCACAAAGAGATGGTGAAGTTTATCGGAGCATTGTATGCTGCTTACGTAGGTACCGACTCTTCTCAATTCGAAATCAACCCAGTGCTCAAAACGTCTGATGACAAGATCTTGGCAGTAGATGCAAAAGTGAATGTGGAAGACAATGCACTTTACCGTCAGCCTAAGTTGGCTGAATTGAGAGACTTGGCTGAAGAAGATCCTTTGGAAGTGGAAGCTGGTGAGTCAGGACTCAACTATGTGAAATTGGACGGCAACGTGGGCTGTATGGTCAACGGAGCAGGTCTTGCCATGGCTACCATGGACATGATCAAACTTTCGGGTGGTGAGCCTGCCAACTTCCTAGATGTGGGAGGAGGAGCCAATGCTACTACGGTAGAGGCTGGTTTCCGAATCATCTTGAAAGACCCTAACGTAAAAGCAATCCTAATCAACGTGTTTGG
>CAJBER010000163.1 GCA_903952135.1 uncultured Algoriphagus sp.
CTTGAAGCAACAAAAAGAGGCTGGCGTTTCTCGCAAATTGGTTGGCTTTATCATGCAGGAGCGTGGTATCCCAAGAGGGCATTACCCGATTGTGGATGCAGCAGGGGAGGTCATCGGTGAGGTATCCTCAGGTACCCAATCCCCAAGCATGGGAGTAGGCATTGGTATGGGCTATGTACAAACTGCCTACAGCAAAGTGGGAACTGAAATCTACATTCAGATTCGAAACAAAAACCTGAAGGCGCAAGTGGAAAAACTTCCCTTGTATAAAGGCTAATGAACTCCATAGAGGTTTGCTTTACTCCCGAACTGATTCACCTGCATGAGGTGAGTGGAAAGTTGGTGGTGGTCGTGGATATTTTTAGAGCCACCTCGACCATGGTGGCTGCTTTGGCCCATGGCGTCACGGAGATTCTTCCTTTTGCAGATCTTGAATCGTGCCGGGCCATGCAGGCGCAAGGCTACCTGATCGCTGGAGAGCGAGATGGACTTACTGCCCCTGGGTTTGAACTGGGCAATTCTCCTGTAGCCTTTTTGGAAGGGAATTATGCGGGAAAGAAACTCGCGATGACTACCACGAATGGCACTTTGGCCCTAGACAAATCCAAAGGTGCTTCGGAGATTTTAATTGGAGCTTTCCCAAACCTACAAGCTACTGCAACCTACATCCAGTCTCGAAATTTGGATGTGTTGATTCACTGTGCAGGTTGGAAGGGGAGATTCAATTTGGAAGACTCGCTGTATGCGGGCGCCTTGGTGCAAGCGCTTAGCGGAAGCCATGCCCATCAAGAGGATGGGGCCCTAGCCATGAGTTCGTTATTTGCGCAAGCCAGTGGAAATTTGGCAGATTACCTAGCTCAAGCTTCCCATGCCAAGCGACTTCAAAATCACGGCATCGAGGCAGATATTTCCTTTTGCTTGACACTTAATCGGTACGATCAGGTAGTAGGACTCACCCAAAAAGGGGAGTTACGCGTAATTTAAAATCATTTTTTGCCTATATTTTTTAATTTTGATTGATTTTAATCAGTGTCACTAATTTTAAGATGACAGCATTATTCAAAAAACTCAATTTTAAAGAGCACAAACAAATTCTAGTGGTTAAGGCTCCAGACTCATTTGGAGACGAGTTAGCGGCAATGGAGGAATCAACCCGGGTTATTCACTCAATAGAACTGGCAGGTGAGATTGAATTCACGTTGGGCTTTGTGGCAAATCAAGTAGCTATCGAGGATTTTATCCATTCAATCCAAGATAAATTAGTAGCTGATCCAATAGTTTGGATAGCTTACCCAAAAGCCAGTTCCAAGAAGTACAAGTGTACCTTTAATCGGGATACTGGTTTTGGGATTCTGGGTCAGTATGGATTTGAAGGAGTTAGACAGGTAGCAATTGATGAAGATTGGAGTGCCTTGAGATTCAGGAAGGTCAATTACATCAAAAACATCACCCGAAAAGAAAGTTTTGCGCTTACTAAGGAAGCGAAAGAGCGCACAAACCAAAAAGGGAATTGACCTAATTTCGAATATCTCCTACCGCAACTTTTCATTTTCCTTGTGACGCGTCGCGTATCAGCCACTTTTCTTCTCCAGCTTTTCCTCCAATATGGATGTCAATTTTCTATAAATAACAAGGGTAAATTTTACCCTCGTTCTCAAAACGAGGGCAAAAAATACTAAATTTTACCCTCGTGTAGTTTTTTGAGAGTAAAAACTTCTTAATTTTACCCTCGTAAAGTTTACATATGTACTTTTTACTCCTGTTATGATCCATTTTAATCGTTCGATTCCTTACAATACCCTTCCTTCCCTTCCACCAAAGGTGGATTTGGAGACCAAGGCAATCTTACTGAAAGTCATTTCAGCTAGTAGAGGGTTGGCTAAATTGAACGGAGCGATTCGGAAATTGCCGAACCCTACCTTGTTTATTGATACGATTCATTTGCAGGAAGCAAAGGCAAGTTCGGCCATTGAAAACATCCTAACAACCCACGATGACTTGTATCAAGCTTTGGTCTCGGAAACTGCGTTTGAAAACCCTGAAACTAAAGAAGTACTTCGCTACAAAGAGGCCCTTTGGTTGGGCGTAGAACGGATGAAATCTCGGCCTTTCTTGACGACCAACTTGTGCATTGAATTGGTGCAGGCGATTAAGGGAAATACAGCTGGGATTCGGCACGGAGAAGGTACTACTTTGTCTAATCCTTTTGGGGAGGTCATTTATACTCCTCCCAGTGGTGAGGAGGACATTCGAGAGAAATTGGCTGCTTGGGAAAAGTTTGTAAACGAAGAATCAAGCCTCGATCCTTTGATCAAGATGGCCCTAATGCACTACCAGTTTGAGGCCATTCACCCATTTGCGGATGGCAATGGACGTACGGGGCGAATCCTGCTTTTTCTATTTCTAAAGCAAACTGGGCTCTTGGAGTTGCCAGCGATTTACCTTAGTGAGTACATTATCCAGAATAAAAATGACTATTACCGTCACCTTCGTGCAGTAACGGAGAAAAGTGATTGGGAGGGGTTTATTCTGTATATTTTGGATATGGTCGAGCAAACCGCTAACCATGGCTTGAACAGGATGGATCAGGTGATGGATCTGTTAAAAGAGACGAACGAACAGGTTCGCATGCGCCTGCCCAAAGTGTTCTCCAAGGAATTGGTTGAGCTTATTTTTCGTTTACCCTACACCAAACGGCAGTCTTTGACCGATGCGGGTCTGGGAACGCTAAAAACAGCCGGCAGTTACCTCAGTGCCTTGGAAAAAGCTGGATTTTTGACTGCTAAAAAAGTAGGGAAAGAAAAGCTTTACTTGAATACGGAATTGATGCGTATTCTTGAAAACAACGCTCTCGAATAGGAAAAAGC
>CAJBER010000164.1 GCA_903952135.1 uncultured Algoriphagus sp.
ACTTCCATGCCGCGAACCATACCTTCTGAAGAATCCATTGCGATGGTTCTTACTCGGTCTTCACCTAGGTGCTGCTGCACTTCCAAAACGACCTTTTGGCCATTTTCTTTGGTGAGTTCTAGCGCGTCTAAGATGTTGGGCAGTTTTCCGCCTTCAAAGGATACGTCCACTACAGGGCCGATTACCTGAGTTATCTTTCCAATATTTGCCATTTGATTTGATGAAAGGTAAAAAGAGACTCTTTTTTAATTCGACCGCAAAATTAGTTAGAAAAGGCTGAAACCAAAGGATATTTGGAAAAATTATTCAGAATTGAACTAGGAAATTGTGGTCCGCTTCGATTTTGGCCCTCTACTTTCAACTACTTTGTCTCCAATCGCTTTACAAACAAAAATGCTTTGGTCCAATAAGAGTTACTCAGGTAGTCTTCCGTGACACCTCGAGAAGTCGAAGCATGAATAAATCGGACCTCTTTATTCTTTACTTCGGTTACAATTCCGGTATGAGAGACTTCCTTTTTCTTTTTTCCAGTTGCAAAAAACAGCACATCGCCTGGACGAGCGCTATTCAAAGGAACTTTTTCCCCTAGTTTACTTTGCTCGGTGGAGGTTCTTGGGAGATTGACGCCCACTGCAGCGAATGAATGAAACACGAGCGCGGAACAGTCGATGCCAGATCGTGTTGTACCCCCATAGCGGTAAGGTGTACCGCTGTAGGACTTGGCAGTTTGGATGATGGTAAACTCCGGAGAGGAGTTGGCTAACCTTCTGCTACCCTTGCAACTTCCTAAAAGGAGAAGGGCAATGATGCACACTAAAAGGTGTGAGGCGAAAGAAAAATAACTTCGTTTCAAGGGAATTTCTATAATCAATTTCAAGTTTACCTCTCAACGGTATAAATTCAAAAAGAAACCTCTCATTTTAATTATCCTTCGCGAGATAGGTGAACAGTTTCCCGCGGGACAGTATCTTTACTCCAATTCTAACCTATTGCTCCTTTTATGCACATTCAGCAGTTTTATGACGAAGGGTTGGCCCATGCCAGCTATGCGATTCTAAGTCAAGGTAAAATAGCCTTGGTAGACCCAGGACGAAATCCACAACTCTACCGAGACTTTGCCCAAGCTCAAGGAGGGCAGATTGTAGCAGTCATTGAAACCCACCCACACGCAGATTTTGTGAGTTCCCATTTGGAATTTCATAGCCAAGAGGGCGCTACGATTTATGTATCCAAATTGGTTGGCGCGGCCTACCCCCACCAATCTTTTGATCAGGGCGATGTGCTTCCCTTAGGCGCCATCTCCTTACAGGCGCTGCATACGCCTGGCCACTCTCCAGATTCCATTAGTATTCTACTTCGTGACGAGCAGGGAAGAGACCATGCCTTGTTTTCCGGAGACACCCTATTTATTGGAGATGTAGGACGCCCTGACCTGCGCGAGAAGGCAGGCAACCTGACCGCACAGCGAGAGGAATTGGCCAAAATGATGTTCCATACCGTGCAGCAAAAATTGAAACCCTTGGCAGACGATGTCTTGGTTTTCCCGGCACATGGAGCAGGATCCCTTTGTGGCAAAAATTTGAGTGATGCGCGTCAATCCACCATTGGGGAGCAGCGGGCTACCAACTGGGCTTTTTCGGCACCTGATGAAGCAATTTTTGTGGACACCCTACTTCAAGGGCAGCCTTACATTCCCAAGTATTTTGGATACGCAGTAGACCTTAACAAACAAGGGGCACCTGCTTACCAGGAATCCATTTCTAAGGTGTCTA
Source organism: uncultured Algoriphagus sp. (assembly GCA_903952135.1). Lineage (GTDB taxonomy): Bacteria > Bacteroidota > Bacteroidia > Cytophagales > Cyclobacteriaceae > Algoriphagus. The sequence continues at coordinate 1,773 of CAJBER010000164.1, forward strand.
TTTGGAATGAAGGAGCTACCCTTCCTGCCGGCGCCTTGGTAATCGATACCCGAAAGCAAGCCTCCTTTGTGGCAGGACATATTCCTGGAGCAATCAACCTGATGAACGGCGGGAAGTTTGAAACCTGGCTGGGTTCCATTGTGGGGCCTGAGGAGAAATTCTTTTTAGTGGCGGATACTGCGGCTGAACTCGAGATCTTGATTCAAAAAGCAGCAAAAATCGGCTACGAAGCAGGCATCGCCGGTGCCCTAGTCAATCCCGCAGGAATGACAGCAACCGGAACCTCTTTTGACCTGGCTGCATTCAAAGCCAATCCTGAGGCCTATACCCTAGTAGATATTCGTAGCCGGGATGAAAAGGCAGGCACTCCGATTTTTGACGGAGCCTTGAATATTCCCCTACCCGAACTTCGAGAGCGAGCGCATGAAATTCCACAGCATAAGCCTGTATTGATTCACTGTGCGGGCGGCTATCGCTCGGCAGCAGGAGTAAGCATTGTCGCCAATGAAGTGAAGCAAGTGCCCGTACTAGATTTTAGTGAAGCCATCAAAGACTTCCAAACAGCGGCACACTAAGCAGAATAGGTTAAAAGAAAAAAAGCCCTCCGAAAGAGGGCTTTTTTGTGGAGTATTTGCCGTTTCGAGGCCAAATTCCTACCTGTTTTGTGTAGATTTAAGTCTAGTTTATCCAGTAACGATGCGTAAAGAAGAGTTTAGCCGCCTATCGATTTCACAAAAGATCAAAACCCTCTACCTAGAGGGCAGCTTTGTGGTGGCTATCCGTTACTACCGGCACAAGGTCAATTTGTACTTACTGGGGGATGAGTACGTGGAGGTATTCTACAACCACAAGCTCGATCAAATTGAGAAGATTGAATTTCTAGCCAGAAAACATAGCCGCATGAAGTTCTACTTGGATCAGATAAAGTTGTAAATTGAGGTATGGAAAAACTCGTAATTCGAATTCTAGATAAGAAGGCAGTCAAAAAACTGCAAGAGTTGGCCAATAAAAAAATGATTGAGATCAATCATGAAGAAGGATCAAATCCTGTAGATTGGGAAAAATACATTGGATCCCTGCCAAAAATGACACTCCCAGAAATTAAGGAGGAGCTTGCATCTTTTAGAAACTGGGGATAATGCTGTGGGATACCAATTCAATTATTTTTTTTCTTCAAGACTTGCTACCAAGTTCCTCAAAAGCCTTTTTGTTGAAAGAATTAAACAAAAGGAAACCGCAAATTTCGATAATCACGGAAATAGAGCTTTTGTCTTGGCCGAAGATTTCCAATGCAGAAATAGGCAGTATCTCCGAATTTCTTTCAAATTTTGAAAGCATTGGGTTGACTGAGGAAATAAAAATCGTGACGATTCAATTAAGGAAATCTAAAGGTTTAAAAATCCCCGATGCGGTCATTGCAGCCACAGCGCTAACTCAAGCCGTACCACTACTGACCAATAATTTGAAGGACTTTGAAAAAGTTGATTTTTTAAAAATCCTTGATCCGATGAATCTAGTGTAAATCAAAGATTTTTTTCTTAAAACCGTTTGCCCAAGGACAACCCAAGCCATGGAACCAGTCCATATTTATTGGCAACAGGGGCTAAGCTGATCCGCCACATTACATCATTTGCCGTATGCTTCCTGTAACCGATACTGGGCACAAAACTTACAAAATGGTCTCCATTAGAAGGGTTTGAGTCGCTAAACAATTCTCCATTGTTACGCGTCCAGGTTGCCCCGAGTCCAGCATCAATAAATGAGTTGTCGTTTTTCAATTTGAAAAGGTAATTCACCCCGGTCGGGATGGTCAAGTAAAATGCATTTTCAGAATAAAATCCCAACCCAATTCTAACCCCAAGCCCGGGTTGGCTTGTCAGTTGTCGCTCGTAATTAATAGATGAAAAAAGACCATTGCCGCCTGCTTCAAAATAAACGTCATTCCGTTTGAAGGCGCTTTGTCCAAAGGAACAAGTCACAAAAAATGTACTCGCGAGGAAGAAAATCAGAATTTTCATAGGACTTTGGTTTAGGTGAAGTACTATTCCACTTTTGGAATCATTGAGGGGGTATACGACAAACTAGTTTATTGAGTTTCTCATGGACTAAAACAACTCTCTTTGTGACGGGATACTTCACAAAAAAAGAATTTTTCATTTTTTACAACTTTCGCTTCAGGAAGTCGGTCATCTGTGTGTACAGGTGCCAGGTGGTATTTCCACCCGAAATCCCATGGTTGCGGTTGGGGTAGTAAAAGGATTCAAACTGCTTGTCAGCCGCAATGAGTGCGTTGACGAGATCTACTGCATTTTGGAAGTGGACATTGTCATCTCCCGTGCCATGAATTAGCAAGAAGTTGCCCTTCAACTTATTTACATGGGTGATGGGCGAGTTGTCATCGTAGCCAGCAGGATTCAGTTGGGGCGTCTGTAAGTAGCGCTCGGTGTAGACCGTATCGTAATACCTCCAGGTAGTCACTGGCGCCACCGCGATGGCAGTTTTAAACACATTATTTCCAATCATCAAGGAAAGGGAGGACATGTAGCCCCCATAGGACCAGCCCCAAATTCCAATTCGAGAAGGATCGACAAAAGGCATCTTGGCCAAGTACTTGGCGCCCTCGATTTGATCGATGGTTTCCAATTTGCCCAAGTTGGCATAGGTGGAATGCTTGAAGTCACGTCCTCGAGCACCCGTCCCCCGGTTGTCAATACTGGCGACGAGGTAGCCTTCTGCCGCCAGGTGCTGGTGCCAAAAGTCTCGTGATCCTCCCCAAGAGTTGAGTACATTTTGAGAGCCAGGACCTCCATACACATACAGAAGTACTGGATATTTTTTGTTGGGATCAAAGTCTGCAGGCTTAATCAAGTACCCGTTGAGGGTGGTGCCATCCACTGTTGGGAAGGTGAAAAACTCTTTTTTTCCGAGGGCAAAGCTGGCCATCCGGTCTTTCAAGGCCTGGTTGTCTTCAAGCACCTTCAGGGTCTTACCGCTCGCCTCGTTGAGGGTGACGGTAACCGGACTTGCAGCATTGCTGTGGTAAGCAATAAAAAACTGGTGGTCCGAACTCATGTTGATGCTGTAGGTACCTGCAAGCGGGCTCAGCAATTTTTTGCCCTTGCCATCCAACTGGACCACATAGAGGTGGCGCTCCATGGGAGATTTTTCGGTGGAGAGGTAGTAGAGTTTTTTGCCCTTCTCATCCACTCCCACCAAGGAACTCACCTCCCAAGGACCTGTAGTCAGCTGACGAACCAAGGTGCCATCTAGGTTGTGGTGGTAGATGTGCTTGTAGCCGTCCTGCTCGGAGGTACGGATAAAGGTTTTTCCATCACTGAGGTATTGCAGGTCATCGTTGTAGTCCAAGTCCACATAGGTCGCAGACTTTTCGGAAAGGATGAGTTTGCTCTCCCCCGTGCTCGCATTGGCCTGCAGGAGGTCCAGTTGATTTTGAAGTCTATTCAGGCGGATAAAGGCCAACTGGTTTGCATCCTGGGTCCAATAGAGGCGGGGCAGGTACTGATCTGCTTCCGGTCCTGCATCCATTTTTTGTACTTTTTTGGAGGCGAGGTCTACCACATGAATGGAAACCAAGGCATTTTTTTCACCAGCCTTGGGGTACTTAAACTTGTAGTCTTGAGGGTAGAGTGGCCCCCAAGTTTGCATGTTGAACTCTGGCACATCGCTTTCGTCAAATCGGATAAAGGCAATTTTCTTCCCATCTGGAGACCATTTGAAGGCTTGAGCCATGGAAAACTCCTCCTCATAGACCCAGTCTGCAGCCCCGTTGATGATGCGGTTGGCCTCCCCATCGAAGGTAAGTTGGGTGACGCTGTTGGTAGCGAGATCGGTCACGTAAAGGTTGTTGTCCTTGACAAAGGCCACCTGA
>CAJBER010000165.1 GCA_903952135.1 uncultured Algoriphagus sp.
GCCCTGCAGTACCTACGGAACTGGCCAGCTCCATTATCCAGATCATCAAAGACGGAACCCTCCTATTCGTTTACGGAAAAGACCCCGATTACTTGGAAACCTCCAAATTCTGAATGGCTAGTCTATTTTTTAAGTAAGAGCAACAACTCCACATCCCTCCCATAAATGTCCTCGTAAAAAACGGGGGCACCCGTAGAGGAAACCAAAAACGTAAAGTAGAAAATGGCTACAGGGATCTTATTTGTTAAAGGCACGATCTCCTCTTTCCCTTGGTGCATTACCTCCTGCATTCGCGCCACTGGCCATTCCTGTCTGTCTTTTAAGAGCAATGCCGCAAAGGTTTCTGGATGCTCCATACGAATGCAACCATGGCTAAATGCACGCACCTCGCGTTCAAACAATTGCTTCGACGGGGTATCGTGTAAGTACACATTGTAGGGATTGGGAAACATAAATTTGACCAGACCCAAGGCATTGTGTTCCCCAGGCTTTTGACGAATCAGGTACGGAAAAGGGCTAGCCTTCCAATTGACTTGACTCAAGGATACCGGCTGACCCGCAGTATTCACCACCTCCATGTGATTGGCATTCAAGTACCCCGGATTTCTACGTATCGCAGGCAGAGTTTCCTTTCTTGCAATGGATGGTGGAATGTTCCAATACGGACTCAGCACCAGGTAGCTCATAGGGGATGTGAAAATTGGAGTTTGATTTTTCACCGTACCCACAATCACTTTGGTGCTAAATAAGGTGTCCTCACCTCGATGATACACTACCTGAAAACTAGGGACGTTGACTAGAACTGCTTCTTTTTCAAAAAAATCGGCTGGGACCCAGCGCATGCGCTCCAAATTGACCCGAATTTTATCCATCAATTGCTCCGGAGAAGTATTGAGTGCTAACAAGGTGGATTGACCTAAGATTCCAACTGGATTGAGCCCTCGTTGGGTTTGAAAAGCTTGCACCTGAACTAATAACAAGGAGTCGTATCGCTTGGGGTCTTCTACTACACCCTTCGGGGAAAATCCCCAAAAATCCAGGCGCTCGCGTACTTGAGGGAGAATGGAATTGGATTCCCCAACGTGAATAGCTCGATCTGATTTGATCGGTTTCCATGTACCTTGCTTTTGAGCATATTCCTCCAATTGACGCAAGCGAAGTTTTCCTTTTCTATAACTGGGTGTATTGGGATACAAGGAAATCAGGACAGTTCGCAAATCTTGATCCCGAGCGGCCTGGGTCAATAGGACTCCATAATCCTTGGATTGTGTTTTTCTGGGAATCCCCCATTTGGCTTTCAATAAGCTCGGATCTACCCTCCCCAAATCTAACTCCAGCGCCATCCTAAAATAGGCATCACTAAGGAGCAATTCCAACTCTGCTAACTCTAGTCCTTCCAGGGGAATCCCTGAGGCTAATTTCTTCTCGTAGCTTTCAAAAAAAGCCTCCATAAGGGCTAGGTGATACGATTCGGGGTTAAGTGCATCATCCGCAACTTGACGAATCTCAAACCGTAATTCATAGGCCAAGGAGGTCAACTTCCCTTGCTTGATCCAGAGGGGTTCAAACTGCCTCTGGGAATAAAAAGGAAAGACAATCCCAATTTGGGTCAGTTGCCGATCCCGAATCCGAGCGGGCGCCTCCTGCGTCACTTTCTCTAGCGTAGTTCGCAACTGGGACGAAAAATCCTGTCCTAATAACTCTTGCCCAAGTGAAAAAAATAGGCCAATTAGGGCCAGTTGGCCCCATCTAAAAATCTTGTTCTTCATATCCCCAACTGCTTTATAACGTATGATACTACATACGTTTATTATCCAATTAAAGCTGGATTTAGGGCAAAAAAAAGAAGGAGAAACGATGAGTTCTCCTTCTCAAATTGAAAAGCATAAGTGGATTTACTCCACCTTAAAATCTTGGTATTTTCTTCCCAACTCCCAAGAGGCTTTCAGCATCTCGAGGAAGTCTCCCATGCGGTGCAAGGGAATCAAATTAGGTCCATCACTTAGTGCCTTGCTCGGTTCAGGGTGCGTTTCGATGAAAAACCCATCTATGCCTGTAGCCGCCGCCGCTCTTGCCAAAATCGGCGCAAACTCCCGCTGCCCTCCACTGCTTCCACCCTGGCCTCCGGGCTGCTGCACGGAATGCGTAATATCAAATACTACGGGTGCAAACTGACGCATGATGGGAAGCCCACGCATGTCAACAACGAGGTTGTGGTAGCCCAAAGAAAAGCCGCGCTCGGTCAAACATACGTTTTCATTGCCCGCACTGCGTACTTTGCTGACTGCATAAGCCATATCCTCAGGGGCCATAAATTGACCGCGCTTGATTTTTACTGCTTTCCCAGTGGCTGCTGCCGCAAGAAGGAGATCCGTTTGTCGGCAAAGAAAAGCCGGAATTTGGAGCACATCCACCACCTCGGCTACCTCGGCAGCCTGGTAACTCTCGTGAATATCGGTGACCAAGGGTACATTTAGGGCTTTCCCAACTCGCTGCAGCACTTCCAAGGAGGCATCCATACCGATGCTTCGGAAGGAAGAGGAAGAGGTGCGGTTGGCCTTGTCAAAGGATGCCTTGAATACATAGGAAAAGCCATGCACATCTGCCCAGGCTTTAACTTTAGTCCCGATTTCCATACAGATATCGAAACTTTCAACTGCACAAGGTCCAGAAAAAAGGACGGGTTTATCGGATCCCAAGACTACTCCTTCACGGATGTACATGGGTTTGGTGTTTCTATTCATGCTTCTTTTTTAACTAGGTTGTCCACCAAAGGCACAAGTTGCCCTTTGGCATGAAGGAGCAGGTCTGCAGCCTCACGAAATACGCCTTTTCCTCCATCCAGTGGAGATACATAATGAACGGCGGCACATACGTAAGGCAGCGCATCTGCGGGTGCAATGGACAGCCCTACTCGAGTCAGTACCGGAAGGTCAATCAAATCATCACCGATGTAGGCAACTTCCTCAAGACTCAACTCCATGGTTTCCATGAGTTCAGTCAGTTTTTTCAACTTATCCTTGACCCCATGGTAATGAAAGTCAAAGCGCAGTTCCTCGCAGCGATTCTCCACGACTTGAGAGGCTCTTCCCGTGATGGCACCCACTAAAAATCCTGCCTTCTTAAGGTGCTGGACGATCAAGCCATCCTTTACATTGTACTTTTTGAATTCCATGCCCGCATTGTCGTAGATGATTCCCCCATCCGTGAGAACTCCATCGATATCGGTGATGAGTACCTTAATTCCTTTTGCCCTATCCAGTACGGCTACCGGTACATGCTGCAGGTACTGTTCAATTATTTTTTCTGTTTCCATTGGATTGAGTAGAGATCCAGCCTTCGCTGCTCCAGGTTACGCACAGATCCTGCTTTTCGTTGTTTGGTTAATAAATCGAGGTCCACATCCGCTACGATGGTCGTTTCGGCGTTTTCCGAAGCCATGGCTACTGTAGCATCGTGCGGGAAGGAAAAATCGGAAGGGGAGAAAATCGCCGCCTGGGAATATTGAATATCCATATTTTCCACCTTCGGCAGGTTACCTACCGAACCAGTGATGGCCACATAGCATTCGTTTTCAATGGCTCGTGCTTTCGCACAAATGTTGACACGCAAGAAGGCGTTTTTGGTATCGGTCCAGAAAGGAACAAACAAAATATCCATTTCTTGCTCCGCCAAAATTCGACCCAGTTCGGGGAATTCCACATCGTAGCAAATCAAGATGCCAATTCTTCCGGCATCGGTCTCAAATACATTGATGCCATTTCCTCCTTGCAAGCCCCAGTAGGCCGCCTCATCGGGCGTAATATGCAATTTGTATTGCTTGTCTTGGGTCCCGTCACGACGGCAGAGGTAACTCACGTTGCGTAGTTTTTTGCCATCGTATTCCGGCATGGAACCCGCGATAATGTTCACATTGTAAGATACCGCCAAGTCAGACATGCGGTTTACAATCTCGGTGGTGTAATCCGCCAAATTTCGGATCGCTTCAGAGGCATCCATGTCGTTGAATTCCGCCAACATGGGGGCATTGAAAAACTCAGGAAGCAAACAAAAATCGGACTTGTAACCTGATACGGTGTCTACATAAAATTCCACCTGCTGCATCAAATCATCCACGTGGGAGAATCGGCGCATTTTCCACTGCACCAAGCCCAGGCGGACGATTGATTTTTTGTTACCGATTAGCTTTTCGTCCTTTTCGTAGTAGATATTGATCCATTCCAACAAGGTGGCGTAGGCTCGTGAATCGGTGTCTTCAGGAAGGTACTTGGTGATTACCTTTCGGACGTGAAATTCATTGGCTAACTGGAATGAAAGTACGGGATCAAAAATCTCCCGGTTCTTCACCAGGTCAATGTACTTCCGTGGGGTCATTTCATCCGCATACTTGGAGTAACCTGGAATACGGCCTCCTGCAATGATGGAACGAAGGTTGAGGTTTTCGCAAAGTTCTTTTCGAGCATCGTAAAGTCGACGGCCCAAGCGCATGCCTCGGTAGTCCGAGTGCACAAAAATATCCGTCGCATACAGGGTGTCTCCATCGGGATCATGGGTGTCAAACTTTCCGTATCCGGTGATCTCGTGGTAGGTATGGTTGTCCCCAAACTTGTAGTAATCCACAATGATACTCAAGGCAGCAGCGATGACTTTGCCATTGTCTTCGATACAAATCTGACCTTCGGGAAACATACGCAGTTGATTTTTCAACTCCGCTTTGGTCCAAGCACCTCCTGGGTTTTTGTAAATAGACACCATGATCTCCCGAATATCTTCGTAATCTGAAAGCTTGATATTCCGAAGTCGGAGTCGGTGTTCTAATTCTTCTCTTTGCTTACTCATGGGACAAAATTACATGAAATCCACCACTTCTCTAACTCTTAGCACAGGCACTTAAACCTTCAGAATTTACTGAAAATAAACCCAAAAGTTATCTGAGTGAATTTCCTCCTAGACTTAGTTGAAATTGACCACTCACTTCAATTAAACCGAGTTTCTAGCAGCGTTGATCACGCCAAACATACTACGAGTCACTAATTTATCGTAGTCCTCCTTCAGTGTTGGATCAGTGGGCTGTAGTTGCAATTTACTCAGTCCATATTGCTGAATGGTGAGCAAAGGAAGCACGATTTTTTCTCTGAGTAGAATAGATTGTTTTCCTAAGGGGTCCTTTTCCATCAAACTCGCACCTTGGGTCAATTCTAAATACAATTGGCGAGTCAAGTTAAACTCCTCGTGGATAAGTTGCCGGAAATCTCTAAAGTCGGGATCATTTTCAATATACTTGGTCAAATCAAAATTTGATTTAAACATGCTCTTGATACTATTGTCCACCAGGGATCTAAAAAAGGCATTGTTACGGAATAAATCTTCCACTTCAATCCAGAGCCCTTTTTCCTTAAAATCCTGCAATGCAGAACCAAAACCAAAAAAACCAGGAACATTTTGTTTCAATTGGCTCCAGCTCCCCACAAAAGGGATTGCTCTCAAATCTGAAAAGCTAAGATCGTTTTTTACTCCTCTTTTCGTAGGCCTACTCGCAATATTACTTTTGCCGTAATAATTCAGCGGACTAAATTTTTGGAGGTAGGGTAAAAATTGCGGGTGGTGTTTAAGTTTTAGGTAAGTTGCATAGCTCAATTGACTCAAGGTGTTCAAGGTTTCTCGATTTTTATCGCTGAGTTGAGGCTGATTATCCGCAAAGAGTTCATTACTGACACCCGCGCTTACTAATTGTTCGATATTAAATTCCGCTGATTGAATCGTTCCAAAATTGGATGTGATGGTCTGCCCTTGTATGGTTAATTGTATTTCTTCTTTTTCAATACGGTTTCCCAAGGATTCATAAAATTGATGCGTTTTTCCACCGCCACGAGAAGGTGGGCCCCCACGACCATCAAAAAATAGAACAGCCACTTGGTTTTCTCTAGAGATGGCAGTCAAGCGTTCTTTTGCTTGATAAATACTCCAATTTGCCTGAAGGTATCCCCCATCCTTAGTTCCATCACTAAAACCGAGCATGATCGTTTGCTTAAACTTCCTTTGTGCTAAATGAATCTTATAGAAAGGATCTGCATAGAGCATTTTCATAATCCCTTCCGCATTTTCTAAATCCTCGATGGTCTCAAACAAAGGAACAATGTCTAGATGGGCTAAATACTGATCCCATCCACATAACCTAAGTAAGGCGAATAATTCCATCACATGGATAGCGGATTGGGTATTGCTAATGATGTAGCGATGGCATGCCGGTAGCCCGTTTGCTTGTTGAACGGACTTAATTGCATACAGGGATTGAAGCGTGTCTTTGGTGATTGTTGCTTCAAAATCGAAGGGATCAAGGCACCCTTCAAGTTCGGACAATGCCTGAAGTTGACCTGTTGGACTAAGGCTAGAATAATTAGTGGGCAATATTCCTTTCCCATCCTTTTTTAGAAGCGTTTGATGTACATCTAGCAACACTTGATGGTGGATTCGGCTATCTTGTCTGATATCTAAAGAGGCGAAATGTGTACCAAACAGCCTGACTTTATGAATCAAACTTTCAAGTTTGGCCAAATACAAGGAATAATTTCGCTCAATTACCAAGTCTTTTATTTTCACTAAGCAATCCAAAATTTCCTCTTGGGTGATTGGTTTAGCTTGCTCAGGGGTGAAGACATTTTCGTAAAGCTTTGTCTCCAATTCGTTGATTAAAACATCCACTTCAGAGAAGGTCAACTTCCTTTTTAACTTTCGTATATCTCTATAATAACAGACGATAATGCTGCTTCGCAAGGATTTGGCTACAAACCGAGTGGTGTCTGCATTCACATAAGGATTCCCATCCCGATCCCCTCCTGGCCAAAATCCAAGTTCTATAAAGTTATTTTCATCTGAATACTCCCCTTCAAAAACCTCTGTTACTATTTTGGTATAGATAGTACCAATGGAATGGTAAAACACATTTTCTAGGAACCACATCAAGGTGATTGCCTCATTTGCGGGGGTAGGCTGCTTTTTATTGAAAAATGGAGTTAAGCCCAATTGTTGGATAAATTGACTGAGCGTGTTGAAGTCATTTTTACCAATTGCTTCCCCCATGTCGTGGATAATTCCCAGCACATTAGCAGGGTAAAATTGAGTCGGATGCGCAGTCAACACAAGTCTCAACTTGAATTTTTCGAGTTTTTTAGAAATTAGAGCTGATTTTTTGAGAAGCCTAGCATCCCGCAAGATTGATTTTAAACTTCCTGCACCGGTCACATCATGTAGGCTTGAAAAAGCAGCATCTTCAATCGCATCAAAAAGTACCACCTGCCTTTCAATGTACTGGACATACTTAAATAGGTGATTCAATTTTTCTTGTTCACTACTGACATCTGTATGCTGGCTAAAAAAATAGTCAATTATCTCCCGAGGCGATTTTTCCTTCTCATAGCCTTTTTCGCAGGCTTGCAACAAAATGGGTAGTAATGCACCCACATTGGCTACGCCAGAATAGGGCAGTGCTGCAAACAAGCTGTTGTAAATCGTGTATTTATCAGCAACCTGCTTTTTGAATTGGCCTGTCAAATGCGTTGAATTTATCTCCATGAGTTATTTAAAAATTTGGACTCAGTTTAGAAGTTACGCTTACTCGTTTCTTTGAGTCATCCTCCGATTAGGTTTTCTTAGCTTAATTGCATTTAGGTCA
>CAJBER010000166.1 GCA_903952135.1 uncultured Algoriphagus sp.
ACTTTGGGGTCCCGATGGTGGATGCCGTTCGTGGGATCTTGGAATACACTCCAGAGAACATGCGTTCCCAGCTCGTAGAAAAGCGTAGCAATGTCATTGTCTTGGATGCTTACAATGCCAACCCTTCCAGCATGGAGGTTGCCATCCGCACCTTTGGAAAGATGACGGGGAAGAAGCACAAAATGGTCATCCTAGGAGACATGTTTGAGTTGGGAGACTACGCTGAGGAGGAGCACCGCAAGTTGGGTGAGCTGGTCAGTGAATTTGCCTTTGACAAGGTCTGCTTTACGGGAAAATTGATCGTATCTGCCCTGGAAACTGCCCCGTCAGCCTTGTATTTTCCAGACCCTTTTTCTTTCCGCAACTGGCTCCAAGACAGCAAATTGGAAGACTACTTGATCCTAATCAAGGGAAGCCGCGGCATGAAGTTGGAAACGCTGGTAGAGTTTATTTGATTCAGACCTTTGAGGTCTTTAAGACCTCGAAGGTCTGAATAGTAAATTAGGAAAATACAAACCTTCGCTGTTTTGAAAACAACAAAGGTTGACAGACCTTTGAGGTCTCCAAGACCTCGAAGGTCTAATTAAGTGGAATTTAGTCTAAAACCTTCGCTGTTAAAAAAACAACAAAGGTTGCTCTTCAGCAACGCCACTCGAAGTAATTTAAACTACAACTCCCATTTTGGAGTTATTTCCTTGACACCTGAATATTATCCTTACCAATCCGCCATGCGTCCCTACCTAGACTTTCTATCCGCTTTGAGTGAAAACAACCACAAAGACTGGATGGACGCCAATAAGAAGTGGTATCTGGACACCAAGGCGACCCTAGTAGCCGACACGGAGGTGCTCCTAAAAACCATGGTAGAATTGGAGCCTAGCCTAGCTTCCTTCAAGGCCAAGGATTGCCTATTTCGACAAAATCGGGACGTTCGCTTCTCTGCCAACAAAAATCCCTACAAAACCAATTTCGGAGTGTACTTTTCCCCGGGAGGAAAGAAATCACCAGGACCAGGCTACTACCTTCAAATTCAACCTGGAAATTCATTTCTGGCGGGAGGTATCTGGATGCCTGAAGCAGATACCCTAAAAAAAATCCGAAGGGAAATCGACTTCAGTGGAGCAGATTTGGAGCGGATTGTGGAAAATCCCGACTTCAAAAAACTATTTCCTAGTTTGGAAGGGGAAAAACTCAAAACCTGCCCTCGAGATTACGAGGCCACTCACCCCTTCATCGAGTACCTCAAGCTAAAAAGCTTCACGGTATCCCATCCCATCTCCGACCAAGCGGTACGTACGGGTGCTTTCATTCATTTTGGGTTGGAAGGATTTCAGCAGATGAAACCCTTGATTGACTTCCTAGGCCAAGCCCTAGAAGAAGTGGAAGACGGAGCAGGCCTGCTCTAGGCCAAACAAGGATTTGCCCGATTCCTTCGCGACTCTCCGAAATCTCCCTACCTTTGCGGCATGGTAGATTTCAAACAAATCCTCTCGGTTTCCCTCATTCTATTTTCTGTCATTGATATTCTGGGATCCATTCCCATCATCATCAACTTACGAAAAAAAGTAGGTCATATTCAGTCCGGAAAAGCAACGATTGTTGCTGGTATCTTGATGATTACTTTTCTTCTGGTGGGAAAATCCATCCTCACCCTTTTTGGAATTGGCGTGGAAGACTTTGCCATCGCAGGAGCCTTGATCATTTTTGCACTTGGTGCTGAGATGATTTTGGGGATAGAGCTCTTCAAACCAGACCCCGAAGCCACAGCCAGTACCAGTGCCTCTATCGTGCCCATTGCCTTTCCACTAATCGCTGGAGCGGGTACACTTACCACCATCTTGACCTTAAAGGCTGAGTTTGAGCAGATCAACATTGCCATTGGGATCCTACTCAACCTGATTTTTGTGTTCGTCGTCCTTAAAAGCACGAACTGGCTAGAGCGTAAACTCGGCAAAACAGGAGTGGATGTCCTACGTCGCATATTTGGAATTATTCTCTTGTCGATTGCTGTGAAAATCTTCAAGACCAACGCCTTTCCTTTGGCTGGAGGATGAAAAAACTAGGGATCACTTTTTTTGATTTCTCTGTCGCATGATTGTTATTTTCACTGATGGAGCAGCCAAAGGCAACCCAGGTCCAGGAGGCTATGGAGCTGTCTTAAAGTTTGCACAGCACCGAAAGGAACTTTCAGAGGGATTTCGATTGACAACCAACAACCGCATGGAACTCCTGGCCGTCATCCGCGCTCTTCAAGAAATCAAGACGACGGAATACCCCGTTCAGGTCTATTCAGACAGCAAGTACGTGGTGGATGCCATAGAAAAAGGATGGCTTTGGTCCTGGCAAAAAAAGGGGTTTAAGGATAAAAAAAATCCAGACCTCTGGCTTCGGTACATCCCCCTCCACCTCAAGTTTAAGCCCAAATTCTTTTGGCTTAAAGGGCATGCAGGCCACCCCGAAAACGAGCGCTGTGACCAGCTTGCAGTAGCAGCTGCCGAAGGCAAGGGCCTCCAAGCCGATACAGGCTATGAGGAGCAGGTAGGGTAATATTTTTTCCCTTACAACTGATCCATCGTCAGCAACGGAACATCCTTCCTTCCCAAGTCTTTCAGTGGCTGATGTGCAACTTGAGGGTACACCCATCCCTCCTCGGTCAATTCCCAGAGTAGCGGAGCCAAATTCTGTACGGCTGCTTTACAGCCCTGAACAATGGCTCCTATGCTGCCCGTTTGCTTGGAAAGAAGGGCTTCATTTTCAATCTCAAAAGGTCCCGTAAATCCTTTCGCTCGCACTAATCCCACAAAGGCTCTCCAATCCATGGAATCGCCTAATCCAAAGCCTGGTAGGGTAGCCTCGTAATGATGGCGATCCCAGGGGTTTTTGCTGGACGTAATCCCCACCTTCTCTGCCCATTCGGGTCGAATGGTCTGTACCGGATACATGTTGCCCCAGAAGGGATCGGACACGTTTCGCGTGGATTTGACATGAATTCTACGTACTCGGGCCATCTCGGTGTGTTGGATCACGGCTAGTGGATCGGTGTGCTGCCATACATCATGGGAAGGATCGTAGATCTCTCCGTGATTTTTTTCGGGAACCAGCTCGTACATGAGTTTACGGGCAGCCAGCACCCCAGACAGGTTGTTGAAAGTGCCGGTAAATCCCGAACTCCTCCAACCTTCCATGGGGCAATTCTCATACACCACGGTGACCCCCAGACTGGCTGCATAGCGAATGATCGGGCCAAAAATCCGCTGGTATTCCAACAAATTTTTTTCAAATCCTCCCTCCTGATTGCCTAACTCATGGTTGTAGCCCACAAAAGTGCCTACCGTAATGTCGTTTTCATCTCCGCCAAGGAGATAGGCCATCCGAATCAAGCGGAGCAGGTGATTTTGATTGTGGATGCGCTGGACGGGATCGCCGCCAATCAGGTTTTCAAAGGCTCCCAAGGAAAGTCGAAGAGAAGCCTGGTTGAACTGTCCGAGTAGCTGCTGGGCTTCTACTGGACCGAAGTTCTGGTAATCCAAGTGAGTGGCCACAAAGTCATTGCGGGTGCCATCCTTTCGGAAAACGCAGAGATCCAAGCCTTGAACGCCAATTTGAAGTGCCTTGTCGATCGTCTCCTCCAAACTGAGTTGATCAAAGGCGGAGGTCATGATCCAAATGGGATTTGCCATAAAAAGAGATTTGAACGAAACATACGCAATCCCTCGGAAGGAAAAAAGTGACCTCTGATTTACTAGGAGCCCTCCGTTCCCGAGTAGCGTTTTCTGAGGACGATTTTTTGTTTCTGCCGGTCCCACAAGGCTTGCGCTAGATCTGAGGCCAGCTGCTCAGGGGGAGATTCAGCAAGGATTTTTTTGAGCAGATTTTCTGACAAATCTATCCGGTAGCAAATTTGAAGAAGCCGTTCCAGGTTCTGATCTAGGAGCTGGCGCACAGCCTGAGTAAGTAGGAATACCGCTTTGGCTTCGTCAAACCCCTCCTGAGGAGTTGGAAGTGACAGCTCCTGGGTAACTAGCGCGTAAGTTTCTTCGGTCAGGGAATTCATGATACAAGATAAAAAAAGCCCCGTAGAAACGGGGCTGCAAATTAAGCTTCTTTTTCGGTAGCAGTGCTTTCCTGAAACACCTCTGGGCAGTTCTTGTGGATAAGCAGGTACCAGGCGTTGAGCTTTTTGATATCGGACACGTACACGCGGTCCTGATCAAATTCGGGTAGCACAGATTTTAAGAATGCACGCAACTCGGCATCGGAGGCATTGGCATCTACGCCTGTATCACCCTTGTAGTTAGCTTCGATTTTTTTCATCACCGACTCCAAAGGTTCTGCACCTTCTTCAGTTAGCGTGTAAATCGAAATATCACTCAATACCGAAACCCGCATGGACATGCCGGCTACCAACTGGATTTTTTCTCATCTAATGCTTCCAAAATCACCCCTGAACGGGTCGGCTTGATGATTTTGTACAATCCTGGCTTTCCAGCAACGGATGCAATGTCTTTAAAATTCATAGGGGATTAATTCTTTCGGGAACAAATATAAACGATTCTACCGAGTTCAACGCTGGGATTCAAATTCAGCGACCAAGTCCGCTAGGTACTTGACTACTGCTTCTTTCCCCTGTCCTTTCTCGGCCGAGGTGACAAAGTAATCTGGGGTATCCCCAAAAATTTCTACCAGTTTGTTCAAAAACAGCTTGACGTTTCGGTCGGTTTGTGTTTTGGATTGCTTGTCCGCTTTGGTAAAGGCTACCACAAAAGGCACATCTTCTTCTCCACACCAGTTGAGAAATTCCAAATCGATAGTTTGAGGTTCTAGGCGGCTATCAATCAAGACAAACACCCCACACAGATTGGTACGTGTGGTGAGGTAGTCGCTGATCATTTTCTCCCATTTCACCTTCTTATCCTTGCTGACTTTGGCAAATCCATAACCTGGCAAATCCACCAGATACCAGCGATCATCGATAGTGAAGTGATTGATCAGCTGGGTCTTACCTGGTTTTTGGGAGGTCTTTGCCAGTTCCTTCACTCCGGTGAGCATGTTGATCAAGGAACTCTTTCCCACATTGGAACGCCCGATAAAGGCAATTTCTGCCCGATCCGGTTTGGGACACTTCGTGAGGTCACTGTTACTGACTAAAAAGGTTGCTTTTCGGATCATAATTCAATTCTTGGACACAAAAGTAGGCTTTTATTTTGGAAGCATCTTGGCCAAAGGGAGACAACAATTTTCGATTCCTCGGGTTTGTATCGTAATATTGCCTCACCAAAGTAAAATTCCCATGTCCGTCGTTCCCTACAAAGATAAGCAAGACCCGAAAAAGGCGCAGGTAGCTGAAATGTTTAACAGCATCAGCCCCAAATACGATTTACTGAATCATGTGCTCAGCTTGGGAATTGACATCATTTGGAGAAAAAAGGCCGTTCGCCAGCTAAAAAAAGATGCACCCAAATTGATCCTAGACATCGCAACGGGAACAGGGGATTTTGCGATTGAAGCGCTGGCTCTAAACCCAGATAAAATCATCGGGGTGGACATTTCGGAGGGCATGCTATCCGAAGGACGTAAAAAAATGGTCAAGCGAGGCCTTCAAGATAAAATTGAAATGTTGTTGGGGGACTCGGAAGGTCTCCTGTTTGAAGACAATAAATTCGATGCCGTCATCGTTTCTTTTGGAGTTAGGAACTTTGAAAATCTGGAAAAAGGACTGGCAGACATGTACCGTGTGCTGAAGCCTGGAGGAAAAACCGTCATTCTTGAATTTAGTAAACCGAAGGCATTTCCCATGAAGCAAGCCTACGGGTTTTATTCAAATGTGATTCTTCCACAAATCGGTAAAATTGTATCCAAAGACAATTCTGCCTATACTTACCTTCCAGAGTCAGTAGCAGCCTTCCCTGATGGGGAGGATTTTCTAGCAGTATTAAAAAAAGTAGGCTTTCAAAGCACCGTATGCAAACCACTCACTTTTGGCATCAGTTCCATCTACGTAGGGCAAAAATAATTGTCCTCAGCCTCCTGTTGGGGTGTGTAGTGGCCAAAAGCAATGCCCAAGGGTATTTTGGATTGACTAACAATTCGGGCTCGGACGATAAATTCACTTCCTACGGGTTCTTCCTAGGCATGCATACTGCGAGCTACCAGCTCCGCTATTCTCCGGAATTTTTAAATCCAGCGGTTCCTGCCAACAATGCCATCCATTCCATTTTCCCCAAGTTCACCCCAGGATTTTCTTTGGGTTTTATTGGAATCCTGCGCTTTCACGATCAGGTGAACATGATTTTTACCCCTAAAATTGGGTTTTACGAGTACAAGGTGGATGTCAACTATTTCGACGGCACTTCGGCAACCACTCCAACTGGTCCTGACAATACTGCCATCCCCAGCCTAGGCTACCGGAGCGAAGAACTAGTCAATGAAGCGACTATGGTGGAACTCCCCGTAGTCTTTAAGTACCGATCCATGCGCTTCAACAATACCCGAATGTTCTTTGTGGCTGGCGGAAGTTACCTGTTCAATACCAAAGCCCAGGAAGAGATTAACCTGGACCCCATCGTGACTGCCGGTCGTGACTTTACCGTAGAAGCAGGGATGGGATTTGAATTTTACTTCAAGTATTTCAAGTTTGCCCCCGAAATCCGCTTCTCGCACGGCATCAACAACCTCTACCTAGCAGATAAAAATTCTCCCGAAATTCAAAATGCTATTGAATCCCTTCGTCGCAAAGGGGTTACTATTCTACTCAATTTTCAATAGCTTATTTTTAGTCGAGGGTCGATATACCTCGGTACACAGGCAGTCCATAGTCCACTGCGTATTGTAGTTACCTAGCACTTGTTGTGAACTAATTTCTTGATTTGAATTCCAATTTTCTATCGTCTGTGGACTGTCGACAGTGGACTGATTATCATATATTTTTTTTATCTCGGATGTCTTTGTCTATTTTGAGGTCATGAAGCCGAGCACCAAAACCGAAATCCTCGCAGGGGTCAGCACCTTTTTAGCCTGTTTTTACATCATCATCGTCAATCCAGCGATCCTTTCAGTGACGGGAATGCCCTTCTCCGCTGTGGTCACCGCCACCATCTTGGTATCTTCCTTCGGGAGCTTGATGATGGGGCTCTATGCCAAAAATCCGATTGTAGTCGCTCCAGGAATGGGCATCAATGCCTTTTTTGCCTACACTGCCGTATTGGGATTTGGCTTAACCATTGAAGAAGCCTTGGGAGCGGTATTCTGGTCAGGAATCTTGTTTCTCTTCCTTTCCCTCTTCAATACGCGAGAGAAAATCATCCGTGCCATTCCCAGTTCTCTGCGCCATGCAGTATCTGCCGGCATTGGGTTATTCATCTGCTTTATCGGCTTTCAAAACGCCCATTTTATCGTTGCCAATCCTGCCACTTTGGTGAGCATGGCCTCATTCAAGGACCCGGCCACGCTCACTTTCCTTGCTGGCCTGCTCTTTACAGGTGCCCTGACCTTACGAAAAGTTCCGGGCGCTCTCCTTTTTGGCATTGCCTTCACTACCCTATTGGCCTGGCCCATCGGACGCTGGTGGGGAGATGCCTCGGAGATTTCTGGAGGAGTTTCCACACTCGTCAATTATACTGGAATTTTCGCTTGGCCAGACTTCAGTTTGGTAGGAAAAGCAGACCTAATTGGCTCTTTGCGCTACGTCTACCTGCCTGTGATTTTTGTGTTTACCTTCACCCTGCTGTTTGATGGAATCAGCACCTTCGTCGGATTAGCAGAAGCATCCGGACTCAAAGATGCGGAGGGCAACCCCCAAAACATGCAAAAATCCTTGCTTACGGACTCCTTGGCTACGTTAGTCGCAGGATTGGTGGGTAGCAGCTCGGGCACCGCCTACATCGAGTCTGCAGTGGGGATTTCTGCTGGCGGCAGAACTGGCCTCACCGCAATCACCGCAGGACTGCTCTTCATCCCCTTTCTGTTTTTTTCTCCCCTGCTCTCGCTGATTCCCTCCATTGCGAGTTCCATCGCTCTTGTGCTGGTAGGTTCCTTCATGGTACTTCCGCTCACGCAAATCAATTGGAAAGATCCGGAAGAAGCGCTCCCCTCTTTTCTGACGATGGTCTTGATTCCATTCACTTACAGTTTGTCTATCGGAATCTCCTTTGGGTTTATTTCCTACACCCTCTTGAAGTTTGCCATGGGAAAAAGAAAAGAAATTCACCCGATTTTAATTTGGATTAGCCTACTTTCGATTTTCTTTTTAGCCCTATGAAAACACTTTCGTTAGTAGTCCTTTTCCTCCTTCTCTCCCTAGGCGCTACTGCGCAACGTACAGCCATCTTGGGTGCTTTGGATCAGGAAATCGCCATTTTGTTGGATTCCTTAAAGGACAAAAAAGAAGAACAGTATGGGGGACTGACCTTCTACACGGGCAACTTAAAGGGGCAAGCAGTGGTGATTGGTAAATCAGGGGTAGGCAAAGTAAATGCCGCTTACAGCACCGCCATACTTCTGGATCATTTTACGCCAAAGCAACTCATCTTCACGGGCGTGGCCGGAGGTTTGCATCCCGAATCTTTGCCAGGAGATGTGGTCATCGGCACGAAGCTGGTGCAAACAGATTTTGGACAGATTGACTCCCTAGGATTTAAAGTTTCCCCCTTCCGAAAACTTTCTGGTGGGCGATACGATGACCTCTACATCTATTCAGATTCGGCCTTGGTCAAGCAAGCTGAAGCAGCTGCCAAAAAGGTGGCATTTCTGTCCATTTCCAACCGTACTCCACGTGTTTTCTCGGGTGTAATTGCGACAGCAGATGTGTTTGTGAGCAATCCGACCACTGCTACACAATTGTATACCGACTACCAAGCGCTGGCCACAGAGATGGAAGGTGCCGCCGTGGCACATCTTTGTAGAACCTTGGGAGTGCCCTTTGTCGTCCTGCGCAGCTGTAGCGACAATGCCAACCAAGTGGCCCGAGTGAGCTTCAATCAATTTGTCCGTCCTGCCGCCATCAACTCAGCAGGTATCGTCCTGCAACTGCTCCAAGCCATGAATTGAGTGGACTCGGGTTTAGGTTCACCCAAACGAAGGAAAGCGTCGACCTTTATTTTTTCCACTTGTCAAAATAAGCGGCAAAAAGGCCTTATTTTAGTTTAGGTTAGTCTTGAATTGCTATCAACTAGGGAGGTTCCTTAAACTTGAGTATTCGTTCTGGGTCTAACCTAAAAGCCAAATTCCAAACCTATGAAATTCTTTTGCCTTAGCCTTTTCTTTTTTGTGGTACTTTTTGTTCCCCAGCATGACCTCGTAGCCCAGCAGAAAGGGAAGCTGCGGGGAACTGTGCAGGAAAGCGGAAAGGCCAGACCCCTACCATTTGCCACCGTGGGCGTGTACACCCAGAAAGACAGCCTTATCGGTGGGGGTATCGCTGACGAAAAAGGGAATTTCGAGGTAGACTTACCACTCGGAACCTTCTATGCCTTGGTGGAATTTATGGGTTTTGAAGCCCTCAAATCCTCCGTCTTTACGTTGAGCTCCAAGCAAAATACGGTGGACCTTGGTTCCATTTCCCTCCAATCCAGCACTGCAGACCTAGATGAAGTGGTGGTGCAGGGAGAGAAAACCTTAATGGAGCTTTCGCTAGATAAGCGAGTATTCAATGTAGGCAAAGACCTCGCGAATGCAGGAGGAAATGCCTCCGATATCCTGATGAATCTCCCCTCAGTGGCCGTAGACCCAGATGGAAATGTACGCTTGCGAGGATCGGCCAATGTGCGCATCCTAATCGATGGCAAGCCCTCCGGTTTGGTAAGTTTCAAAGGCAGCAGTGGACTTCGTCAACTTCCTGCCAACCTAGTAGAACGGGTAGAAGTAATCACCAATCCCTCCGCTAGGTACGAGGCTGAAGGGATGGCAGGCGTCATCAACATCATTCTTAAAAAAGACAGCAAACAAGGATTCAATGGATCGGGAGAAGTGATTCTTGGTTCACCCCTCAACCTCGGACTGACGGCCAATCTGAACTACCGTAAAAATCGAATCAACTGGTTTGTCAATTATGGACTGGCCAATCGGGTTAGTCCGGGCAGAAGCAAATTGTACCAGGAAGTGTATCAAGAAGATGGTAGCACGCTCCTACTCCAGCAGCGATCTACTTCCACCGTAAACAGTCTCAACAATAGCCTAAGAGCAGGGCTTGATTATTTTTTTAGTGAGCAGAGCATCCTGACCGCCTCCTATGTGTGGCGGAGAAGTGACGCACATCGGATTACAGACATCCGCTACGAGGATTACGTCAATACCTTGGACAACTACCTGGGATATGCACTACGAAGACAGGATGAAACCGAGGACGAGCCCAACAAAGAGGCGATCTTGAACTTTAAAAAGCGTTTTGACCAAAAAGGAAAAGAGCTCAATGCTTCCTTTACCTACCTCAACTACTGGGAACGGTCAAACCAACTTTTTACCCAAAACTCCTACAATATATTTTCTTCAGCCCTGCCCAAAGGAGCCTTAACCCAGACCTCCTTGAATGACGAATACGAAAATCAATACCTGCTTCAGGTTGACTATACGCAGCCCTTTGCCAGCAAAGGCAAGATCGAGACAGGGATTCGTACAAGCTTTCGAGAAATGGAAAACGACTACATCGTACAGGAAAAGCAGGAGTCTGGAATTTTTGAGACCATCGATGGCTTGGACAATGTATTCCTCTACGACGAAAACATTTTGGCTGTGTATGGAATCGTCGGGAATGAACGGGCAAAATGGAGCTACCAAGCTGGACTCAGAGCGGAGTATACGGACATCGAAACACGACTTGTAGAAACCAAAGAGTCCAATCCGAGATCCTATACCAACCTCTTCCCCAGCGGGCACCTGAACTACAAAGCCAATGAAAAGAATGCCTTCCAGTTGAGCTATAGCCGTCGTATCAGACGCCCAGTTTACAATGATCTCAGCCCCTATGTGACCTTCTCCGACCAACGAAACTTTTTCTCGGGCAATCCCAACCTCAACCCAGAGTTTACGGATTCCTACGAGCTAGGACACATCCTGTATCGCGAAAAAAGTACGCTATTTTCAACCGTGTACTACCGAAGTACCCAAGACAAGATCCAGCGCATCCGAACGGTGGGAGACAATGGCTTTTCCGTCACTGCTCCCTACAACTTGGTGGGAGAAGAATCCTATGGACTGGAATTTAGTGGAGACTATGTAGCGAGCTCCTGGTGGAAGCTGGACTTCAATGCCAACTTCTTCTATGCGACGGTGGATGGAAGTAACTTGAACCAAAATTTTCAGGCCACCACCACCTCGATGTTATTTCGACAAAGCTCCCGATTCACGTTACCGAAGGGTTGGGACCTACAGATTAGAGGAAATTACGAAGCTCGGCGAAAAACAGCCCAGGGTGTTCAAAAAGGAATCTTTTTTCTAGATCTTTCTGCGAGTAAAAAAATCTTGAATCAACGCGGAACCTTAATTTTCAATGTTGCCGACGTACTCAATTCACGAATCAACCGCTACATTACGGAGGGGAGTAATTTCTTCACGGAAGGCGAATCTCAGATGGTTTTACGACAAACTAACCTGACCTTTACTTACCGAATCAAACAGTAGCCCTATACCCAACAGCACAGTTCATGCGTTTTTTAGTTCCCATTCTAGTTTCTTTTATCCTAATTAGCGCACCAATCCGGGCACAAAAAATCAATGCCAGCTACCGCCTAAACATTCAAAAAGCGAGTAGCCCCATCGCTGTGGATGGGGTCATGGATGAAAAAACGTGGCAAGAAGCAGAGGTAGCAAGCAACTTTTTTATGATCACTCCGATGGATACCAGTTTCTCCAAGGTGAAAACAGATGTGCGAATGAGTTACGATGATGAACAGCTGTATCTCATCGTGATCAACTACCATGCGAGCGATGGACCCTACATGGTCGAGTCGCTCCGACGGGATTTCAATTTCGGGAAGAACGACAACTTCCTGCTCTTTATGGACCCCTTTGATGACCTCACCAATGGATTCTCCTTTGGCGCCAATGCAGCAGGTGCCCAATGGGATGGGCAGATGTCCAACGGTACGTCCATAGACCTGAGCTGGGATAACAAGTGGGTATCGAAAGTCAAAAATTACGCCGATCGTTGGGTTTTTGAGGCAGCAATCCCCTTCAAATCCATCCGCTACAAGAAAGGCATACAGGAATGGGGCATCAACTTCTCGCGCCTTGACCTCAAAACCACAGAAAAATCGGGCTGGGCACCTGTACCCCGGCAATTCCCCTCCTCTACACTTGCCTACACAGGCACCCTGGTCTGGGACAATCCTCCGCCTGATGCTGGAGCTAATATTTCCCTCATCCCTTATGCCCTTGGAGGCTTTAGTAAAAATGGGGAATCCGGCGAAAATGCTACTTACAAACGAGAAATTGGCTTGGATGCTAAAATCTCGCTGACCTCCTCTTTGAATTTGGACTTGACCATCAACCCAGACTTTTCCCAGGTGGAAGTAGATCGACAAGTCACCAATCTTGATCGCTTTGAGTTGTTTTTTCCAGAACGCAGACAGTTTTTCTTAGAAAATGGGGACTTGTTTGGAAGTTACGGCTACAGCACGCTGCGCCCTTTTTTCTCTCGCAGAATTGGACTCAATGCTCCCATCGAATTTGGGGCCAGACTCAGTGGGAAGCTCAACAAAGATTGGCGCATCGGAGCCCTCAACATGCAGACGGGAGCAGTTGACGAGACTGGACTTCCTGCACAAAACTTCTCGGTGGTATCCTTGCAGCGACAAGTAGGTGCACGATCCACTATTGGTGCCTTGGTAGTCAACAAGCAATCCCTGAATTACGATCCCTCCCTGGTGCCGGAAAAGCAACCCCGCTACACCGAATTCAATCGAAATTTGGGCTTGGAATACAACCTTGCCTCTGCCAATAATCTGTGGACAGGAAAGGCGATGGTACTACAGTCCTTCGGTCCTGAAGCTGTGGGAAGAGGAATTGCGCACGCGGCCAACTTGAAATATGCCAGCGGCAACTTGACTTGGAATTGGCAACATGAATACGTGTCAGAAAACTACACTGCTGAAGTGGGCTTTGTGCCTCGCACCGCTTTTTACAAGATTAGCCCCTCCATCGGCTACCGCTGGTTTCCAAAAAGTGCCCTCATCCTAAGCCATGGACCGGAACTGAATTCGATACGCTATTTCTCCCTAAAAGGAGTCCAAACGGACAATACGACCTACGCTACCTACAGCATCAAGTTTCGCAGTCAGAGTAGCTTATTGGTCTGGGGAGCTCATGACTTTGTGCAATTGCAGCGCCCCTTTGACCCGACCAACTTCTCTGGCAAAACCCTAGCTACAGGCACTGAACACCAATGGTCTGCAGTAGGACTGGAATACAGTTCGAAGCCTCAAAGCGTCTTCACTTATGCTTTCAGTGGGCGTGCAGGCGGCTATTATGCGGATGGGAAGCGGTACAACTTGGTTGCCGACCTAGGCTATCGTTTTCAACCTTATGTGAGCTTGGCGCTGAGCAGCAATTACAATTCCATTGACCTTCCCGCGCCCTGGGGCAAAACCCAGTTCTGGTTAGTTGGTCCGCGAGTAGATGTGACGCTGACCAACACCGTCTTTTTTACCACTTTTGTGCAGTACAACGAGCAGATCAAGAACATCAACCTGAATACCCGATTTCAATGGCGATTTAAGCCTGCTTCAGACCTTTTTTTGGTGTACACCGACAACTACCTGCCTGCGCCTTTCTTAATGAAAAACAGGTCCCTGGTCTTGAAATTCACCTACTGGTGGAATCCTTGAGTTAATCGACCGAAATATTTAGGAAAGTAGCCACTCCAAATAGAGGCCGAGCACGAAGGAATTGACCGTTTTCAAAACCAACAGCAAGTTCTACTCTGAAAATCCGGAATAGGTTATCTAGCGAATAACCAATTTCCGTGTAATGCGGTGAGTTTTGAGTTTTCAGGTAGTTGACAAAAATATTCTCCCGCACTCCCGAGAAGCGAAGCATAGGTAGCTGGGTAAAGATGAATTTACGGAATTGGTAGTGCGCAATGCTGGAAACATAGGATCCGGAAGTGCTGTAGCGATAGTAGTCCATCACGCGGAAGTTGGAGGCTGCTCCCATGGAGGAGAAAAGCGTTCGATTCCCTCCAAAATGTTTGTAGTCTTGGAAAAACACCTGGCGATTGTTGAGGAATGTTCCTGCAGTGACGTTGAAATCGAGTTTCCCGCTCACCCCAAAAGAAAAGTCATGCTTGAGGGAAGCTTCCAGTTGGTCGAAGTCTGCGGCCAATCCCGAAGTATTGACTAGTGGCAATGCCTTCTGGTAGGTAAATGAAAGCAAAGGTGCGCGCTCATAATTGGGGATTTTTCGCCCATTTCGAATGGAATAGGTAAGCCCTGGCCTCCAATCTAGTGTCGCTTTGAACTTGCTTGCCTGGTGATTGGAGAAAGCCACCTCGCCTGCTTCCACATTAAAAGGTCGATTGGAAGAATACTCCCGCTCGGTATTTTTCGAAAAACTATAATCCGTGGTATTTTCCAGCTGTCTTCTATCCGCCCATAGGGAGGTCAGTTGATAGCTTAATGCCGGGGACTTGCGCTGCCCCCAAGTGGCTTGCACAAAATCTTGCTCATATAATTTCAAGTAGTTTCTTCGCGCAAAAAGCGAATAAGCTGCATTGACTTGTTCCTGAATTGGATCCTCTGGATTAAATTGATACGCAAAACTACCTCCAGACAGCCCCCAGTTGGATCCTGAATTAGGTTTATTGATTGATCGCCGAATCGCTACTTTACCATACCATTGTTCACTCGAAAACCCATAGCGGAGTTCAGGTTCAATGCGAAACACTTTTCGGATGCGGTTGACTGAGTCTGCCAACTTGATTTCTTGCACCTTTCGGTAAAAAAATCCAATTCCAAGTTTGTATCCTTCGACGGTATTGAATGAAAATTTGGTCAGGTTGACAGGGAAGCCAACCGATTTGCCTTTCCCGAAACTGTAGCTGCCCCCCATAATTAGGTCTTGGGGTTGAAACTTGGTACGGGCCTTTTTAGCAATGGAATCTACTTCAGATTTTTTAGCCGCCTCGATGACCGCGAGGCTGTCGTCACGCTTGTATCCTTCTATTTCCTTTAGGCTAAGAGGCACAGGACGAATGCTGTCCCAATAGGCCAGATCACGTTTCCGCGCGAGCGTATCCACCACATAGTTTCGTTCGGATACGACCCCCTTTTTCTCGTCTTCTTGGCGCTGCTGAATCACTTCCTTTTCGTATTGGTTGAGCAGTTTGCGGTACTCCTTCTGTGTTTTTGGCTGCTCGCTGGCCAGCTGCTCAAGCGAAGATTTGGACTTGGAAATCTTTTGGATGTTACTTGGCGCTTCCTGAATTTTTTCATCTACCAGCTCAGGCTTGTGCGAAAGGTCTGGATTGAGTTTGATGTCGTAATCTCGCGTGGACACGAAGTAGTTGAACTGTCCTGCAAAGCCAAAGACCTTCCCTCCAAAAGTATACTGCTGGGTCAAGGGCATCCAGACATTGGTAGCTATGGGAGAGTAGTTTTGCCGGATATGAACTTGAAAACCAAGTACCGAGGTCTTTAAGTCCAGGCTATGAATAGCCCATAATTCGTCGATGATGTAGATGTAGCCCTCAAAAACGCGTTCCCCTCGAGACCTCGGGGTGACCTTGATTTTATTGACGAGCATATTTTGATCGAAGAAGCTACCTTGAAAGGTAAACTGATAATAGATGAAAGCCGATTTGGAAAGGGGCGACACCACTTCATTTATTTGGTCCTGGTAGAAGGATGTTTGGATGTAGCGTGCGGGAGAGGTCCCCTGGTTGTCCCCATTGGTGCGGATGGAGAGCACTTTCTCTTCTACTTTATTGGGTAGGGTGAAGGTAATCCGTGATACAGCCTCGGAGGTGTAGGCTTCGTTGAGTTTGAGCCCTTCTTCGGCTAGCTTCTTTTTCAGGAAAAAGGGAGCATCGGTCAGCTGCCCTGATCCCTTGAGATACACCGTCATCGCATAGCGCTGGAGCTGAAGTCGGTGGTAAGTGGATTTAGAGATCGCCTTTCGCATGATCGTCAGCGCGGGATCTTCTGCTCCTGCTTTCACTTCCACTTGGCTAAGATTAATCGTCTGAGATACAAGCGAAAAGTCGAGGGTAACCCAATCTGATTTAATTTCAACGGTGCGGATTTGCGAAGCATAGCCAAGGTATTGCACGACCACATCGTAAAGCCCTGGGGCCAATTTGAATTCGTAGCGCCCACTTTCGTTGGTCGGTACGCCATCTTGTAGGTTTCGGATGTACACAGAAGCAAAGGGCAAGGGTTCCCCAGCCTCGGTAGTTACTGTCCCTTTAATCCCTTGTCCATGGGATAAGCCAAAGGAGCTTAAAAAAAGTAGTACTAGGTAAAAGAAGTAATTTATGCGCATAGATTAGATAGAATCCGAAAGGTACGGATGCAAAACTGAACGATAGAATGGAGTAAGAAGTTTTAACAAAAGGAAAATGAGAAGATTCGTAATGATGACGGTGACTGAACATGCCTATTTACCACCTCAGTCAATGGACCACAGCTCACTTAACCTTGTTTTCATTAGTGGGTGGTGAAAAAGTAGCTAATCACCAAGGGGAATAGGTAGAGAGTCTGATTTGTAGAGCTTGCCCTCGTAAAAAGTAGAGTTCTAGCGATTTTTCGAGGTACTGAACACTTCCAAACTTGAGTTATTCTTTGCAAAAACAAACCATTTTTTGGTTCCTACGGTAACCTCTTTAATTTTCTTCACATCACCTTTTATTTTCAAAGGGCTTTCCTTGAAGGTCTTGAAGGATCCATTTGCATCACCTTTCAGGATAAGGCCCCAATTCCCCTGATACGAACCAAAATAAGAGGCAACAGCAGTCGTATTTCCCCCTAAAATAAGATCTAAATAGCCATCTTGATCGATATCCTCAACAGCAATATCTGCTATTGGCGAAAATTGTGCTTCAATGGGTAGCGCCTGAGCGGTGAATTTTTTGCCTTTCTGGTTGTAAAGCACCAATGATTCAAATTGATAGGATTTCAAATACGGAGCCTCCTTGATTTGGAATTTTTCGAATATTTCATCGACTGTTTTGCCCGCAAAATCATTATAGCGAACAAATTCTTTTTTAAGAGCAGGAATTTGCTTCACTAGCTCATCTTTACTTGCTACCGTAAAATACTTCCCATCTATAGGATACGAGACGATTTGTTCAACACTTCCATTTTTATCAAAATCAGCCAGCATCATTTTTATAGGAAACTCCTTGGAAGGTTTCATCCGATGGTTTAACCCTAAATTGCCAACCACTACATCTGGGAAACCGTCTTGATTAAAATCTTCTATAGCAATTGAATTCCACCATCCATTCGTGTTTTCCAACCCAAAGCTTGCCGTCTCATTCACCAGCTTTCCGTTTTTATTCAAGAAAATAGTGAGTGGCATCCATTCTCCAATGACAATTAAATCAAGGTTGCCATCTACGTCGATATCCGTCCAAGCAGCATCTTTGACCAAACCTAGGTTTGCCAATTCTGGGGCAATTTGATTGGTTATGTCTTGGTATCGATTTTCTCCCAAGTTTCTCAACAAATAGCTTCGAGGAATTTGCCCATATTTTCCAGCAACATTCCTTCCTCCAACCATCAAATCTTCCAAGCCATCCTTATCAAAATCATTTGCTAGAATCACGGAAACCTGCGCATTTTTTTCCAATGGAAGATTGATGCTCTGTTCAAACTTTCCTCTCCCGTTATTTAAATAAATTTTGGATTGACCCCCCACATCACTCGAATTAGCCACATTCCCACCTCTTCCAATAACTAGATCTAGAAAACCGTCTTTATTGCTGTCAAAAAAAATAGCTTCAGTATCTTCAAGAGCGGCATCCTTTTCAAAAATGAGTTGATTCGACTTTTGGAATTTCCCGCCGTTGACTTGGGTAAATAAAGTCCCGGGTTGTCCTGCTGCCCCTCCTACATAAAGATCCTCTCTCCCGTCACCATTCACGTCTCCTACGGCCAAGGCTGGCCCCTCTTGTGAAAGCCTATGAGGCAGTAGGGATTCATAGTTGAAGTCATTGAAATTGTCTTCGTAATGTTCAAAATCTAATCCTGATAAGTTATTCTCAACGACCTTCAAGTAAGACTCTTTGGCTTGAGTCAAATAACTAGGAATAGCTTTTGCCACCGACTCATCCACAGTGAGAGTTTGGTTGGCCTTGACGTTTGTGAATTTTTCAACCTTCCCGCTTGGCCAACTAATTTTAAGAGAGTCTAAATTTGTTATTTCTCCAAGTCCTAGGTGAACTTCAGGGGCTGTAGAAGATTGAAAACCACGGCTAATGAAGTTCTCTTGAATAATTTGTCCCTTATTTCCAAACGCTTCAACCCGAGTCCCAATCCCAAATTTATTCCCACCAAGGCCCTTAAATCTTATTTTTAAAAAATTGTTTTTTGATTGATCCAGCTGCTGCGCCTGTTGGTTTTCTAAAATTTGTGCCGCGGCATTGATGTTGTTGATGATTAAATCTAGATCCCCATCGTTATCTAAATCGGCATAGGCTGCACCATTAGAACTGTTTTTTTGAGGGACATTCCATGTAGAACTCACGTCTTGAAATGTCAAATCCTTGTTGTTCCGGAAGAAGAAATTGGCAACATCTCCGGAAGGCATTTCAGAAGCCAACTCTAGGTCAGAAATTTCAGAGTTGTTCTGCAGGCCATTTTCCAGATTGGGATTGGTCACAAAGTTCATGTAATCCAAATCATTAGGTCTTCGTACAATCCCATTCGAAATGAAAACATCTTTCCAGCCATCGTTGTCGTAATCAGCCAATAGCACACCCCAACTCCAATCTGTAGCAGAAATTCCTGAAAGTTGCGCGATCTCTGAAAAAGTACCATTCCCGTTGTTTAATTGAAAACAGTTTCGAGAAAATTGCCTTTCAAATCCATCGTTCAACTTTTGCTGTAAGTTTTCTTCCGTATCCTCTCCTTGGGATAATTTTTGAATGGTCTCGTCCTTTGCCAACATGTCTAGGGTAATAAAATCGACCCAACCATCATTATTTAAATCAGCAAAATCACTACCCATGGAAAACCTACTGCTGTAATTTAGGGCTGAAGCCGTTTGGTCCTGGAAGGTACCGTCTGCCTTATTGAGGTAGAGGTAATCATTTTCATTAAAGTCATTGGAAACATATAGGTCTGGCCAGCCATCGTTGTTCAAGTCCGATATCCCGCTTCCTAAACCATACCCCAGCTGACTTGAATAGATTTTCGCCTCGTTTGTGATATCCGTAAATCTCTTTTCCCCTTGATCAGCATTGTTCTTGTACAATCGATCCCCAGCTAAGCCATCATCCAGATAGCGAAGGGATGCTCTTCCAAAGCTATTTTCAGTATGCACTGCATGGTTAAGCAAATACATATCTAGATCTCCATCTCTATCGTAATCAAAAAATGAAGCCTGCGTACTGAAGCCTTGGAAATCCAAACCATAGTCCGCAGCAGATTCACTAAAAGTCAGATCTCCATTATTGATATAGAGCTCATTCTTCCCAGTAATGCCTTTAAAATTACCCAGCCTACAAACGTAAATATCAAGCAAACCATCCCCATTGATGTCGACCATGCTTACCCCCGTTTTCCAGGAGCCTAGAGATTCCAAACCCGACTTTTTTGAGATGTCCTCAAAAACCATTTTCCCTTTATTTAGGAAAAGCTTGTTTGGTCCTTGATTGGAAGAAAAATAAATATCAATAAGCCCATCGTTATTGATGTCACCCACTGAAACCCCAGCACCGTTGTAAAAATAAAGGTAATCGATGATGTTGAAGTCTTCTGTTTCAGTCAACAAATTGATGAAATCAACACCTGTTTTTTGAGTGGGCAGATTTACAAAAAGTGTATCCTTTTGTTCTAAATCAGGATTTCCAGTGCATGCATAAAAAATGAATAAAGAGAGAACCCAAAACTTAGCTAGACCGAGTTTCATTATACCTTAAACATTTTTGGAGACTTCAAATTTCGGAAAGTCAATTCACTGGCTTTTGGGATTGGCTTTTTTCAAATTCTTCTTTGAGCCTTTCTTCAACCTCCATATCCGTAAAAATTGCTTGAACGAACTGCTCATCTTTTATGAAAAGGTTGATTCTTCGCTTTCCATCCATTCGATAATAAATCTTTCCTTGGTACCTATCATTTACAACCTTAAAGTCACTGCCATAGATAGCTTTATAGTTTTCCAATATTTTTGGCAACAAGGCTGCAGATGAGTATTCCTTGTTCCAAGGAGCCCATGAATCGTAGGTATAGGTAACCGGCATTTCAAACATTTCCTTTTTGATAAACGTTGGAAAAAACCGCATGCTCACATCAGCCCCGTAGGTGCCTTTAATTTTATGCTCAACACTTGTGGTGCCTCCTGGCCCCTGGGTTATTTTTTGCTGCTTATTCAATTCCGTGCAGTGGTCAAAAAAGTCCTTTTGTGCCATGCCTAAATAAAAGCCCAAAAAAAGACTATCTGCATTTGCTAAACCCTTATCAGAGGAGTTAAACGAAGGAGAATTACAACCTTGAATGGAGATGCTGAGAATTAGAAGAGCAAGAATTGATAGAGAAATACGCATACAAATTTTTCTTTTTACATCACGAATTTAATGATTCTTCGATAAAGTTCGGGTAGAAAAACTTGAATACCTCCCAGATGTTTTTCATCTTTTTTTGATTTAGAAATTTGATCCCCTAAGAAAACAGACCAATTACCTCTAAGCCAATTAAAACAATCAAAAAAAAGCAGGCTGTTAAAAACAGCCTGCTTATATATTAGAATCAAGATTTAATTAATTGTATCCTGGATTCTGCTTCAAGTTTGTATTTGCAAGAAGCTGTGGTTGTGGAATAGGGAAGATTTCCAAGAAGCTTCCAGGAGCGTGAACTTTCTTAGGTCTGTTCATACCTGCAAACGGCCACCAAGCATCACCATACTTCTTAAAGCGGATTTGATCTTGTCTTCTAGTCATCTCCACATACATTTCTCTACCTCTTTCAGCTAATAAGTTATCAGCAGTCAACGTAGTGAAAGGCTGAAGTCCACCTGCTCTAGCACGGATTTGGTTCACTAGAGCCAAAGCTTCAGCAGTTTTTCCTAATCTAAAGTTAGCCTCAGCAAGAG
>CAJBER010000167.1 GCA_903952135.1 uncultured Algoriphagus sp.
AAATAGATTTTGTAGGGGTCTTTTTTTTTGGATAAGGAAGTAGTTTATTCATGTTTTTTGGATTCAACTCCTAAAAAAGTTTATCATTGCAAAAGTAAAAAATTCAATTAAACCCGAAACATCCTTGGAAAAAGCACTCAATTCCGAATTTGCAGGTCCTACTGCCTTTGGTCACCCGAAAGGGCTGATGACTTTATTCTTTACAGAAATGTGGGAGCGCTTCAGTTACTACGGCATGCGCGCCCTATTGATTCTATTTATGACCAAAGCCATTGCAGATGGTGGGCTCGGTTTTGATGATCCCACAGCGGGGGCTGTTTATGGGCTTTACACCATGGGAGTTTACTTATTGGCCTTACCTGGTGGCTGGCTTGCAGATCGATTGTTTGGATTGAAAAAGTCCGTTTGGTATGGAGGTATAATCATCGCACTAGGCCATTTTATGATGGCAGTTCCAGGAATTGAAGGCTGGGTTTCAGGTAGCGCAGCAGCAAAAACCACCTTGACTGCTTTAGATACTACTTCCTTCTTTTTGGGCTTGCTTTTGATTGTCCTAGGTACGGGGCTTTTGAAGCCAAATATTAGTTCCATTGTAGGTCAACTTTATCCAGCGGGCAGTTCCAAGCGAGATGCAGGCTTTTCTATTTTCTACATGGGAATCAATATTGGTGGATTTATCGCGCCTCTTGCTTGTGCCTCAGTGGCTGAATACGACATGCATTTGGGCTTTGGTCTAGCAGGGCTAGGAATGATCTTTGGTCTGATTCAATACAAATTGACGGGTAGTTCATTAGATGGATATGGTGAAGTGCCTGTGGCGCAAAGCACAGCCGAACAGCAAGCACAAAAGAAATTGAAAAGCATTACTTCCTTGATTGGTTTGGTGGGCTTGGTAGTGATCGGAGTCCTATTCTCAGGAATTGTGACGATCGATGCGGCAGCAATTGCTAAATCCTCTGGTGTGGTCATTGCGCTTGTAGCCGCAGGATATTTGGGCTATGTAATTGCTTTTGGCGGCCTTTCTAAAGCCGATAAGAACAAAGTGGGTGTAATTGCCATCCTATTCTTTTTCTCAGCCATGTTCTGGTCTGGATTTGAGCAGGCAGGCTCAACCTTGAACTTATTTGCCGAGCGCTTTATGGATCGTACGGTGTTAGGCTGGGAGGTTCCTACAGGCTATTTCCAATCCATCAATTCCTTATTCATCATCATTTTCGCACCTTTCTTTGCCGCGCTTTGGGTTTGGTTGGGACGTAAGAATTTAGAACCTAGTTCTCCCTTAAAGTTCATCTTTGGACTTGCGATGCTGGGCGTTGGTTTCTTTGTGATGTATTTCGCAACCAAAATTGCTGCTTCAGGAGAGTTAGCAGCGCCTAGTTGGTTAATCATCACCTTTTTGTTTCACACTTTTGGCGAATTGAGTTTGTCTCCAGTTGGGCTTTCGCTAGTGACCAAATTGGCTCCAAAAGGATATGGAGGTCAAATGATGGGGATTTGGTTCCTTTCTGTGGCTTTGGGTAACCTATTTGCAGGCTTGATTGCGGGTGAAGCAAGTGGGGGATCTGAAGAAGGCCTTGCAGCCATGCCAGATCAGTTTATGATGATCGTCTATACTGTTGTGGGTTCTGCCTTTGTTTTACTACTCTTAAAACCTGTATTGAAAAAAATGATGGGGGAGGTACATTAACCTTCAACTGGTTATTCTTTCAATTAGGCCATCCCCGGGGATGGCCTTTTTTTGTATCAATTGACACATGTACCAAGTACAATGTACTAAGTACAAAGTAGAGATTCGTGTACTAACGCAAATGGTACTTCTAAAGGATCTTGCCTTCCTGCTGTAAGTTGGGTACTCGGTACTTCCTAGGTTTTACATCTTGATACTTGATACTTGTTACTTTATACTATCAAAATGTCGAATGCCCAACACTGATTTAGGAATGGTGAAGTAGGGATTCGTGCTCTGAACCAAATGGTGCTTCGGAAGGAACTTGGCTGCCTGATATAGTCTGGGTACATGGTACTTATTAGTTAGTACATCTTGCTACTTGATACTTGTTACTTTATACTATCAAAATGTCGAATGCCCAAC
>CAJBER010000168.1 GCA_903952135.1 uncultured Algoriphagus sp.
AGAAGAGGTGAACCAAGCGCGCGCCTACCGGGACAAGTTACAGCAGGAATACGACGCAGAGCGCTTTGGCGAAAAAACAGCCAGCACAAGCGGGAAAGTCGGATTGGGTACCAATGCAAAGAAAAAGGAGCAGCAATTGGATGCAGCTCAGGAGGACTTGAAAGCACTTTCTGCTCGTAATGACATGAGAATGCAGGAATTGGATGTTCAAATCGAAGAATTTCGAGCCAAGCGCCAACTGGAGTTTGAGAAGCAGGTGCCAGGCATCGATGGTTTCGATGGCTTTGCAGCACGGATGGATGGTTTGGCCAAACTCACCGAGGAAAGCGAGGCCATGGCTACCGCAGAACTGTTTTTGGTACTACTCTTTATTGCGATTGAAACTGCTCCGATTTTTGTTAAACTAATTTCTACCCGTGGACCCTACGACGAACTTTTGGATTTGCATGAGGATCAGGTCAAATTGTATAAGAATGAAAAATGGCAGCGGGCAACTGGAGAGTCAGAAGCCCGGCTCAACTATTTCAAGTCCACTCATTTCTATGCATCGGATTTGGCTGCTGCTACGACTAATGCCGCCAACGAACAGAAATATGGGCTAGGTAGGACCCCTGCTGTTGAAAAAAGCAAAAAGAAAGGCCCCAATACATCAACTTCTTCTGAAGGATTAGCCCAGGAGGAAGAGCTCTTTTGAACTACCTTATTTAGTGGTTAGGTGAAAAATTGCTCCAACACATCCCCTACAAAATAAGCCACCACGGCGGCTAAAAGGCCCAAAAGGACAGTTTCAGAAATACCTCGTAGTGCGGAAGTTTGGTTGACGGAGCTTTTCAGCCAACCTACCAAAAAGAAGGCTAAGCCAGTGAGTAAACTAGTCCAGAAAAAGAGGTTGATCGGTGTAGGAAAGAAAAAATTCCAGAGGTACACGGTAAGTGGAATTAGGCCTACGATGAGAAAGGAGCCAAAGGTGGCCATGCCAATTTTTAAGGGGCTTTTGTGGTCTCGCATCATGCCCAACTCGTCCTTCATCATTTCGTCTACCCAGAGTTTCTTGTCTGCGCAGATGTGGTCTACCACCTGTTGAAGGAGTTCTCCTTTAAATCCCTTGGCTGCATAGATCTCCTCGATCTCGGCACGTTCGATTTCTGGGAGGTTTTCAATTTCCCAGTATTCAATCTTCTCGTGTTTGTCGTAGGTGTCTCGCTCACTTTTGGCAGCCAAATAGGCGCCCACGGACATGGAAAATCCATCTGCAAGCAGGTTGGCAAAGCCTAAAATCAGGAGTATGCCCGTATCCAAATTTGCTCCAAATCCTCCCGCTACCACGGCAAAGGTGGTGACTGCTCCGTCAATTCCTCCATACACAAACTCTTTGAGGTAATCTTGGAGTTTGCCGAATCTGGAATTTTCAAGGTGGATTTCTGATTCCATGGGGTGCTTTGTTCGAGTTTAGAATTAAAAATAGAGATTAAATCCAATAGTTTGCTTTTTCACAGCTGATTTGCCGCGGCTCCTTAGTTTCTCACTTGTCAGGAAGGATAGATTGGCTCCCTGACTTTTGGCTAGGTCGATAGAAGATTGAAATTTTTTTAGAAAATCTTTTCCGAAATTTTGATAAATACAATCGATTGCATAGGTTTAGAAAACTTTAACGCAAAGAATTAGTGCTCAACCCAGCATTTTGCAGAAGTTTATATGGTTTTAATCCATTAACAATAACCCCAAACCGGGAGTCAGTTTTCCAAAACTGGCTCCTTTTTTTATTAAAAAAATCTTTAGAAATCATAAAAATTATAAAAGTTGGTTTAAAAATGATTCGATTTTTAGAAAAAATAGGTAAAAAATCCGAATATAGGTTTTTCTAAGTTTTTACAACCCGATTTCAGAAGATTTGGATTTAGGGGAT
>CAJBER010000169.1 GCA_903952135.1 uncultured Algoriphagus sp.
CGTTCTTTTTACTTAAATTAAACTTATCCACTTTTATCAACAAATTATCAGTCTCCCCCCAGACCCCCCTCGTTGTTGTTAACTATGGCCTTATTATTAGAATAATACTATTTTGTAAATCTAAAGGCGGTAGGCAGGCTACGTGAAATAATAAAGGGAAATACAGTGGAAATAGACTACGCTGCGCTTCGTGAAATAAGTGGAATTACGATTTGAACCCTATTTCCCTGAGCTTGCTCAGGTTATTTCCACCTTATTTCTATTATATTTCTACCCTATTTCCATCGTATCCTTGACTAACTGATGAAACATTACTTTTTAGTATTCAGCTTCCTACTTATTCTAAGTGCCTGCACTGCTCAAAACTCTCCCAAAACGATCTACATCGTTCGCCATGCGGAGAAGCAACTGGAAGGTAAAGACCCAGAACTCGCCTATGTTGGCGAAGTGCGTGCTAAAAAACTTGCGCAGATTCTAGAAAAGGAAGGAATCAAGCGGGTATTGTCAACGGATTACACCCGAACCAGAAATACCGCTCAACCCACTGCTGCCGCGGCAGGACTGGTAGTGGAGTATTATGATCCCAAAAATCAAGAGGCTTTTGTCACCGACCTGCGTGGCAGCGAAGGCAATGTCCTGGTAGTCGGACACAGCAATACCGTCAGCCAGCTGGCCAATGCTTTTATCGATGAAGGGGAGAAATTTGCAGACTTGACCGACCTTGAGTACGACTTTATCTATATAGTAACCTTAGAAAAAAACGGGGCTAAAGTGGTGCGGAAAACCTACAAGGATTTTTAAGGCGAGCAGCTCTTCGTTTGATGCAACCCATAAGCAAGGCAAAGTCCTTGCTTTTTTTGTAAGCAATTTCCACCTCCTTCTTTTTGTCCCCTTTCCTGAGTACATTTCGTCTAGGGGTCAATCACATGAATCGAGAAAAAAATCTACAGCAGCTGCAAGACAAAACCAAGGTCTGGGACATCGCCGTCATCGGGGGTGGAGCATCTGGCCTGGGTGTAGCGCTGGATGCTGCATCTCGGGGCCTTTCCGTACTGCTGGTAGAAAAGGCCGATTTTGCGAAAGGCACTTCCAGCAGAAGCACCAAATTGGTTCATGGAGGGGTGCGCTACCTCGCTCAAGGGCAACTCTCCCTGGTGTTTGAAGCACTTAAAGAGCGTGGGCTGCTTCTCAAAAATGCCCCTCACCTCACCCACAATCAGTCCTTTCTGATCCCGATCTATACCTGGTGGGACCGAATCCAATACAGTATTGGGCTGAAAATCTACGATTGGATGGCCGGCAAACTTGGCCTAGGCCCCTCCAACTTTATCTCCAAAGAGGAAGCCCTTCGGCGCATTCCTACCCTCCAACCTACCCGGCTCCAAGGTGCTGTGGTCTACCAAGACGGACAATTTGACGATGCGCGACTGGCCATCCATCTCGCACAAACAGCCGATGAACTCGGAGCCTGCCTCCTCAACTACTCCAAAGTCACTGGACTCAGCAAAGACCCAACTGGCAAACTCACTGGATTGACCTTTCAAGACGAAATGCAAAAAGAAAGCCATCGCATCCAAGCCAAAATGATCGTCAATGCCACGGGCGTCTTTGCGGATAAAATCCTGCAACTCGACAATCCCAGTGCAGCCAAAACGATACAGCCCAGTCAAGGAATTCACCTGATTCTAGATTTGAGCTTTTTAGGAGGGACGGATGCACTGATGATTCCCAAAACCAAAGATGGGCGCGTGCTTTTTGGAGTTCCTTGGCACAACAAACTTCTCCTAGGTACGACCGATACGATTCGAGAAAAAGCCAAACTTGAACCCGAAGCCTTGCAACAAGAAATTGATTTTGTGCTAGAAACTGCTGGAGGCTACCTGACCAAAAAACCAAGTCGAGAAGATGTGATTGCTGTATTTGCCGGCCTCAGACCCCTTGCCCGACCCAAGGAAGGCAGCACCAAAACCAAAGAAATCTCCCGCTCCCACAAAATCATTCTTTCTAAAAGTGGGCTGGTCTCCCTCACCGGAGGCAAGTGGACCACCTACCGAAAAATGGGAGAAGATACAGTGGCCTATTTCACCCGGATCAGCGGCCAAGCCCTACCAAAAAGCAATACCTCCACTCAAAAAATTCACGGGTGGACAGCAACTATTCCTGCAGGACACTGGGGTATTTATGGTTCGGATGCCGAAAAAATCAAAGCCCTAGCGAGCCAAAACTCGAGTTGGCAGGAGCGCATCCATCCCCAGTTCCCAAATATTTTAGTAGAGGTGGTCTGGGCCTGCGAGCAGGAAATGGCCCTTACGGTAGAAGATGTGCTTTCTCGAAGAATCCGAATGCTCATCCTAGATCCAGAAGCCGCGTTGGCCTCCGCAGAATCTGTGGCCAGAACCATGGCTGGGGTACTCCACAAGGAGGAGGACTGGATTACCACTGAATTAACTAATTTTAGAAAGATCGCTGCAAAGTATTTGATTTCGAAACACTAAATTCAAGCCAACATTACCAACCCAATCGCCCAAAATGCCTGTTGACAAACCCTATATTTTAGCCTTAGACCAAGGTACTACGAGTTCCCGAGCCCTTATTTTTAACCAAAAAGGAGAAATTGTCTCCGTAGCTCAGAAGGAATTTACCCAATACTTCCCACAGCAAGGATGGGTGGAGCACGACCCAGAAGAAATCTGGTCCAGCCAGTCCACTGTGCTCATGGAGGCGCTACTTCAAAAATCCATCCGGCCCGAGCAAGTCGCTGCCATCGGTATCACGAATCAACGCGAGACCACCATCGTATGGGATCGGAAGACGGGCAAAGCCCTCTACAATGCCATTGTCTGGCAGGACCGCCGCACAGCAGCCTATTGCGATGCGCTCAAAGAAAAAGGGGTAGGACCTCAAATTGCGGATAAGACGGGATTGGTCATTGATGCCTATTTCTCTGCCACCAAAATTCGTTGGATCCTCGACCAAGTGCCCGGAGCACAGCA
Source organism: uncultured Algoriphagus sp. (assembly GCA_903952135.1). Lineage (GTDB taxonomy): Bacteria > Bacteroidota > Bacteroidia > Cytophagales > Cyclobacteriaceae > Algoriphagus. The sequence goes on from CAJBER010000169.1 coordinate 2,994, forward strand.
GCGCGCCGAAGCGGGGGAATTGGCTTTTGGAACAGTGGACTCCTGGCTGATTTGGAAATTAACTGCGGGGAAAAGTCACCTAACCGACATCACCAATGCCAGCCGGACGCTGATTTTCAATATTCATACCCAACAATGGGATCAGGAGCTGCTGGACTTGTTCAACATTCCTGCTTCAATGCTCCCAGAGGTAAAAAGCTGCAGTGAGGTATTCACCGAGACGGCGGGAGATGTGCTCAACACCAAAATTCCAATTGCCGGCGTAGCCGGTGATCAGCAGGCAGCCCTATTTGGGCAACTCTGCACCCAGCCAGGCATGGCCAAAACCACCTACGGCACAGGTTGCTTCCTAGTCATGAATACCGGCAAGCAGGCCGTCCGCTCCCAAAATCAACTGCTCACCACCGTGGCTTGGAAGATTGGAAATGAAATCAACTACGCCTTGGAAGGATCGGTATTTATCGGCGGAGCGGCTATTCAATGGCTACGAGATGGGTTGAAGTTATTTACCGACGCTAAGGAAACCGAAAAACTGGCCACCAGCGTTTCGAGCAACGAAGGGGTATATTTTGTGCCTGCACTCGCAGGACTAGGTGCACCGCACTGGGACCAACAAGCCCGAGGGGCCTTTTTTGGAATTACCCGAGGCACCACCACGGCTCATTTCACCCGAGCAGCCTTGGAGGCCATCGCCTACCAGGTTTACGATGTACTTAAGGCCATGGAAAAAGATTCGGGCAAGCCCACCCAAGAACTTCGAGTAGATGGTGGGGCCACCGCCAATAACTTTCTGATGCAGTTTCAAAGTGACCTGTTGAATTGCGAAATCAAGCGGCCAAAGATCATTGAGACCACGGCATTGGGCGCCGCATTTTTGGCTGGCTTGGCAGTAGGCTTCTGGAAAAATCAGGAGGAACTCCAAAAATTATGGCAGCCAGACCAAACCTTTTCTCCAGCTATGGAAGATGGCAAACGAGAAAAATTAGTACATTTTTGGCATAAAGCAGTCGAACGAACTAAAAACTGGGAAGAATGAATCCACTTGTAGCAGAATTTATCGGCACCGCAGTGGTGCTTCTTTTAGGAACAGGCGTAGTTGCCAACGTGATCTTACCTGGTACCAAAGGGAATGGAGGCGGACTCATCGCCATCACCACCGCCTGGGCTTTTGCCGTGTTTTGTGGGGTGGTCATCGCTGGGCCTTCTAGCGGAGCACACCTTAACCCAGCTGTAACCATTGGATTGGCTGCTGTAGGTAAATTTGACTGGGCATTGGCTCCAGGATACATCTTGGCTCAATTTGGCGGGGCTATGCTCGGTTCGGGATTGGCCTGGGCGATGTACCGGCACCATTTTGACATGACGGACGATCCTGGATTGAAAAGAGGGGTCTTTTGTACAGACCCAACGGTTCGGAATTTTTCAACCAGCGTACTCTCTGAAGCACTCGGCACTTTTGTACTGGTCTTTGTTATTCTGTACATCGCTGGAGCGCAACTTGAAGGAGACCCCAAAACCCCAGTTGGATTAGGTTCCATCGGAGCCCTTCCAGTTACCTTATTGGTTTGGGGCATTGGCTTGGCCTTAGGAGGCACCACCGGCTATGCCATCAATCCTGCCCGTGACCTGGGCCCAAGAATCATGCATCAACTTTTGCCTATCAATGGCAAAGGAGACTCCGATTGGGGCTATGCATGGGTCCCTGTAGTGGGTCCCATTTTAGGCGCATTATTGGCTGCAGGATTGTTTCTTGCTGTAGAAAATTAGATTTTACTTGATTAGAGACTGCCATCCAACTGTTTGAAGAAAAGCAAGTGAGATGGTAGTTGGGAAAAGTTTAAAAACCACATAGGCACATAGTTTTTCTAAGTGCCTATGTGGTTTTATTCTAAAATGGTTGAACAAAAAAGGTTAAACCCGTACCCGCTCTCCGATCCAAAAAATTCCCGTACTGGAGAAATTAGAAATACCTTCAGGAACTTCTAGTTGGGTCAAGTAGCACACCGGAAAAAGCAAGGATCCCTCAGCATTGGACACCTCCACCGGCTGGTTTTCAATTGCCAGAAGGCGGATTTCGGAGGGAGCAAACCATTTGGAAAACTTACCTCCTTTGACCGGATAGTATTTCCAATCCCCATCTACAAGCGTTAAATCCAGGTGAAGGATTTTCTCCTCCAATTGCTGGTGTTTTTGATGATCAAAACCCACCAGATGCACCCCTTTGTGCTGGGATGCCAGGAGGTAATGGATGCCTTCCTCCAAGGTACTTCCGGTCGAAACTGTCAAAAACCGTAGCGGATACTGTTCTTCAAGCAAGTGCCTACTTTCACTTTGGAATGCTAAAGTACCCAAAACTACGTCAATTTTTATCCCCCAACTGAGTACTACCTCCACCGCTTCTTGAGCGACTAGGAGGGTTGGGGACCATTCCAAAAGTGGGGCAACCGTCTCAAAAGAGATCCCTTCCACGGCCAATATAAATACGGCTGGCTCCTGCTGCTCCTTGACAAAATGATGGCTAGACATCAGCTCCAAAGGTTTTGGTAAAAGCGAAACACATTTTCATAGGCCAATTTCCGCAACTGCCCATCTGTCAACTCCTGACTTAGGCGCTCGAGAATGCTGGGGTACTTACTTGCATTTTCCGCCAAGGGAAAATAAAATGGATGACGGCTAGGGTCTGGGAAATCCTGGGTATAGAAAAAGTCTGCTCCAAAGGCGATAGCCTGTTCATTGAGTTTGGAGCCATAGATGAGGTGTTCAAATAATCTTTCAGGCTGCTCGCTATCCAAAAAGGCACGAAGAAAATTGACCCCAATGATCCCTCCTCGGTGAATGATCTCTTGGGCAAATTCGTCTGTCAAATTCCGCTTATGATCCCAAATAGTTCGGAAATTGGAGTGGCTGGCAAGAATGGGAATAGGCAAATGATGCCGGTCAATGTGATGTAAAATTCCCTCCGCCAACAAGTCTGAGGTATGGGAAAGGTCTACTGGAATACGCTTGCCTGATAGGTAGTCGAGCAGCCTCTTTCCATCCTCTTTTAAACCAATTCCTTCGGTGTAGTTGCCTCCACCAAAGCGATTTTCGGTATGGTGGGTGAGGCTGATGTAGGCGAGTGACCCTACTTTTTCTAGTAGGGCATCGAATTGGGCATAGATCTCTGGCCAAGTAGCTGTTGGAGTACCAATCCCGGCAGCATTTTCAATGGAAGCAATAATTCCCAGTTGCTCGGTAGTCTCCAACTTCTGCTGAAAGGCTGCATCCCATCGGCAAACCGTCTCGGGATGGTCTTCGAGAAGCTTCACAAAGAGCTCCGCCTGCTGACTGGCCAACTGCATGCTTTCGGGATGAACATCCGTGTAGATGGCCAGCACTTGTGCCCGTACCCCGCCGGCTTTTAGCCAAGGAAAGGCACATGCGATTTGACTGGGGTCAAAGGGATCTGCCTTTGGAACCTTGGCCATAAAGGAAAGTAAATCACAATGAAGGTCCGCGACGGGAAAGTGCATAATTTAAAGGGTCTTGATACAAATTAAGCCAAAAAAAGGAAAGCATGGACGGCACGGCGAAGACTTTGAACCAGTTTTGTAGGTATCTTTCGAAAAAAAACGAGTTAAATTTTCCGTTCAGCAAATTCCTCAGTCCAGATAAACTAACGCTGCATAAACAAAAGCTGTGCACATTGATTTTAAGAATAGACACCCAATACACTTTCCCAAAATGACCCCGTACCCCAACTACCAATACAGCGAATCTTTTGCCAAAGAACTGGATGCATTGGACCCCTTGGCTCATTTTCGATCCCGCTTTCACTTACCTAAGATCGAAGGAAAAGACGCCCTGTACTTTTGTGGCAATTCGCTAGGCCTACAGCCAAAGACTGCTGCAGCCTACCTAGAGAAAGAGATGACCGCTTGGGCAAACATGGGGGTGGATGGGTATTTCCATGGGGAAGATCCTTGGTATTCCGTACGGAAGAAATCAAAACCCATTTTAGCTCAAATCCTTGGCGCCTTGCCCGAGGAGGTGGTAGCCATGAATTACCTTTCGGTCAATTTGCACCTCTTGATGGTATCCTTTTACCAGCCTACTCCTACTCGATTTAAAATCATTGTGGAAGGCGGAGCCTTTCCATCAGACCAGTACATGCTGGAAACCCAAATCAAGTTTCATGGACTAGATCCCAAAGACGTGTTGGTGGAGCTTCAGCCCAGGTCTGGAGAATACACCTTGCGCACCGAGGATATCGTGGCAGAAATCAAAAAGCAAGGCAGTGCCTTGGCTATGGTCAACATGGCTGGAATCCAGTATTACACGGGGCAACTATTCGACATCCAAGCCATCACTCAATCGGCTCATGAAGTAGGTGCGCTAGCAGGATTTGATTTGGCCCATGCGGTAGGGAATGCTCCCCTCCAACTGCATGACTGGAAAGTGGACTTTGCCACCTGGTGCAGCTACAAGTACCTGAATTCTGGTCCTGGCAATGTATCAGGAATTTTTGTTCACGAAACCTTTGCCGACCGTGCCGACCTTCCTCGATTTGCAGGATGGTGGGGCCATAAGGAAGACGAGCGTTTCAAAATGGAAAAAGGATTTCAACCCATGCATGGAGCCGACGGTTGGCAACTCGCATGTTCCAACGTCCTCGCCTTGGCAGTGCATCAAGCTTCTTTGGATATGTTTCAAGAAGCAGGCATGCCTGCCATTCGTGAAAAAAGCATACAGCTAACCGGCTACTTGGAATATTTGATTGAAGAGATTAGTGGCGATTCTGGCGTATTGGAGATCATCACCCCAAAAAATCCAGCCGAGCGAGGATGCCAATTGTCCTTGTTAATCCACAAAGGAGGCAAAGCCGTCTTTGACGAATGGTACGGACATGGAGTGGTGGGAGATTGGAGAAATCCAAATGTGATCCGCTTGGCTCCAGCGCCACTCTACACCAGTTTTCAAGATGTGTATCGCTTTGCTCGAGTGCTGGAGCAATCGCTCAAGAAGTTTGCCTAAGAAACCCCATCCGCTAGCCTCGGCTTAGTCCAGCAAAAAGCCCTACTTCATGAATTGAAGTAGGGCTTTCTTTTTAAATATCAAACAGGGTTCCGCTGGCCCCCGTTGGTTTTATTTTGAGGTGCTTGTAGGCAAGTTCGGTGGCCATTCTTCCCCTAGAGGTGCGCTTAAGGTAGCCTTCCTGAATTAGGAAAGGTTCGTACACTTCCTCTATCGTTTCGGCCTCTTCTCCGCAAGCGGTAGCAATGGTGCCCAATCCTACAGGTCCTCCTTTAAATTTCTCGATGATGGTCAATAGGATGCGGTTATCCATTTCATCCAAGCCATTTTCATCCACATCCAAGGCATTCAAGGCCATTTTGGCAATCTCCAAGGTGATGGTCCCATTGCCCTTGATCTCGGCAAAGTCCCGGGTACGTCGAAGGAGCATGTTGGCGATACGAGGGGTACCCCGACTTCGACGGGCCAGTTCGAATGCTGCCACTTCGTCGATGGGTGTCTGCAAGATTCCTCCGGAGCGAAGGACAATATCGGTGAGCAACTTGGCATCGTAGTATTCCAAACGGGAATTGATACCAAAGCGAGCCCGCAAGGGAGAAGTCAACAGTCCAGAACGGGTGGTAGCCCCGATGAGGGTAAAAGGATTGAGTGAGATTTGAACCGAACGGGCATTGGGACCGCTATCCAGCATGATGTCAATACGGTAATCCTCCATTGCCGAGTAGAGGTATTCCTCCACGATGGGATTGAGGCGGTGGATCTCATCAATAAATAGGACATCCCCCTCTTCCAAGTTGGTCAGGAGACCTGCCAAGTCAGAAGGCTTATCAAGAACGGGTCCTGAGGTGATTTTGATGCCAGCCTGCAGTTCGTTGGCAATGATATTGCTGAGCGTAGTCTTGCCCAAGCCTGGAGGGCCATGTAGGAGTACGTGGTCCAGGGGCTCATTTCTTTTCTTGGCCGCATGCACGAATACCCGAAGATTTTCGATGATTTTGGCCTGTCCTGTAAAATCTTCAAAGCTAAGCGGCCGCAATGCACGTTCAAACTCTCGATCCTTAGGACCTAGATGTTCTTCATCGCCTGTCAAATAATCTTCTCTCATGGGATATGCGCTAGTTACAAATATAGACAAAAACCGATGTAGGAATTGGCCTGAATCTTTCCAGTAAGGATAAAAAAAAGGTAGTAATTTTGTTTTCAAATTTTCCCTTCCAAATGAGCCCGAACGCAAAAAAGAATACCATCTACTCCCTAGTCTTGTTGGGCTTGGTGCTGATTGTCTATTTGTACAGAAATAGCACAGACAGTACAGCTACTAGCGAGGAAGTGGCTCGGCAAAAGGGATTAATCTCCTGGAACGGGAAGTTTATGAATCAGCCCTATCTTTTTCTATTCTATCCCGAAAGACCCAACCTAAAGTCCAAACTTGATTCCTTACTTACCTATCAGGAACAGTTGTACTTGATGGAATCTCCCAGATCTGAATTGTACCAACTCAACAGGCAAGATTCACTGCCTCAACCTTCCAAGGAACTAGTATCGCTACTAAAAATGGCAACCCAGGATACAAAAAATGCTGAAAATACCTGGGATCCAAGTAGCGGAATTCTTTACCAAGGATGGGCCTTTTCTGCCTCCAGGGCCGCGATAAAGGATAGCGCCAACATAGAAGTGCTTCTCGAAAATGTAGGTATGAACAAGTTTATGCTTAGCGACACTTTAATTCGAAAAGCAAAATTAGGAGCCAAAGTTGATTTTTCAGACTATGGAAAGGCAATTGCCTTGGCTCAAGTAGCACGCTTACTTGAAAAAGAAGGCATTCAAAATTATTTTTTGCAGCTGGGTCGACATACCGTAGCCAAAGGGGTGAATGAGCGAAAAGAACTTTGGAAACACAAAACTCAGTATCCAGATAGTTTGGGAAAAGCCCAGGAGGGATTGATTGCGCTCCAAACGAAAGCCTTAGCCACTGCGGGAAATTTCACCCAATCCTACCCACAGGATTCGATTCGAAAGGCTTGGGTTTTGGACCCGCGTACAGGCTATCCCCTAAACCATGGACTTCTCCAAACGACCGTCTTTGCCAATGATCCAAAGGCTGCCGCCATCTTATCCGAGTCCCTACTTGTTCGTGGCTGGAAAGAGGCCATACGAATTGACGAGGAGCGAAAGGATGTAGAGATGGTGCTCGTGTACTTTGAAAAAGGAAAAGGATTGACCACTTACTGCAGCCCTGAACTCAAATCATTCCTCTCTTTTCCAATTCAATGAAAAGATAAATGCAACATTATTGAATTTATCTTACCTTTGTAAAAAATTCCTCCAACCTAGTACGCAGGAGGAGTCTTAACCTATGGCGCTAAACTTCATTCTTCTTTTTTTTACGGCGCTATTTGCGGGTCTTTTGGTGTTTGTTGCTCCAGTATTCAAGGAAAAATACTTCAAACTCCTACTGGTCTTTGCAGGCTCCTACCTTTTTTCCATAACCATCTTACACATCATTCCCGAACTTTTTGCGGGCAATTACAACCCTGGTCGAATGGGGTTCTATATTTTGCTGGGATTTCTTCTCCAGCAGGTTTTGGAATTTTGGTCAGCCGGCATCGAGCATGGCCACATCCACAAGCACCAAGCCGCTTCCTACAAAGGGGTGTTTACCTTGATGATAGGCTTATTTATTCATGCCTTTTTGGAGGGAACCTTGCTTACGCATAATGTTTCTGCCTTGCATACGCATAGTGACAAAACCATCTTGCTTGGAATCCTGATGCACAAAGGACCAGCAGCATTTGCGCTAGCAGCCGTACTTTCGGCTTCCCTGTCCAAAAAATGGACCCTTGTACTCCTGACCCTTTTTGCACTAGCCTCTCCATTGGGCATGATTTCTAGTAATTTCTTTATCAATCAGGGTCTGCTCTCTACTGAAGGAATTGGAATTCTATATGGCTTGGTAACCGGTGGTTTCTTGCACATTTCAACAACCATCTTCTTCGAAAGCAGTCCACACCACAAGTTTCAACTCAACAAACTTGCTGTTACTTTTTTGGCCGCTGCTTTGGCCATGGCTTCAGAATATTTCATCTGATTTTTTGAAGTCCTTCGTTTAGGGACACTTTTACAAACAAAAAAATAGTTACGCCTTCCATCCAAAACGAATCCCATCTTTGGAAAAATAGTCTTTTCCTCCTATTTTTTTGGTTAAATTACTCCCAGCAAAAAATCTGGTTTCCTTTTTTTGATTGGAAGCTCAATTAAACCCACACTAACCTACTTGTAATGTCATCCTCCCCTACAAAAATGGAGCGGTATTGGAAAAAAAACCTCCAAACGCTCGCCTTACTCCTTTTCATTTGGTTCGTAGTCTCCTTTGGCTTTGGGATCCTCTGGGTGGAAGAGCTCAACACCATTCGCCTAGGAGGCTTCAAGTTGGGATTTTGGTTTGCGCAGCAAGGATCCATCTACTCTTTTGTGATCCTGATTTTTATCTATGTGATTCGAATGAATGCACTGGATCGGGAATTTAAGGTAAACGAAGACTGATATGGATTTATTGACCTGGACCTACCTACTCGTCGGGCTGAGTTTTGCGCTCTACATCGGCATTGCTATTTGGACAAGAGCAAGTTCTACCCAAGAATTTTACGTGGCTGGAGGCGGGGTATCTCCCTTAGCCAATGGCCTTGCTACCGCAGCGGACTGGATGTCTGCCGCTTCCTTCATGTCCATGGCGGGCATCATTTCTTTCTCTGGCTACGATGGATCGGTATACCTGATGGGCTGGACGGGAGGCTATGTATTGCTGGCCTTGCTGCTTGCCCCCTACCTTCGGAAATTTGGCAAATTTACCGTTCCTGACTTTGTAGGTGACCGCTATTATTCCAACAAAGCACGTGTTGTGGCGGTGATATGCGCCCTGTTTATTTCCTTTATCTACGTTGCAGGACAGATGCGTGGAGTGGGAATCGTGTTTTCCCGCTACCTCGAACTTCCCATCGAATGGGGAGTAGTCATTGGCATGGCCATCGTATTTTTCTATGCGGTTTTGGGCGGCATGAAAGGCATCACCTACACCCAAGTAGCCCAATACTGTGTGTTGATTTTTGCCTACCTGGTTCCCGCCATTTTTATCTCCATGCAGCTCACCGGCAACCCAATCCCTCAATTGGGTTTGGGTGGTAATGTAGCCGATGGGGTGCCGCTATTGGACAAGTTAGACGGGATTTTGGCTGACCTAGGATTTGAAGAATATACCTCTGGCAAAAAAAGTGCTTCCGACATGTTCATGATCACGTTGGCCCTGATGGTCGGTACCGCAGGTCTTCCCCATGTGATTGTTCGGTTTTTCACGGTGCCACGTGTGCGGGATGCGCGCCTTTCTGCAGGCTATGCCCTGGTATTTATTGCGATACTTTACACCGCTGCTCCCGCAGTGGCTGCTTTTGGAATTTACAATACCATCCAATCTACCTCCGAAAAACCCATCGATACCTTGCCAGCATGGGTGACCAATTGGCAGCAAACCAACCTCATCGGGATCGAGGATAAAAATGGGGATGGAAAAGTGCAGTACCTTGCCGACCCAGCCACCAATGAACTGCGCATCGACAAGGACATCATGGTCTTGGCTAGCCCAGAGATTGCCTCATTGCCCAACTGGGTAGTAGGCCTTGTAGCCGCAGGTGCCATGGCTGCAGCCCTATCTACCGCAGCAGGCTTGCTGCTCGTGATCTCTACTTCGGTATCTCGGGATCTATTCAAAACTTTCCGACCTGAGATCTCGGAGAAAAAAGAATTGCGCATCGCACGAATCGCAGCCGCTGGAGCCGTGCTGCTTGCCGGGTACTTTGGCATCAACCCTCCAGGTTTTGTGGCGGAAGTAGTGGCATTTGCCTTTGGCCTCGCCGCCTCCTCCTTCTTCCCTGTGATTCTATTGGGCATCTTTTCTACCCGGATCAACCGGGAAGGTGCCATCGCTGGGATGCTTGCAGGTCTCGTGTTCACCATCAGTTACATTTCTTACTTCAAATTCATTTCTCCCGAACTGAATACTGCTGACCATTGGTGGTGGGGAATCTCCCCAGAGGGAATTGGAACCTTGGGCATGGCCCTCAACTTCTTGTTCTGCTTTGGCGTCTCCTACCTCACCCCTCCACCGCCCAAAAATGTTCAGGACCTCATCCAAGAAATCCGAATTCCAAAAGGTGCAGGAAAAGCGTACGACCATTGATTTACAACTTAGACTACCCCACTCATGAGTGATCGATTACATACCCTCAGCGGATACTTCCACGAATACCAAAAAAGTGTGGCGCAGCCCGAAGAATTTTGGGCTAGAATCGCCGATTCATTTCATTGGAAAAAACGCTGGTCAAAAGTTCTGCAATGGAACTTTGAAGAACCCGATGTGCGCTGGTTTGTGGATGGGAAACTCAACATTACTGAAAATATCTTTGAGAAAAATCTCTACACCCTAAGTGATCGACCCGCCATCATCTGGGAGCCCAATGAGCCGCAGGAGCAAGGGCGTACACTCACCTACAGCGAACTATTTGTGGAGGTGTGTCGATTTGCGAACGCACTCTTAGCCAAAGGCATTGGCAAAGGGGACCGAGTGATCATCTACATGCCCATGGTCCCTGAAGCTGCCATCGCGATGCTGGCCTGCGCACGCATCGGCGCCATCCATTCCGTGGTCTTTGCTGGTTTTTCTAGCAGTTCTTTGGCTGACCGAATTCAAGATTGTCAAGCCAAAGCCATTTTGACTTCAGACGGCAACTACCGGGGCAACAAGAAAATTAGCATCAAAGAAATCGTGGACGAGGCCTTGGAGAAGGTGGCCGTAGAAACCGTCATTGTATACCGCCGAACCGGTCAAGAAACTGCCATGCAAGCAGGTCGCGACTATTGGTGGAATGAAGTTCTGGAAGGACAATCCGCCCTCCACAAAGCCGCTGAAATGGATAGCGAAGACATGCTATTTATCCTCTACACCTCTGGTTCTACGGGCAAACCCAAAGGGGTGGTGCATACCACCGGAGGCTACATGGTTTACACCAAATACTCCTTTGAAAATGTATTTCAATACACTCCAGGAGACGTGTACTGGTGTACTGCTGACATCGGTTGGGTTACTGGCCACTCTTACATCGTCTATGGTCCCCTACTTGCGGGTGCGACCACGCTGATGTTTGAAGGGGTACCCACTTATCCACATCCAGGACGTTTCTGGGAAATTATAGAAAAGCATCAAGTCAACATTTTTTACACCGCCCCAACGGCGATCCGAGCCCTTCAGGCATTTGGAACCGACCCCATCCAAGGACACGACCTGAGTTCCCTCAAAGTCCTCGGCTCCGTAGGCGAACCCATCAACGAGGAGGCTTGGCACTGGTACCACAACCATATCGGCAAGGGAAAATGCCCCATAGTCGATACCTGGTGGCAAACCGAAACAGGTGGAATTCTCATCTCTCCCCTCGCAGGCATCACGCCCACCAAGCCCGCTTATGCCACACTCCCCTTACCCGGCATCCAACTGAGCATTGTGGACGCCGAAGGAAATGAGTTGCGCGGCAATTCAGTAGAAGGCAACCTCTGCATCAACTTCCCTTGGCCCTCCATGATTCGCACCACCTACGGGGACCACGAGCGCTGCAAGCAAACCTATTTTTCTACCTATAAAAACAAGTACTTCACTGGAGACGGGGTCAAACGGGATCACGATGGCTACTACCGCATCTTGGGCAGGGTCGACGATGTCATGAACGTATCTGGCCATCGACTCGGGACTGCAGAAGTAGAAAATGCGATCAACGAACATCCCAAAGTCATTGAATCTGCAGTAGTCGGCTATCCGCATGAAGTCAAGGGACAAGGCATCTATGCCTACGTGATTTGTGATATGAGCAATCGCAGTGAGGAGAATCTCATTCAGGAAATCAAGGAAACCGTATCCAAAATTATTGGCCCAATTGCCAAGCCTGACAAAATCCAAATCGTACCAGGATTACCCAAAACCCGTTCAGGAAAAATCATGCGCCGAATTCTTCGCAAAATTGCCGAAGGTAGCCTAGACGGCATGGGAGATATCTCTACACTCTTGGACCCAGAGGTAGTCGAAAAAATCAAAGCGGGCAGAAAATAAAAAAAGGCAGATCGAATGATCTGCCTTTTTTAGTTTATTCAATCCCATGCCTTACTTCCATTGAATGGCTGTGGTTCCCGTAGCCTGGAGCGGGATAGCCAAGCCTGTAGCCGTAGGATAAAAGCCGAGCGGCACAATCTGTAAATTCTGAATAGATAGGTTGGCAACTGGAGTTTGTAGGGATAGTCGCTCCTGTAGCCCTTGCAAACTCTCGGTGATCGTCTCCCCCAAAGGCATCTTCATGCGCTGGCTGAGTTGTCGATGGATTTTTCCCTTTTTGATCATCGTACCCAACATCGCTTTGGCGCTGCCACTTTTCATCACAAAATCCAGCTCTACGACCTGCAGCACGCGTGTAGCCGGATCGTAAACGGGTCTACCTACTAGGAATAACTCCCCTTTCAAATCACCCCCTTTAGTACTCACTGCGGTAAAGGCAACCGTGATGCCCAATCGCTCTCCATAGGCTTGCGTACGGAATTGGGTGGCATTGAATCGGTAGGTTTTATTCATTGGGATGGACTGCCCACCAAAAGATTTTTGGATCAATGCATCCAGCTCCCCATAAGTAAATTCCAAGGGCAACTGCAAGTCGATCCGATTGCTCGCATCGGTATTGGGTGAAACTTTGGGAATTGGAAAGGCACGGCTAGGAATGGCGTTGGACGGGTGTACTTGAACCTGCCCTTTTACGCCTAAGTCTAGGTGCAGTCCTTTGTTAGGCATCAGGTATTCCCGAATCTTCACAGAATCTGGCCGGATAGACAACCCTGTTTTCTTGCCTTCCACCTCCACAAGCATTGGCTGGCCCACTTGATTCCAGACCGATTCCATGAGTGGTTTAAGTGGAAGTAAGTTGGGTTTGGAAGTTAGCTCTTGGTTTGCAAATCGACGAATCTCTTGACGGACAATCGGACTCAAGTCCAATTCTATCCCCAGCACAGAAAATCTCAATTTGCCCCCTAAATCCAGCAATTCAAATTCCGGAATAGCCAAATACCAGTTGGATTGCAACTCAGGATTGATGACAAATACAGGAACCAAACTCATATTGATAGGTACCTTAGACTGCAGGAGATTTCGGAGGCCGCCCGGCTTAAGACCAACTTCCCCTTGGATTTTTAGCGGGAAGACCACCTCCAATCGCTGCTGATCTAGGGCGCGAAATTGGATTTTCCCATTTCTAGAAAATTCAAAATCTCCTACCAATCCATTGCCCAAATCCATTCCCCGCTGCTTAAATAATACATTCGGCGTAGATCGGTTGGCCACAGCCGTCAAGGTGGTGAAAGGAATGTCTAGCGGTACATTGACTACCGAACTGGTTTTGGGAACCGTAGTCAAGGGGAGGCTCGCAGATGGATCTAAGGTTTTGCAGGACACAGCAAGAAGCCCTAGCACCAAGCAAAAAAGTAAGGATCTTTTAGTAGGGGAAAAGAAAGTTGGCACAGTCATTGGATTTGAGAGTTCAGGTTAACTAGGTTACCTTTGTGGATGCAACTACAAAAGTAGCGAAAAGAGGACATGAACTGGAACAAACTCACTTCAGAAGCGCAAATCGATCAGCTGATCTCCGAGAGTGACGAGAAGCCTGTGCTTATTTTCAAACACAGTACCCGCTGCTCAATCAGCAGCATGTCCTTGGATCGACTGCTTCGCAATTGGAAGGAGGAGGACTCTGCCCAAATTACCCCCTATTACCTGGACCTAATCGCCTACCGTTCCCTTTCCAATTTGGTAGCCGAACGCTTTGGTATACCACACGAATCTCCCCAAGTATTGCTCCTGAAAGATGGAAAAGTAACCTACCACGAAAGCCATTACGGTATTTCTTATGCCGAAATCAAGTTGCAAGCTGCTTGATTTGGGATCTTTTAGACTGAAAATAAACCACTTATCCCTTAGAATTCCCATTCTAATTTTACTACTCACATCCTTTAAACCTTTTCCTGCTCCTTAGAGTCAAAGAAGGTGAACTATAACCAATTTATGAAAACCTACCCCATTCTTATTTTTCTAGTTTTGTCATTTTTTGTGACGCTTTCCTCCTTTGGACAGCTCCCCACCGACCAAGCCCGTCCTGAACGAAAGTTTACGGGCCAGGTAATCGATGGCACGGCGAAGACCCCCATGATTGGCGCCAATGTCCTCATCAAAACCGTCACTGACTCCCTACTTCGAGGCACCGTCACGGGTGCGGATGGAAGATTTGAAATTGCAAGACCCTTTATCCCAGAAGTGAAGGTGGAAATCACCTTTTTGGGTTACAAAACCATCACCAAAATTCACAGCATGCGAGAACCAGTGGAACTTGGGGAACTAATCCTCCTAGAAGACACGAAGGTGCTCGGCGAAGTTTTAGTTCAGGGAGTAAGTGTGGTAGGTGAGCAAAAAGGGGATACCACCTCCTTCAATGCGAATGCCTTCAAAACGCAAACCAACGCACAGGCAGAAGACCTGATTCGAAAGATGCCAGGCATTACCTTCCAAGGAGGGCAAATTCAAGCCCAAGGGGAACAGGTTCAAAAAATCTTGGTGGATGGACGTGAATTTTTTGGGAGCGACCCAAATATTGCGCTTCGCAACCTGCCCGCAGATGCAATTGATCGGGTAGAAGTACTTGATCAGCGCTCGGACCAAAGCCGCCTCACCGGATTTGACGATGGAAGTTATACGAAGACCATCAACATTATTTTGCGCTCGGACAAGAAAAATGGCTCCTTCGGCAGAACTTACGCAGGCTACGGGAATGACGATCGCTATGCCGCGGGAGGAAGTGTCAACTTCTTCAAAGGGGATCAGCGCATCTCGGTACTAGGCCTTTTCAACAACATCAACCAACAAAACTTCTCTAGTCAAGACCTTGCAGGATTAACCGCCAATGCGGCTGCAGGTGCTGGTCGTGGAGGACCAATGGGTGGTATGGGTGGAGGAGGATTTGGAGGTGGCCAATGGGGTGGCGGCGGAGGAAATAGCAACTTCTTAGTCGGCAATTCCGGAGGTATCGTGACTACGAATGCGATGGGCTTGAACTACTCTGACAAATGGGGTAAAAAAGTCAACGTAACTGGTAGTTACTTCTTCAACAATACCGCCAACTCCCTACGTCAAATCACCAACAGAGAAACGGTTGTAAACGCCAATCTCCGTCAGTTTTACGAAGAAAATCTGATCAATACGGTAAAAAATAACAACCACAGAGCCAACGCGCGAATCGAAGCAGATCTCAATGAGAAAAACTCCATCGTGCTTACGCCAAGCCTTTCCTTCCAGGATAACAGTACCTTCAGCGACAGAGATGCACTTACCCGCAATAGCTTGGGCGATTCGCTATCCGCACTTCGATCTATCAGCAATGCGACGACCAAAGCAGTTAACTTATCCAATAACTTGACCTACCGCTACAAATTCGACAAAAAGGGTAGAACGCTTTCAACTGAAGTATTTACCGCCTGGTCCAACCGTGACCAAGATTCGGATCTTTTGGCTGCAAGCCGTGAATTCCGTAGAAACCTAGTAGATACGGCCACGCAAGAAACCTACTCCTTGAATGAAGGATTCAACTACCGGGTCAACCTGACTTTTACGGAGCAGTTGAGCAAAAATGCAATCGGTACCTTTGGCTACCAGGTAGGTAACAACGCCACGGCTTCGGATCAAAAAACCTATCAGATTGACGAAGAACGCAAAGCTCTTCTAGATACGGCATTGAGTAATGAGTTTGACAACAAATTCATCACGCAACGACTTCGCTCTGGCTATGCCTACAACAAGGATGCCTGGTCGGTCAACGTGAATATGGATTACCAAAATGCGCGACTCAACAACGAAGCCTTCTTCCCTGTGCCAGGAACCTTCAACCGTAGTTTCAACAACATACTACCGAGCGCAAACTTGAATTACCGCAACCGTGAAACAGGCTTTAGCTGGAGAGTGCGCTACAGAACTAGCACCAACGAGCCTAGTGTCTCTGAACTTCAAAATGTGGTCAACAACCAAAACCCACTCAACCTACGCGTGGGAAATCCAGACTTGGGCCAAAGTTACAACCACAACATCTTTGCAAACATCAGCAAAATCAACCTTGAGAAATCCAGAACACTATTCCTCTTTGTAACCCATTCGGTCACCTCTGATTTTATTGGAAATAGTACCTTCTTGACTACCCGGGACACCCTAATCAACAACGAGATTTTGCTACGTTCTGGAGGTCAACTTTCTCGACCAGTCAATTTGGATGGCAACATTCGCTCTAGTTTCTTCTTGACCTATGGCGCCCCACTCAAAAAATTGAAAACTCAGTTCAACATCAATACGCGGGTAAGTTTCAACCGTACGCCAGGTTTGATTAATGGAGTTTCCAACATGAATGATAACACCACACTGAGTCAAGGATTGACCTTCAATTCAAACATTAGCCAAAATGTGGATTTCTCAATCAGCACTACGGGTTCGTACAACATTGTCAACTCCTCCCTGCAGCAGAATCTAAACAATAACTACTACCAGCAGGAATCCACCATGCGTCTCTACTTCTCGTCCAAGAATGGCAAGTTCTTTATGGGAAATAATGTCGCGCACTCCTTGTATTCCGGCCTTTCCGAAGGCTTTAATCAAAACTTTTGGCTTTGGAACATGGAAGGGGGCTTACGATTTGCGAAAAACAACAAGGCAGAAATCAAGACAGTCCTCTTTGATGTGTTGAACCAAAACAACAGCATCAGCCGTACCATTTCGGATGTGGCCGTGACCGACGTCTTTACGAATGTGCTGACCCGCTACGGGATGATCACCTTCACGTACATCCTAGGTAACTTCAAGCAGCCAGCAGCGCAGCCACAGGAGCCTTGGATGATGGGAAGACCTCAGGGCGGCAGAACTTGGTAAGCATAATTTGGGGTAATCGCTAAAGGAAACTCTTGAGCGATTACCCTAAAAATTTAGAAATTGGTACCTTTGCCACAGGATTAACCGGCAACTCATGTATCAGGAGAAAATCGAAGCACTCAAAGCTGCCATCGCCGCAGCAGACGCAAGTACCCCAGACCAACTGGAGGCTTATCGAATGGAATTTATTTCCAAGAAAAGCGTCATTGGTGAATTGATGGGAGCCATGGGAAGCATTCCGAATGAGGAAAAGCGGGCATATGGCCAGTTGGTCAATGGTGTAAAACAACTAGCTGAAGAGAAGTTTCAAGTCCTAATCGAGAAAGTAGCCGCCTCCAACAAAAAAGAAAAAACTGCTGACGTAGACCTCACCTTACCTGCCTCCAACTATCCTCTAGGGGCGATTCACCCATTGACAGCTACCCGCCAGCGCATCATCGAAATCTTTGAGCGCATCGGCTTCAACCTGTCTGAAGGGCCTGAGATTGAAGACGATTGGCACAATTTCACCGCACTCAACTTTCCTGAAAATCACCCTGCTCGAGAGATGCAGGATACTTTTTTTATTGAGAAAAATCCAGACATCGCCCTGCGGACCCACACTTCCTCCGTGCAAGTGCGCGTGATGGAAAATCAAAAACCGCCTATCCGAACCCTTTCTCCAGGACGCGTGTACCGAAATGAGGCGATCTCTGCCCGTGCACACTGCATTTTCCATCAGGTAGAAGGACTTTATGTAGATGAAAATGTTGGTTTTGCCGACCTGAAGAATACCTTATATCACTTCGCCAAAGAAATGTTTGGCAAGGAAACCAAGGTCCGATTCCGACCCTCATTCTTCCCCTTTACCGAGCCCAGTGCAGAGATTGACATCTCCTGCCTAATCTGTGGCGGCAAAGGTTGCAACGTATGCAAATACAGCGGTTGGGTAGAAATCGGTGGAGCAGGGATGGTGGACCCGAATGTCCTCGAAAATTGCGGCATTGACTCTACCAAGTACACGGGATTTGCTTTTGGGATGGGCATCGAGCGAATTGCCATGCTCAAAAACCAAATCAAGGATTTGCGTCTCTTTACTGAAAACGACGTCCGCTTCTTAAAGCAATTTAGGCCCATTTTATAGGCTAAAGCAGCCAGAATTTCACAGAATCTGTGTTTTTCACGCAGATTTCTAGAGAAAAAACACGCAGATTTATTTTTCTTGGACTATTCCCACTCTTTAAATTTTTAGGCCATGAATGAAAAGCGAAAAATTACCTTAAAGGACATCGCTAAGGAACTCAAGCTTTCCCCTTCGACGGTATCCAGAGCACTTAATGGCTACCCTTCCCTTTCAGAGGAAACCATACAGCTGGTCAAAGAATACGCAGCCAAGCACCAGTATGTACCCAATACGATGGCAGTCAATTTCCGAAAAAACCGGACTTCCATCTTGGGTATGATTGTGCCACAAATCGTGCATCACTTTTTCTCCACCACCATCAGTGGAGCCTTGGAGGCCGCCAAAAAAAGAGGCTACAGCATCCTCCTCGCCCAATCCTACGACCACCTCAAAGATGAAGTCTTGGCCAGCCAATACCTCCTGGGTATGGGCGTGGATGGGCTCTTGATCTCTGTTTCCAACGAAACCAAAGAAGCCGAGCACTTGCAAGCATTTTTGGATGAAGGCAAGGCAGTGGTGCAGTTTGATAAAATCACGGAATCCTTATCCAGCCCGAAACTTGTAGTGGATGACTTTGAAGGTGCCTATCAGGCTACCAGCCACTTGATCCGTCAGGGCTATCGAAAAATCGCGCACCTCAGCGGAAGGATGGAAGTAAAAAATGCGGAGCAGCGCTTTTTGGGCTACAAAAAAGCGCTCGAAGACCATGAGCTTGAGCTACAAGAAGAATGGGTGAAGCCTTGCTTTGAAATCAGCGAAGAAGAGGGATTTTCCTTTACCAAGGCCCTGATGGAAAGTCAGAATCCACCAGACGCCTTATTCTGCATCACCGATTTGGTGGCTTTGGGCGCGATGAATTACCTCAAGTCAGCCAATTATTCCATCCCAAACCAAGTGGGACTTGTAGGATTTAGCAACTGGATGTTTGCTGAGTTTACCAGTCCTACACTCAGTTCAGTAGACCAGTTTGGGGAAGAAATGGGCGCCAAGGCAGTGGAAATGCTGCTTGACCAACTCCAAAATCCAGAATCGAGCAACACGGACACCGTCCAACTGAAAACCAAACTCCTGGTTCGAGGATCCTCTCAAAAGTCCTAAGCAAGTCCTTACCGAGGCTCCAAAATACAGAAGCCATAAGGTTCCAACACCAAATGCTCGTGATCGGGTCCTACCGAATAAGTTGTCTGCGTCCAGATATCAAAAAGTTGGTTGGCAGATTCGCCTTGTTCCCGGAATGCATACCAGGTAAGCCCAGCAGGCTGATCACTGAAGTTGAACAAGCAGTAGCGTCTCTCCTCACCCTTTCTACGGATCAGCCCCGCGATATGCTTGTTGTGTGGAGTCATCCACGACACATTGCTCAGATCAGCAAACAGGTCCTGAGATTTCCGGATGGCCAAGAGTTTTTTGGTTCCCTCAAAAAGTTGAAACTCCAAGGTGCCTTCTGTTTTTCGACGATTCACTTTTTCCCAATCCAGCATTGGACGATGCATCCAGCGGTTGTCGTAACTCTTGGAAGGATCCTGCTGGAAGCGGTAATCGTTGGTATAGCCAACTTCATCTCCGTAGAAGAGCATGGGCAGCCCTCCCAAAAAGATGGAATGGGCTTGCATGAGCAGGATTTTTTGGATGCTTTGTTCGATTGCCGGTCCATTGCCCTCAAAGAGTGCCTTTTCCAAGCCGCAAAGTGAGGCGAGCGTGCCACTGATGCGAGCATCTCCCGTCTTGGGGTTGGAGGAGAACAGCGCTCCCCGGGCAGGACTCATCCATTGATCTCCAGAATAGGAATAGTATTCTTTCAAAAATTTGCGGTGCAGGTAGGGGTCTTTTCCTGTTTGTGCGATGCTGGCATCCTCGTAGCCGAGCCCGATGTCATCGTGGCAGCGGGTGTAGGTAATCCAGGAGGTACCGTAAGGCTTTCTGAGAATGTCTCCTTGGGCCTGGAGCATCACGCTGGTATCTCCAGAGGCGAGCATGTCCCACTGAAGGGCCATCTGGGTGGCATTGTAGGCAAAATCACATTCTTGAGCCACAAAGTCTCCTGTTCCAAAGTAATTCATAATGTCTTTGGGCGCTACGATCGCCTCTCCGAGCAGTGCCATTCCTGGCGTAGCTACATGGACACATTGCTTGATTAATCGAAGGAGTGTGTGCGCTTGCGGAAGATTTTGGCAGGAGGTACCTGTTTGCTTCCATATAAAGGCAGGCGCATCAATTCGAAGCAGGTCTACCCCAAGGTTGGCATAAAACAGCATGGTCTCCACCATCGCCTGTAAGACTTTGGGATTGCTAAAATTCAAGTCCCATTGGTAGTTGTGAAATACCGTCATCACCCAGCGCTTCATCTCCTCATTCCAGGTAAAGTTACCCGGAGCACTTTCCGGGAAAATCTCCGGCATGGCCTGCTCAAATTCGTTGGGAATCCAGCGATTTTCGTAGGTGTAGTAGTAATTCTGGTATTCTTGATCGCCTGCCTTGGCCTTCATGGCCCAGTCGTGTAAGTGTGAGGTATGGTTGAGAACAATGTCCAACATCAGGTACATACCTTGGGAATGCATGGTCTTGCGCAGGTCCATCAAATCCTCCAAAGTCCCGAATCGTGGATCTACCTTACGGAAATTGGAAACCGCATAGCCTCCATCACTTTCTCCCTGTGGGCTCTCGAAGAGTGGCATCAAGTGAAGAAAATTTACCCCCAAATCCTGCAGGTGCGAAAGTTTGGAAGGCATGGTTTTGAGGCTGCCTGCAAAGCGGTCCACGTACATGCTCATTCCTGCCAGGTTTTGACTCAAAAACCAATTGCCTTCGGCGGCCTTATTTCGATCTCGCTCTCGAAGCGATTCTTCTCTCGCTTGGTAACCCAGTATCAGGCTTCGCAAAAGTTCGAGCAACTGAGATTCGGCTTCCTCATGAACCCCATAGAGTTCTTGGAATAAGCCCTGAATTTTGGGAAGGCTGGTATGAAACCGGGTTACAAAATCCCGGTCTGCTCCCTGGGTATCTAGGGAATGGGCCTGGAAAAGTTGGTTAATTTTTTCAGTACGCGTGATTTCTACCGACATGGGTGTAGGCTAGGGTGGTGGTGATTGGAATAGGTTAATGTCCTGAAGGGGCTTGTGAAGGCGAAGCGGTTGTTTTACTTCCTTTTATCCGCAACGTAGCTACCGCAGCGATCAGCAGCAATACCCCTCCAAAGAGGATGGCCTGCCCCGCATCGTTGTTTAAGAAGTTTTTGGAGATATAGCCAAAGGTCAGCGTCTGGAAGATCATGGGAATCACAATCATCATGTTGATGATGCCCATGTACACGCCGTAGCGTTCTTTGGGAATTTCGTTGACTACCAAGAGGTAAGGAATTCCCATCATACTGGCCCAGGCGATACCAAAACCGGTCATAGGGATAAACAAGGCATACTTATTTTCCAGCATAGGGAAAATCAACAAGCCGATTCCAGCAAGCAACAAGCAAATAAAGTGTACTCGCTTGGCCCCGTATTTTTGGGCCAGGGTAACTAAGAAGAAAGCAGAAAGGAAGGTCACAATGTTGTACCAGCCATTCACCAAGCCTGCCCATCCTACTGCTTCTTCGTAGGCAGCAGGATCAGAGGAAGGCGTCACTTTCCACACGGAAAGGGCGATACTCTTGGCGGAATTTTGCCAGTAGCAAAACAGGGCATACCATTGGAAAAGGTATACCAAAGCCAATTTCCACATTACGGAGGGCATGACTAAAATCGCCTCCAAGATCTCTAGATTTTGCGCAAAAAGCACGCGCAAAGCAGGTTTGCTGTCCACCCAAGAAAGTACTTTGCGAATCAGGCCACGATCAACTAGCGTAAATGGCAAAAGGATTAAAAAAGCGGCATATGCCACTAAGGTGCTTAGGATTGAAAGAAAAAACTGGATAGCAGGATGGGGCATGCCTTGGTTACGAATTTTTAGGGCTGCAAGCTCGGCTTCTGAGGGTGGGTATTCGGGCGTTTTAGACATGCTCCAAAGCACAGAAGTGATGGAGCAGACAGTTCCTAGGAAGAAGGAGGCATAGACCCAAACGGGGAGTGCGCCCCAACTGCCTTTGAAGTAGATTTGAAAAAAGAAGAGGGATAGATTGGCTAGCGTAATGCCAAGACCGGTGAAGAAACTTTGGGTCAGGAAGCCTTTTCCATGCTGTTCCTCGGGCAAGGAATCAGCAATCAAGGCCCGGTAAGGCTCCATGGCGGTATTGTTGGCGGCATCCAGCACCCAAAGCAAGCCTGCTGCCATCCACAAGGAACTGCTGAAAGGATAGAAAAATAAGCAGATGCTGCAAAGTAGCGCCCCAATAAAGAAATAGGGCTTTCGTCTCCCGTAGCGATCGCTCCAAGTACTGTCGCTCAGCGCACCAATAATCGGCTGAATCAAGAGACCCGTCATCGGTCCAGCAAGGTTGAGTAGGGGAATCTCATCTGGGGCTGCTCCCAGCATGTCGTAAATGGGATTAACAGCACTTTGCTGAAGTCCAAAACTATACTGGATCCCAAAAAAACCAACATTCATGTTGATGATTTGGGAAAAGGACAAGGCAGGCTTTCGCATGGGCGATTTTGGGTTTTGGTCTTTTGGGCAATAATCCTTCATAAAATACGAAGATTCGCATTCTAAAAAACAGGAATAAGGAGAGAAGTAGCCGCTATTTTCAGAAAAGCCTTAGGAAATCGATTGATTTCCATCCCTCTGAACTAAAAAAATAGTATCGGCGGCTAATCCTTTGGGTGAATTTCCAGAAATATCAACTCCAAGCCTTTTTCAAAAAGCGAAGCCAATTCCCATGCATCACCTTTTGTACATCCTCATCTGAGTAACCTCTCGCCCGAAGTAGGTCGGGGATTTTTTGCAAGTCTGCGATGCTTTCCAAATCCGAAGGGCATTGTTCTTTTCCAAAGGCTCCATCCAAATCTGAGCCAATGCCGATGTGATTTGCATTGCCAGCAAGTTGACAGATATGATCGAAGTGATCCAATAGGGTGTTCAAAGTCACGTTTCGCTCCTTTGGGGTACTTTCACCGCGTATCCAGCCGGGACTCAGCATCCAGGCATCAAATACCCCACCTATCACCGCTCCACGCGCGATCAAGGCTTTGATCATCTCATCGGAGAACTGGCGGTTGTGGTCTACTAGCGCACGGCAATTGTTGTGACTGGCCCAAACTGGCCCATGAAAATGATCCAAGGCATCCCAAAATGCCAAGTCACAGAGGTGGGTGGCATCTAGAATGATTCCCAATTCATCCATTTTGCGCAGCAAGTCCTTCCCCTGTTGGGCAAGTGGAGCAGATGAATCGGTTCCATAGGCATAGCGACCAGGACCATAGTGAGCAGGCCCTAGCGCCCTCAAACCATTTTCGAAGGCCGTTTCCAAATAGTCGAGGGACACGATGGAGTCGGCTCCTTCTAGAGATAAGATGTAGCCAATCGCTTTTTGACTTTTATCTTCCCCAGCATTCCAGTAGGCCAAATGTGCCTCCAGCTCCTGCCAGTTCCGAATTTGCTTCAATTCACCCTGCTTTTCCATCGCCCGATACCAGGCAAGTTGCCCTTGGGTATGTGCCCATGCTTGCTGTGGCGAGTGCCAACCCGGAAGCGGATTGTCTGTCGCCACAAAGCGGGCAATTTGCGTAGCGACCACCAACCCCACATTCCCTTTGCGAAGCTCTGGTAGGGAGACAGTCCCATTTCCTCGATCGGGTTTGTCGGTCATCCCCTGCTCTCGGGCATTGATCTCCGCGAGTGGGCGGGTGAGGTCCCGGTTCCACTCCATCGCATTCATGCTCAGGTCCAGGTGTGCGTCGATGGTAAACATTTTAGAAGGCTTGGAGGATAAATACGGTGGGAACTTTGTGTAGGTCTAGGGGGTGATTTTTCCAGTCCGAGATAGTTTTGGTTTGGATCAACTCATCGGCAGCGGTGAGGTTTTTGGCGATGCACAATTTCGTTTGTGGTGACAAGGACGAGAGCGCATCGGCTAGCAATTGATTGTTGCGGAAGGGAGTTTCCATAAAGAGCTGGGCTCTTTTTTCGCGTAGCGATTCCTGCTCCAAGCGCTTCAAGGCAGTAGCTCTTTCTTTTTTATCGATGGGCAAGTAGCCATGAAAAGCGAAGGATTGGCCCGAAAAGCCAGAGCCCATCAGGGCCAGAAACATGGAACTCGGACCTGAGATAGGCACCACTTGAATGCCCTTTTGGTGCGCATAGGCCACGGCCAGGGCACCCGGATCAGCAATTCCCGGACAGCCTGCTTCAGAAATCACCCCAATATCGGCTCCATTCAGGAGCGGCATCATCAACCGGGACACTTGCTCGGGTGGGGTATCCTTGTCTAGAACTTCCATATGTAGTTCTTCGATGTTGATTCCCAACTTCAAACTAGAAATGTAGCGCCGAGCGGAGCGTGGATTTTCAACCAAAAAGATACGGGTATGGGCAATGACATCTTGAACTTGAGGAGAGATTACCCAGTGGGCCGTGTTTTCGGCCAGTACATTGGGGATTAAAAATAATTTTCCTTGAGGCATGTACGGTAGGAATTGAATTCGAAAGTTAAAATTTAATGTGCGAAATCCGTACCTTAATCGGGCATATACTTTCTTCAAATTCAGCCATGCTCAAAAAATCCCTCCTCTTCGCCTGCTTGCTTTTGCTTAGCATCCCCTCTTTTTCCCAACAAGTAAAAGCCTTGGTAGGGGGAACCTTGATCGATGGTTTTGGTGGTGCACCAATCCGCAATTCAGTAATTATCGTGGAAGGGGAACGGATCAAGGCCATTGGACAGGTGGGAAGCTTGGCCATTCCTGCTGGAGCAGAGGTGATTTCGACGGAGGGCATGAGTGTTTTGCCTGGGCTTTGGGACATGCACGTGCACCTGATGCTTAATGGTCACAGCGATTACACGCATTGGGACAGCACCTACATCGATGTGTTTGAGTCGGTGATTATGCCTTCTTCAGCCCATCAATTGCTGATGGCAGGTGTGACCTCTGCCCGAGACTTGGGCGCCCCACTTGAGGCCAGCATCAATGTCAAAAGACGCATCCAAAATGGAGAAATTCCAGGCCCCACAATCTATGTATCTGGTCCATTTATCCAAAAAGCACCCTATCCCAACACAGAAGCCTTCCGCTGGGGGGTAAACGGCGCAGCAGACGCCCGAGCAAAAGTGAAGAAACTGATCGATGCGGGAGTCGATGTCATCAAACTCATCGACCAAGACCAAATGACCTTGGAAGAGGCCAAAGCCGTGGTGGACGAAGCACACAAGTATGGAAAAATGGTGGTAGGCCACTCTCACCGTCCTGATGAAATTCGAATCGGACTCCAAATTGGAGTGGATAATTTTGAACATACCGGTTTGAGCAGCGCCCCCGAATATCCAGAAGACATCATGAAGATGATGAAAGAGCGCGCAGCGAAAATGAACCTAGGTCCACTTTTCTGGACCCCAACCGTAGAAGGGCTTTTCAATTACGAGTTTGTACGCGACAATCCAGAAAAACTAGACGACACCTCTTGGCATTTGGGGCTACCGGACTCTATCGTCAGAGACATTCGGGCCTCGCTCCGATTCCCTGGTAGAATGTCCTACTTTCAATTGACTCCCGTGCGTAAACCGACCTTGGACCGGAAATTTGCCCAACTCAAAGAAAGTGGTGTGGTGATGCTCATCGGTACGGATAGTGGGATTCCAATGAAATTTCATAGCCAAAGCACCTGGAATGAATTGGATGTATGGGTCAACCAGTTTGGAATGGATCCCCTGCTCACCATCAAAGCAGCGACCTACTGGCCAGCCGTGGCCATGAAAGTGGAAAAAGATTACGGCACTATCTCTGAAGGAAAATATGCTGACATCATCGCCGTAAAAGGGGATGTATTGCGCTACATCAACTTGCTACAGGATGTGGACCTCGTGATGAAGCACGGGAAGAAAGTCAAGTAAACCCTAGCCTAGAAAGTTACGGATTTCCTGAATCACCGCTTGCGGCTGCTCGGCATGTAGCCAATGCCCTGCATTGGGAATAGAGATCCAGGTACAATTAGGGAAATGATGCTTCATATCCAGAACATCTTTTTCTTGAATGTAGGAGGAATTCGCACCCCCCAAAAATAAGGTAGGCCCTTCAAAATCAGTTCCTTCATCCAAGGCTTTCCCCACCTCTTCGATGTGTTGAGAGATCACCGGAAGGTTGATTTTCCATGCAAATCCGTTCCCGTCCCTACCCAGGCTTTTGAGCAAAAATTGGCGGATTCCCAGTTCCGGAATGTAGGGTGCGAGGAGATCATCCGCCTCCTTTCTAGACTGGAGTTGGGAAAGATTCAGCGCATTCAATCCTTCCAAAATTACTTGGTGGTGAATGGGGTAGTACCTAGGGGCAATGTCTCCAACGATGAGTTTACGTACCCGATCCGGGTAGCGCACCGCAAAATTCATCACCGTCTTCCCTCCCATGGAATGCCCCATCAAGTACACGGAATCCAAGCCCTCAGCATCCAGCAATTCCCGTAAATCCTCCACCATGACCCCATAATTCCATTCATTGGAATGGGGCGAATCCCCATGGTTGCGCTGATCTACGAGATACAGGGTATAGTGCTCCACTAGTTCCTTGGCAATGGAAAACCAGTTGTCTAATGAGCCAAAAAGTCCGTGAAGAATTACTAAAGGTGGGCCGGAGCCGGTTTTTTTGAAGTTTAGCTTCATTTTGAAAGTACGAATTACGAAATACGAATTACGCGGCTAATGTTAGCGTTAAGAAAATCGACCGTTGACATTTTTTACAGCTCCAACTGCCTGCGGTACAACTGGATCGTATTTTCCAAGCCGTAGTACAAGGCGTCACAGACCAAGGCATGTCCGATGGATACTTCTTCTAAGAGCGGGATTTGCTGTTTCAAATAGGCCAAATTATGTAGATCCAAATCATGACCAGCATTGAGCCCTAATCCGAGTTCAGTGGCCAACTTGGCTACCTCCACATAAGGTTGTACAGCTCTCGCTCGATCTATTGGATAGCCAGTCGCATAAGGCTCTGTATACAATTCTACCCGATCCGTGCCAGTCAGTTTGGCGGGCTCAAAGAACCTTGCTTCAGGATTGATGAAAATCGATACGCGCGTGCCCATCTCCTGGAGTTCAGCCACAATATCTTGGAGCATAGATTGATGCTGGATGGTATCCCAACCGGTATTGGAGGTAATGGCCTCTGGGGGATCGGGTACGAGTGTGGCCTGAGCGGGCTTCACTTCTCGAATCAACTGCATAAATCGCTTATCAGGATAGCCTTCAATATTGAATTCGGTGCGGACCACTTGTGCAAGGTCTAAGGCATCTTGGTAGCGAATGTGCCGCTCATCGGGGCGGGGATGCACGGTAATTCCCTGTGCGCCAAATCGCTCACAATCCAGCGCCACCTGCACCACATTGGGATTGTTGGCGCCTCTTGCATTCCGCAGAGTGGCGATCTTGTTGATATTTACACTTAATTTTGTCATTTAGGCACCAAAAAAAGGTATTTTTACTTTGTTGTCCTGGTATAACACAAAACTAAACCTTATGGCTTTAAAGCAGCGAATAGAAACTGAAATAAAATCTGCGATGATCGCAAAGGACAAGGTACGCTTGACCGCCCTACGTGCAATCAAATCCTTAATCTTATTGGAAGAAACAAAGGAAGGGTACTCTGGAACTTTGAGCGAAGAAGAAGAACTAAAATTGCTCACCAAAGCAGCAAAGCAGCGCAAAGATTCGGCTGAAATTTACGAAAAGCAGAATCGTGCCGATCTCTTAGAAGTGGAATTGGCGGAGCTGGCAGTCATTCAGGAGTTTTTACCCAAAGCCTTGTCAGAGGCAGAACTGATTCAGGCTATCCAAACCATCATTGATACCTGTGGTGCTTCTGGGCCAAAGGATATGGGAAAAGTGATGGGGCTGGCGAGCAAGGAACTGGCAGGGAAAGCAGATGGCAAAGCCATCGCCGAACAGGTAAAAGCACTTTTGTCCAAATAAGTTGGAGCCGATTGATGTGGTCATCCTTCTGCTCCTAGCATTAGGAGCTTACGAAGGCTACAAGAAAGGCCTCTTGATGAGTATAGTTGGCATCTTTGGCTTTGTGCTCGCCATTGTACTCGGTATTTACTTTATGGAATTTGTAGGCAATTGGTTGGCTTCAGAAACTGATCAGGAGGCCTTAGCACTTCCAATAATTGCTTTTTTACTCATTTTTTTTGGCACCCTTTTTCTAATCAACATCGCGGGCCGGGCATTAAAAAAAATGCTTGGACTAGTCCTACTAGGTGGTCTAGACAGCCTCGGCGGAGCAGTGCTAGGCATCGTCCGAACAGGGTTTTTTATCAGTTTGCTGGTTTGGGTTTTGGGAAAACTGGAACTGGAATCACTTAAAAAATGGCAAAACGATAGTGAGTATCTGGCCTTCATCGAACCCCTTACCCCAGAAGTCCTTGAATTATTAGATCCAATTCTCCCTTCTGTCAAAGAAGCGAGCCAAGAGTTGATTCAAAAGATTGAAGGAGACACCAACTAAAAAAGGCTTTCTCGAGAGAAAGCCTTTTTTTGTAGAGTTCATTAATTTACCTTAAATCAATCACTTCAATTCCAGGGTATTTTTTAAGATCAAAAGTGAAGTAACTCAAGGGAAGGCTGGGTGATGCTTTCAAGTTTTTGAAGGAATAGGTAAATACGCCACCTTGCCCATCGAGCATTTCCCATCCCAACAGTTGCTGAGTCGCTTTTTCAATGAGCAAGCGAACCTGCTTGAAAGGGGCATTGGATTTTATTGCAGTCAATTCCACTGTGGATATGGGCTTTCCTTGATACGTTTTGTCTGCCAAAAGCTTGTAGTTAAATCCAGATTGGTACAGGGTATAAATGTTGGAAGGGGTCAATTCGCCCTCCATCCCAGCGGCATCGTTGATGGTAACCTCTTTGTATCCACCTGTTTGGATGAAGGTCCAAACTGTCTTGCCGTCGTTGTAAATTTCTTGGTCAGGAAGCTTAAGGCGGTATTTGTCTCCAAGAACCGCTACTTCTCCACTCTGCCGATCACCTGTTCCAGCTTCATCTTGAAAGGTATAGTCAAAGCTTGCAGTAAAGCCCTTCATGCTTTGAAATTTTTGGCTCATGGCATCCAAGACTACTTTTGCCTTGGGGTCTTTCTGAGCTTGGCTAGGAGCCGCAAGAAAGCAAGAAGCTAAAAATGCAAAAAAAAGAATTTTACGATTCATGGAATATACTGCAATAATCAATAAGCATTGCTTACAAACTACTCAATAACCGTTCCAAACTTACTTCATCTTGAATTAAAACCTCTCTAGCCTTGGATCCCTCAAAAGGACCTACCACTCCGGCTGCTTCTAACTGATCTACAATTCTACCCGCTCGGTTGTATCCTAGCTTTAACTTTCGCTGAATCAAAGAGGTACTTCCTTGCTGGTGCAACACAATCAGACGAGCGGCCTCATCAAACAATGGATCACGGTCAGATAAGTCAATGTCCGCTCCTGAACCTTCGCCATCTTCCCCAACATATTCAGGAAGCAGGTAAGCAGAAGCATAGCCTTTTTGCTCTCCAATCCAATCACAGACCGCATCCACCTCCGGGGTATCTAGGAAGGCACATTGGATACGGGTCATTTCAGAACCGACTGAAAGGAGCATGTCTCCCATGCCGATCAATTGATCTGCTCCACCGGCATCCAAAATGGTGCGGGAGTCAATCTTGGAAGTAACACGGAAAGAAAGTCGAGCCGGGAAGTTGGCCTTGATCACTCCCGTGATCACATTCACGGAAGGACGCTGTGTAGCCACCACCAGGTGAATCCCAATGGCTCGAGCGAGCTGTGCCAATCGTGCAATAGGCGCTTCAATTTCCTTACCGGCTGTCATCATCAAATCCGCTAGCTCATCAATGACTAGTACGATGTACGGCATGAAGTAATGCCCATTTTGCGGATTCAACTTCCGTGCAACAAACTTGGCATTGTACTCCTTCAAATTTCGGCAACCAGCTTCTTTGAGCAAGGTGTAGCGGTTGTCCATCTCAATACACAAGGAATTGAGTGTGTGGATTACCTTCTTAGTGTCTGTGATAATCGCCTCCTCCGCTCCAGGGAGCTTGGCAAGGAAATGCCGCTCAATTTTATTAAAAAGGGTCAATTCTACTTTTTTCGGATCGACCAAAACAAACTTCAGTTGGGAAGGGTGCTTCTTATAGATTAAGGAAGCCAAAATCATATTGAGCCCTACCGACTTTCCTTGACCTGTCGCACCAGCCATCAACAAGTGTGGCATCTTGGCCAAATCGGCGACGAACACTTCGTTGGAGATGGTTTTACCCAAAGCAATCGGCAAGTCCTTATCGGACTTCATAAATTTTTCGGTTCCCAGCACCGCACGAGCAGGCACTAGTTCTCGATTTTTGTTCGGTACCTCAATGCCTATGGTCCCCTTACCAGGAATCGGGGCAATGATTCGAATACCTAAGGCAGCCAAACTCAAGGCGATGTCATCTTCCAAGTTTTTGATCTTGGAAATCTTTACCCCTGGATTGGGTACAATTTCATACAAGGTGACAGTAGGGCCAATGGTTGCTTGGATACCTTGAATGCCAATCTGAAAATTCTCCAAGGTCGTCACGATCTTGTCCTTGTTTTCTTCAAGTTCCTGGCGCGAAACGGTGACCTTCTTCACATCGTATTCGTTGAGCAAGTCTATCGTCGGATACTTGTATCGGGGTAGGTCTAAAGTAGGGTCGTAAGGATCCAAATTTTCTACCTCTTCGGCGGTCTTTTCTTCTTCAGGACCTTTCTGAACTGTAAAATTTCCATCTCGGAGAATTACCTGATCTTCCATTTCATCCTCCAGCAAATTCACTTGGGGAACATCAAAGACATCCTCTTCCAAGTCATCTGCCACTATAAATGGAGGGGTAGTAGGTGCTGCAGGCTCTTCGGCCAAACCGAAGTCAACCTTGTCTCCAGCCATTGGAAGATTGGGATCGTCTGATTTTACCTCCCAAGCAGTGCCGTCATCTTCAAACTCCTCTTCTTCCGGTTCTCTTGTTTCAAAAGGAGAAGGAATTCTGGAATCATTTCCTTCTTCAAGACTCAAGTCATCCGAAAGTTTTGGTTTCGGTGCAAACCAATTGAGTTGCTGGATTCCAAAAAATAGGATGATAAAAATAAACAGCGTGCCTCCAATCAGGAGCCAAGTACCCATCCCCAAAAAGTCATAGGAAAGTCTAGCCAATTCGTAGCCCAACCCACCGGAAAGAAAACTCCAATTCGAATAGCCATCCACCAATATGCCCGCATAGCCCGTCACCAATCCAATCCAGGCGGTAAAGAATAGTGCTAATAGCGCATAGCGCGTCAGAGAGTATAGGGAGAGTTTGAAAGTCCAGCGGAAGCCTAGGAGAAACAAAAATGGCGGAACCAGAAAGGCTGCAACCCCAAACCAGCGGAAAATCATCCAATGAGCAGCTTGAGCACCTAGGTAGCCCAACCAGTTTTTAGACTCCTTGGCTGCATCGCGAACAGCCTGGTCCGAATTGTTCATGACCAAACTCTGATCTTGAGGGCCATTCAATAAATAAGAGGCAAAGGCAATCAACAAAAAAATACTGATCGAAATCAAAATAATCCCGAAGGTAATTCCTACCTGCTTGGTCTCTATTTTCCCAAAGGAAAAGGAAGGCTTTTTCGGTTCCGGACTTGCCTTGGGCGCGTTTTCAGATTTTTTTCGAAACGTATTGGTCTTGGGTGATTCAGATGCCATTTGCAGATAAAATACGGAGGTTAATGTTAGCCAAAAGTGAGAAGAATGCCAACTTACTTCGAGAATTTGAGCAGGAGACCCTTCTTGATTTTTTTGATTAAGGAAGGTCCCTCATAAATCATGCCTGAGTATACTTGAACTAGACTTGCGCCAGCTTCCAACTTCTCGATAGCGTCTTTAGCGGAGAACACACCCCCCACACCTACAATTGGAAAAGCGCCTCCAGACTGCTGGTGAAGGTAGCGAATCACTTCGGTGCTTCTTTTTTCCAAGGCCTTTCCACTCAGTCCTCCGGCACCAATTTGTTCTAGTTTCTGGGGATCTACCTGTAAGTTGGATCGATCCAAGGTGGTATTGGTGGCAATCACCCCTTCAATTTGCGTTTCTCGCACAATCTCAATGATGTCATCGAGCTGTCCATTCGTCAAGTCCGGGGCGATTTTCAGTAAAATAGGCTTGGGTTGCGGATGCTTTGCATTGGCGGTCTTGACACCTAGCAATAGCTTTTTCAAGGGCTCTTTTTCCTGAAGATCGCGGAGATTGGGGGTATTGGGAGAACTTACATTCACCACAAAGTAATCCACGTAAGGATGCAAGGCTTCTAGACAGAATAAGTAGTCGGAAAGTGCCTCTTCATTTGGAGTCACCTTGTTCTTGCCAATATTTCCACCTACGATGACGGAAGATTTTCTCTTTTTCAGTCGCTCAATTGCGCCCAGCACTCCGCCATTGTTGAAGCCCATGCGGTTGATCAAAGCTTCGTCTTCGGGTAAGCGAAATAGTCGGGGTTGAGGATTGCCATCTTGGGACTTGGGAGTAAGCGTTCCGATCTCAATAAAGCCAAATCCCAGCATCGCCATCTCGTCAATGAGCTTCGCATCCTTGTCAAAGCCAGCTGCCAGTCCCACTGGATTTGAGAATTTCAAGCCAAACACCTCTCGCTCTAATCGGGGATCCTCCAAACGGAAGAGGGATTGTAGGATAGACTTGAGCAGGGGAAAATTAAAGGCCCATTTGATCAGCCCAAAAGTAAAGTGGTGGGCAGACTCGGGCTGCTGTAAAAAAAGAATGGGTTTGATGAGCTGCTTGTACACGGGAGGATTCAGCTTGGGTTTACAAGGGATTGGGGCAATTCGCCCGATTAATTTAGCATTCGACTGCCTAGGAAACAAAAAGAAACCGGCCCAAGGACCGGTTTCCCGAGTTTATGATTTAAGACTGTAATTCGGCGCTTCGCGAGTTACACTCACATCGTGTGGGTGAGACTCCTTCACGCCGGCTGTAGTGATCTTGACAAACTTACCGTTTACTTGGAGGTCTTCGATGGTTTTGGTGCCACAGTAGCCCATCCCTGCTTGCAAGCCTCCGACCAACTGGTACAAGACTTCAGAGACCAGTCCTTTGAATGGTACCCGACCTACAATTCCTTCCGGAACTAATTTCTTGATATTGTCTTCGGCGTCTTGGAAATAACGGTCTTTGGAACCAGATTCCATAGCCTCTAGGGAGCCCATGCCTCGGTAACTCTTGAATTTTCTTCCTTCAAAAATGATCATCTCTCCTGGCGCTTCTTCTGTACCGGCAAGCAAGGAACCAATCATGATGGAGCTGCCTCCTGCAGCGATGGCCTTCACCAAATCCCCAGAATAACGAATCCCTCCATCGGCAATCACGGGTACACCGGTCCCTTTCAAGGCCTCAGCACATTCAAATACCGCAGAAAGCTGAGGTACACCCACACCCGCAATGATTCGGGTGGTACAAATGGAACCAGGTCCTACCCCTACTTTCACTGCATCTGCACCTGCCTCGGCAAGCGCAAGGGCTGCTTCAGGAGTGGCAATATTGCCTACAATTACTTCCAAGTCTGGGAAGGTAGCCTTGATTCTGCGGCAGGTATCCATGACCCCTTTGGAGTGGCCATGCGCCGTATCAATGGAAACCACGTCAACTCCTGCATTTTTAAGCGCTTCAACACGCTCCACGATATCGGCAGTGACGCCAACAGCAGCACCTACACGAAGGCGGCCAAACTCGTCCTTGCAAGCAAAAGGCTTGTCTTTTCGCTTTAAAATATCTTTGTAGGTGATGAGTCCTGTCAATTTACCGTCCTCATCTACAATAGGGAGCTTCTCAATTTTGTACTCCTGGAGAACTTCCTCTGCTTGCTCCAGGGAGATTCCTGACTTGGCTGTAATCAAATTTTCCCGGGTCATGATCTCTCGAATCAGACGATTGGGGTCCTTGATAAAACGCAAGTCACGGTTGGTGATGATTCCCTTTAACACCTTATTTTCATCCACAACTGGAATGCCGCCAATGTGAAACTCCCGCATGATGGCTTCCGCGTCACGTACCTTGGAGTTGATGTCCAAGGTGATGGGGTCCAAAATCATGCCCGCCTGAGAACGCTTTACTTTGCGCACCTGAGCAGCCTGCTTTTCAATGGACATATTTTTGTGGATAAATCCAAGTCCCCCCTCAAGCGCAATGGCAATAGCCAATTCCGCTTCTGTTACCGTGTCCATGGCAGCAGAAACTAAAGGGATGTTCAGTCGGATTTTTTTGGTGAGCCAAGTGGCTGTGGAAGTCTCGCGAGGGAGCACTTCAGAATATCCTGGTACTAAAAGCACGTCGTCGTAGGTGAGTGCTTCGTACAGAAACTTCGAGGAGTTTTTATTCATGGCAAATATCGGTGGTAGGGAACCCTATTTGCCCGTCAAAGTTACATGGAATTTGTGTTGGAATACTAGAATGTGAAAAATATTATTGTACAATGTACCATGTACTAAGTACCAGGTATGAAATATTGTAGAAATACAGAAGAAATAAACCCAGCAAGCTCGGTGAAATAGGGAATTCAGGTGCTATTACCACCTATTTCACGAAGCTAAGCGAAGTCTATTTCTACCTTATTTTCATCGTATCTCGTACTTCGTACTTGGTACGTTGTACTTCGTACAATTATTCCTCACTTCTTCAACAATCGTGCAATATAAAACCCATCAAAGCCACTTTCTTGAGCCAATACCTTACGGTCTTCAATTAATTCAAAGTCTTTGCCCGCCTCGCTCGACAAAAATTTCTTGATCTGATCCTCATTTTCAGAAGGAAGCACACTGCAAGTAGCATAAACCAGCTGACCCCCCTTTTTCAACATGGAGGGATAGCTTTGGAGAATTTCCTGTTGCGTGGCTTGAACCTTCGCGATGGATTCTGCAGACAGCTTCCACTTCGTATCTGGATTTCTACGCAACACGCCCAAACCAGAACAAGGTACATCCAAAAGCAGGCGGTCCGCAGATTCCTTGAGACGCTTGATGGTCTTGGATCCTTCGATGACCTTGGGTTCAAAAATTGACACCCCATTTCTACGCGCTCGGAGCTTTGCCTGCTGCAACTTCCACTCTTCTACATCCATGGAGATGACCTTTCCTTTATTCCCCATCAGAGCGGCCAAATGCAATGACTTTCCTCCAGCGCCAGCACAGGCATCGATAACCCGCATGCCCGGCTCTACTTGGAGTGCGGCAGCGACTAGCTGGGAACTCGCGTCTTGAACTTCAAACAAGCCTTCCTTGAAAGAAGGGTGGCGAAACACGTTTTGTCGTTCTTCAAGAACCAGCGCATCGGGATAGCCTTTGACCAGGTAACTGCGGATGCCGTCGGCCTCTAGGAGATTTTTGAGTCGCTCCCGGGTAGTTTTTAGAGTATTCACGCGCAGTACCACCTCTGCCTCTTCGTTGAGCGCATGGATTTCAGCTTCCCACTTCTCCCCCAACTCTTGGGATCCTAACGTTTGGAGCCATTCGGGAATGGATTCGATTAATCCCGGATCGGAGATAGAATCGTATTTTGATTTGATTTTTTCGGGTTGCAGCCGCGCAAATTCATCCCAGGGGGGAAGTTCATTTCCCTGCATCAGCCAGTAGGTGCCGAAGAGGTCCCAAGGGTCCTTGGAAGGGCTGAGAAAATTGATCAGACGCCACCAGCGCACCATCTCGTAGGTGGTCTCCGCAATGAAGGAACGGTCCTTGGCTCCCCACTTGGGGTTGGACTTTAGGGTGCGTTCAATGACTTTGTCCGCATACTGACCTTCTACAAAAATTGCTTCCAAGGCCTGATGTACCCCGCGAATGGTGTTGTTGTGTAACTTCATAAATCAAAATTCTGAGGCAAAGGTACAACAATCCTAGGGAAAGCCACGAGTACAGACACCATTCGCTGCTTTTGAATGACAATTCAACGGAGGTAGGAAAAGCAGGGCAGCACGCGTGAACGCTGCCCTCGAGACTTCGGGGTACCGTAGAAAAATTGGTAGCGCAAGCTCAATTCGTGAGAACCAAGCGTCTGCGATCCCACATCCGAAATCGGGTAATCGTAGCTGTAACCCATGGAAAGTCCATTGGAAAGGTTAAGTCCAAAAAGTGCGATCACCGATTCTCGCTTGGGGAGGTCGGATTGTATGGGCATATTTCGAAGGCCAGCGCCAAGGACAAGCTGATTGAGTAGCAACTGCAGTCCGAAGTCCACAAACTGGAATGGTCCTTGACGCTTGTAGTTGGCCATCAGGTGCACAAATTTTCCAGAGTCCTCCTCCCAAAATTCAGGTTCATCCAAGGGTATCGTATAGCCTGCTTGAAGGGAGTACTTGGGCCAATGCTGCGTGTGCCCATCGCGAACATAAAAGGCCAAATTGGGCCGATTCAAGTGGTGGCCTGCAACCCCAATCCAGAGCTTATCCCAGGTCAGCACTGTCCCTAGACCAATTGAAAAATAGTTGAAGGGTTCCAATCCCCCTACGGCATCGGCGGAACTTGGGAGATGGGATTGAT
Organism: uncultured Algoriphagus sp.; assembly: GCA_903952135.1. Lineage (GTDB taxonomy): Bacteria > Bacteroidota > Bacteroidia > Cytophagales > Cyclobacteriaceae > Algoriphagus. Next base: position 39,863 of record CAJBER010000169.1, read on the forward strand.
TGAAGATATCGATTTGATCCCCAAAGAGTAGATTTTCAAGTGTTCCTCGTTTTTGATTGTAGGAAATCTGAGTTCCTACCTGCAAGGCTGCATCTTCAGAAAGTTGAAGGTTGTAGGCATAGTACCCTGAAATTTCCGTGGTATTGAGTTTCAAAAATTCCTCTGAAAAGGAACTCAAACTGAGTCCAATGCCACTTTTTTGATCAAAGCTGTAGTGATCCACATAGGCGGTAAAGGCCGTGAATTGGTAGTCCAGGCCTGGCCATTGATTGCGATACACCGATCCCATGCGGGTCTCTTGGCTGATGCCCGTCAGGGCGGGATTGAGGTACAGGGGTGCCGCATAAAATTGGGAGAACTGAAAATCCTGGGCATTTCCTGGGCTTAAAAGCAGGAGCATGACGAGCAGTGCCATGAGCTGTCTTCTTTTTCTCATCGGGCCAAAAGAAAAGTGGAAGAAGAAGTAAAGACGCGGCCATCTGGAACCTGATAGCTCAACTTGTATACATATGTCCCTTCTGGGGCTTTTTGACCGGCGACAGTGCCATCCCAACCCAGATCATCCACATCGCGGGAGCGGTAGATGAGTTCGCCCCAGGTATTCATCACCTGCAGCTTCAGGTGGGTAATGAATCGAAACTTGGGGAAGAAGGTATCGTTGAGTTGATCCCCATTGGGGGTAAAGACGTTGGGGATTTGAATAAAGTAATCCAAGATGTCCAGCGTCTTGGACTGGATGATTTGGCAACCCGAGTTGTCCAAGACCGTCAAGGTCACCGTATATTTTCCTTTGCGAGTGTAGGTATGCGTTGGGCTGGCTTCCGAACTACTGGCACCATCTCCAAAATCCCAAGAGATCACTTGATGAGGCCAAGTACCTAAGGGGCGAAATACTCCCTTGAAGCCCACCAAATTTGCTTGGAATTGTACTTGACTTTCAAAGAGGGGCTCAAAATCTAAGGTGCCCGTAAGTCTAGGTGCGATGGTAATCGCTCGCTTTTCGATAAGGCCAAGTGCATCCCTCACTTCCACTTCCAAAATGCCAGATTCTCGAGTGGTGAATTGCATCCCAGTTGCTCTAACCGACCCCATGGTCCAGGTAATCTGGTAGGGAGCTAACCCATCGCGGATGGTAAGTCGAAGCGTGGATTCCTGACCCCCTTCCTCGCAAATAGGCACAGTATTTACGATCATGTCAATGGCTAAGGGAAGGGGGAGATTGACTACAAATTCTTTTTCTTGAACACAGCCCTTTGCGTCTTGAAGCTCGAGTGTGTAGGCGCCACTTTCAGTTACTGTGATTGCGGGAGTTGCTTGCCCTGAGCTCCAGCGGTAAGTATAGGGCGGTGTTCCCCCTTGCACATCGGATTGGAGCAGTGCAGTGATTTGAAGGGTTGACTGGGTAGCTTGATAGGTCACCCTTCCCTCCAATCGAAGTGATGGAATCGGCAACAGGAAGTATTCGGCGGTTTGGGTACAGCCTCCTTGGTCCATTACCGTCACTCGATAGGTACCTGGACCAAGCGCAGAGGCAATTAGACCCGTCACTCCATGATCCCAACGAACTTGGTATGGGGGTACCCCTCCAGAAAGGGTCAATTCAATGCGCCCATCCCCTGCATCCGCACAGGTTTCTGATTGGATTTGTGCAGTGAGGGCCAAGGTCGCTGGTTCGGTGATGGTTTGGGGTGCACCGGTAAGCATACAGCCGTTGGCATCCCTAACCGTCACTTGATACCTTCCTGATACTAGATTCTGTGGGTTGGCTATCGAGGAACTAAAGTTGTCCGGTCCGGTCCAAGAATACCTATAGGGTGCCGTCCCTCCAGAGGCAATAACCGTGAAGCTTCCCGTATTCCCTTGGAAGCAGACATTGTCCACCTTTCTCTGAGTGAGCGCAAGTGGAGTAGGTTCTGTGATCGTCAATTGCGGTCCAAGGATGCTACAGCCGTTGGCATCAGTAACCGTCACTTGGTAGGTTCCCGAAACTAGATTTTGTGGGTTGGCTAACGTGGAACTAAAGTTATTCGGTCCTGCCCAAGCATAACTATAAGGTGCTGTTCCGCCCGAAGTCGTCAACGTGATGCTTCCGGCACCGCCCTGGAAACAGACATTGTCCTCCTTGCTTTGCTTCAAGGAAATCGTGGTGGGTTCAGTAATTGTGATTGCAGAACCAAGAATGCTACAGCCATTCGCATCCCTTACGGTCACTTGATAGGTTCCCGAAATTAAGTTGTGAAGATCTTTTTCCATAGATCTAAATCCATTCGGCCCCGTCCAAGTGTAGGTGTACAGCCCAACACCACCTGAAGGTGTAATCGAAATGCTGCCCGAAGCTCCTTCAAAACACCCATTATCCTCCTTGGATTGGGAAAGTGTGAGTTTAGGGGGGTCTAAAATTGAAATTTGCGGACCTACAAGGCTACAGCCGTTGGCGTCTGTGACCGTAACTTGATAAGCACCTGAGGTTAAGTTTTGAGGATTCAGCTCCGTTGATTTAAATCCATTTGGCCCTGTCCAAGCGTAGCGGTAAGGTCCCACTCCCCCTGAGGCAAGTACTGACAAGCGCCCCGATGCATCTCCAAAGCAAAGGTTATCCACCTTTGATTGAGCAAGTAGCAAGGGTTCCGGTTCGGTGATGGTGAAGCTTTGTTCGATGCTGCAACCATTTGCGTCGGAAACGCTGAGGAGGTAGGTTCCTGCCTTAAGCCCTTGAAGCAAGGAAGCATTTTCCATCCCGGTCGGAACCAGTCCCCCATCTCTCGCTGTCCAGAGAAGGGTTTTTTCTCCACTCCCTCCGCCCACTTCCACTTGTATTCGCCCAGATTTGCCTCCTGCACAGGGTAAGGCTACCAAGCCCTCCGCAGGGGTAATTACTTTGATCGAAAGTGGCTCGGGTTGGGTGAGTGTGAGGCTTTTTTCTAGTACACAGTTGCCCGTACCTGTAGTAATTCGAACTTTATAAACTCCCGCCTGAAGCCCTTCCAAGTCTTTCGTTGTGGAGACAAATCCTTCTGGACCTGTCCAAGAATAGGTATATCGAAGTTCCTCTCCGGGTAAACTACCGCCGCTGGCATGGAGCTTGATTTTTCCATCTGCAGCTCCTGCACAGGAAACGCCAAAGCCTGCATAGTCAGAAAGTTCCTCTTCAATGACTAGGGGAGCCATTACAGTGATGGAGAAGGTATGTGGCGGCCCCGTACAAGAGATGCCTTGGAAATACCCTCTTGGGGTAACCGTAATCAGCGCCTGCTTTGAGCTAGAACCGCTGTTGATAGCCTGAAAGTCTGGAATTCGATGTCCTGTGCCACTGCGAAGACCAATGGAGGAATCCGAAACCTCCCAGGAATAGGCAAGGGAGTCGCCCGTAAAGTTAGAGGCAAACTCAGGAACCGAAACCCACTCTCCTGCGCAAATGACCATGTCTTCTTGCGGGCTCACTTGTGGTGAGGGCAGCACTATAACCTCTAGACTTTCAGCGATACCATCACAGCCATTGAAGGAGGGATAGAAGGTGTAGCGAACCCGAGCGGGACTAGGACCTCGATTGACAAGGGTCTGGGAAATGGGAGTAAGTGTTGGGAGTGTCAACTGCCCCCCTTCTCCTAATTCCGAGACTTGACCGGAGAGCAGTGTCGCCGACCAGCGTACCTGCATGGGGCTAGTTCCCCAACTTTGGGGAAGTAGAGAGATGGAAAAGGGGGTGCCCGAACAAAGAATACTGTCCGAAAGGCTAGCCTCAATTCTGGCTAGGGGATTTACCAGTACTTCTACTGTATCCACAGGCCGAATGCATCCGTCGATCAGCGCTTGGAGTTGGTAGAAGAGTTTCGCCACCGTCTTACCCGTATTGACCAGGCTGTCTGAAATTTTGAATTGAGGAACTGTTGGGTTGGAAGTATAGCCGATCACTTCTCCTTCTTCAGGAGCCTGCAGCAGTTCTGCTGTCCATCGAATAGGCAAAGGATCCTCCGAATTAGCTTGATGCAGCTCGATAGTGGGGCTTTCTCCCGAACAAAGGGAAGTAGATCCATTGACCTCGGTCTCTGGATCCGCGGGAAAACTTACTTCCAGGGTGTTGGTAACGGATGAAGGAGAAGTCACTCCCTCATTCACTGCTTTTACCCGATAGGTACCTGGTGGTAAGCTTGAGATTTGGGGCAACTGCTCCTTAATCAAACGGAACACCAGCCAACTGCTCGAGTCAAGGGTATCTAGCTTGAAGACATAGAAATCGTAGGGAGGAATACCTCCTGTAACTGCCTGAACGGAAATGGTCCTGGTGCACGAATCGAGTTCCCATTGCGTAATTTTAGGAGGCAGGGTATTGAAATCAAAAAATGAACTTGTCCTAGCCTTTAAAAAATCAATCGAAAAAATTCCCACAGCCAGGAGAAAAAATAGAAGTTCTCCTCGGTACATGATGGACTAAAACTGAAAGAATTAAGTTACGGATTTTGGTTGAATTTGTGCTGGTTTTTCAGGGAATTAAATTTTGGCAACATCTTGATTCATCTTTTTACGCTATCGGCCACTAAAATGACGGGGATGTGAGTCGAAGTTCCTATTTTTGACCACTCGATGCACCCTACCCAGACTTATGCTGAATGGCTGGCCACTTTATCGGCTCAGCTCACCACTTATTCCCAAGTGGAAGCAGAAAACCTTGTTTTTTGGTTGTTTGAACACCATGTAGGTCTTCGGCGGTCAGAGCTGCCACTTGCTATTCCGAGCGAAACGAATAGGGAGCCCCTTCTAGGAGATTTTCAACGACTGTTGACGGGCGAACCCATCCAATACATCCTCGGTGAGGCTCCATTTTATGGGCGTAATTTTATTGTCACTCGGGATACACTCATCCCTCGGAATGAAACCGAGGAACTGGTTCACCGAATCCTCAATGAGAATCCCAAGCCTAGACTTCGGGTTTTGGATTTGGGAACAGGTACCGGATGCATTCCCATCACGTTGGCATTGGAACTCAAAGATCCGGAGGTGTATGCGCTGGATGTATCTGTGGAGGCATTGGAAGTGGCTCGTCAAAATGCCCTAAATCTTGGAGCCAACGTGCAGTTTTTGGAAGGTGATCTATTAGGGCCAGCACCAAATTTTGCCCTTTTTGATGTACTGGTCTCCAATCCTCCCTACGTGCCTTTACGCGATCAGGAAGAAATGCATGCCAACGTCCTGAATTTTGAGCCGCATCTAGCGCTTTTTGTTCCGGATGAGGACCCACTTTTGTTTTACCGAGCCATTGGCAGCTGGGGACAGCAGTTACTCAAAACGGGTGGAAAACTGTATTTGGAAATCTATGAGAATCTTGCGGATGAATTGGTACAACTCTTGCGGTCGCTCGGATACAGCCAAGTGCAGGTACACCAAGACCTCAATAGCAAGAACCGCATGATTACCTGTCTTTGGCTATAAATTCACTCATAAATCCCAACACCGATGAAACTTCAAGACTTAGGATTACTATTTAGTGGAAGTCCTTTTTGCAGAAGTAGCCTGAGCTCTTTTGGTGTTGGCTGGTAATCGGAGGGATAAAAGGAATATTATCTTTTTTTCAGAGATATAAAAATTTCATTTTTTTAAATACTTTTGAAAATTGTAATGCTAGGCAGCTAGTTACTTATTTCAACTTTATAATTTTTAGACAAGGAAAAAATATGATGATTAATTTCAAATTTAAAGAAATGAGATTTTTTTTAGTGGGCTTGCTATTATTGGCAAGTGGAGAGGCTTTTAGTCAAACGGCACTAGAATGGCTTAGTAGAGGTACTGCTAAAATGGATTTAGGCAACTTTAAAGAAGCTATTAATGAATTTGACAAGGTAATTCAACTTCAACCCAATTTTGCAGATGCATATTATTTTAGAGGCTATGCAAAAAATAGTCTGCATGATTACGAAGGCGCTATAATTGAATACGACAAGGCAATAGAACTCAATCCTAATTATATTCAGGCTTTCAATAACAGAGGAAGTGTCAAATTTGAGATAGAAGACTATATAGGAGCTATCATTGATTACAATAAAGTTATTGAGCTTAATCCTAATTACGTAGATGCTTATTACAATAAAGGATTAGCCAAAACTAGAATAAAGGACTACGAAGGTGCGATAAATGATTTTAATAAAATTCTAGAGCTCAACCCTAATTATAGGGCAATCTTTTATGATAGGGGAATAGCTAGGTATAAGATCAAAAACTTCGAGGCAGCAATTGCCGATTTTGATAAAGTTATTGAGTTCAATTCAAATTTTGACGAGGTTTTTTATTATAGAGGTTATTCTAAATTCAGCCTTGGAGACAATAAAGGAGCTTGCCTGGATTGGAAAAAAGCTGGGCAAATAGGGCTTGACCCACTAAATAGTTATTGCAAATAACTTACTAATTCATTTGATCAATTATGGGTCGGCATTAAATCACCCTTAAATCCCAACACCGATGAAACTTCAAGATTTAGGATTACTCGTTGTTCGCCTTCTTTCTGGAGGTATGATGCTTACGCATGGACTCCCAAAGTTTGACCGCCTCTTCGGCGAGGGTCCTGTCAAATTTGCAGATCCCTTTGGACTGGGCCCGGAAATCAGTTTGGTGCTAGTTCTTTTTGCAGAAGTAGCCTGCTCTATCTTGGTCATGATTGGTTTTAAAACCCGATTGGCTACCATTCCACTGATGATTACCATGCTTGTAGCTGCTTTTTACATCCACGGCGCAGATCCTTTTGGGGAAAAAGAACTTCCCTTGCTCTTCTTCACTGTTTTTGGATCTATTCTGATTTCGGGAGCGGGAACCTATTCGGTGGACCAGGCGATTGGAGGGAAGAAGAAAAAATAGAAAGGCTTTAGATCACTAAAACTTCAACACCCAAAAAATTTTGGGTGTTTTTTTATGCTAAAAAGGAAGACCATTTCGCACAAGCCAATCTGGTGTACCGGTGGTGGATTAGGTGTGGTGATAGACTGCCCTAATTTTACTTTGATATATGTCCTAAGTATTAGATTAGAACTAATTAAGAAAACAAAATTATTTACCTATATACCTATGCTAACTTATTAGAATCAAGAAAAATAA
>CAJBER010000170.1 GCA_903952135.1 uncultured Algoriphagus sp.
ATGCCATAGCCATGTGAAAGGGATTTTTTTTCGTCCATAATCCCGTCCCCATTTGTATCCTGCAATCTCCACATGTCTGGACCTGCTGCTACATACAAGGCATCGTCGGTCTTCAACACCCCACCTGCTACATCGGTAACCTCCTCATGGAAATCGTACACTTGCTTTTGTCCCCAGTCTGCCAGACCATCTCCATCGGTGTCTTTTAGTTGAAAGACCTCATTTCGCTCTTCGAGCATGTCCTTCCAATCGTGGGATCCATCTCCATTCAAGTCGGCCAGCCATTCGTTTTGAGCCGAACGCTCTGGAGACAGTTCCGTACGAAGGAAATTTCGCTTGTCCTCAATCGTCTGCAAAGCAATGGAACGAATTTCCCAATCCTGATGTCCTCGGATGTCAAATTCGGCATTATTCCGGCGTGGCGATCGGGTGTAAAAAATAGATCCATCGTCTGCTACTTGCATAGCAATGGGGTCCTTCACCAATGAATCCGTGCCCCAAACTTCCATTTTCAATCCCTCCACTAGGATGGGAGTCACTGAATTACGAGCCACTTCTGCTTGAATGGCTACTTCTTCTTTAGTAAGAGTTCGAATCCTCAAATCAACTGGTTCTTTTTCTTTACAAGAAGCGAATACCACTACGAAAAGAATCAGCGCTTTGCTAATCGACTGAAATGCGGAATTTAGGTTAGGCATGGGTTTAGGGGAATTAACTGCTTGAAAATAAAAAAAATAAAGCTTCAAAACGAGCCGGTCATCTAAAAAAACCCAAAAACAAAAAATCCCGACTATAAGTCAGGATTTTTTTGTAATTCAACTAAAATCAAGGTAAAACTTAGATTTCTAGCGAATTAAGCTGTAGTCCGTACGGGAATCGAACCCGTGTTTTATCCGTGAAAGGGATACGTCCTAACCCCTAGACGAACGGACCATAAGAAAAAACCAAAATAGAAAACAGCTTTAGGAAGTGTTTTCAGTAGTCCGTACGGGAATCGAACCCGTGTTTTATCCGTGAAAGGGATACGTCCTAACCCCTAGACGAACGGACCAAATGACCCACAAAAAGGTGGTTTTTTCAATGGTTGTGCAAATATAGCCGCTTGAACTTATATTCCCAAAGTGGCTAGAAAATTTCTTTTAAATCCCGGTTAATCTGTTGAACCAAAGCGGTAAAAATTTACTTTACCTGTAGAACGAGTTTTTCTGTAAATTCACTCCAAATTAATCACATGTCCACAGCTGCTCCTACCCTTCGCGTAGCCATCAATGGGTTTGGTAGAATTGGTCGTTACACGGCCAAACTTCTCCTCAACCGATCTGATTTCAATTTAGTGGCCATCAATGATTTGGCTGACCCTGCAGCCATTGCACACCTGCTCAAATACGATTCGGTACACGGAAAGTTTGATGCCAACATCAGCCATTCGGTTGATTTTTTACAGGTCAATGAGCAGAAAGTAGCGCTTTTCTCGGAATCAAATCCTGAAAATCTTCCCTGGGAAAAACTCAACATAGATCTTGTAATTGAATGCACAGGGCGGTTTACCTTGAAAAAGGATGCCGAAAAACACCTTAAAGCCGGAGCAAAAAAAGTAATTGTTTCAGCTCCTTCTCAAGAAGATTCCATTCCCATGGTGGTGTTGGGGGTGAATGACCAAATTCTATCCGGTAAAGAAACTATCGTATCCAATGCCTCTTGCACCACCAACTGCCTTGCTCCCTTGGTAAAGGTCTTGGATGAAAATTTTGGAATCCTTCAAGGATTTGCCTCTACGGTGCACTCCTACACCAACGATCAAAACCTACACGATGCCCCACATAAGGATTTGAGAAGGGCCAGAGCAGCCGCCTATTCCATTATTCCCACCACTACCAATGCGGGCAAAGCCTTGGACCGCGTCCTTCCCACACTTGCTGGCAGGATTGAGGCTTCGGCCATGCGCGTGCCTGTACCAGATGGATCACTGACGGACTTAATTGTGACAGTTGCAAAGGAAGTGACTGCCGATGAGGTCAATGAGGCATTCAAAAAGGCTGCAAAAACGAATCTAAAGGGATTTTTACAAGTGGAATCCGATCCAATCGTATCCATGGATATCTTAGGCAATACCCATTCGGCCATTCTGGATGAGGCCTTGACCTCAACCAAAGGAAATATGATCAAAGTAGTGGCTTGGTACGACAATGAATCAGGCTATGCGAACCGACTCGTAGATTTGGCAAAAAAAATCAGTAACCAGTACTAAACTTTATTACTTCACTCGTCGAACTTGATAGTCTTTAATCGGGCTTTCAACGACTATTTTTTCTAGCTTTCCACCCTTGTAATGGTATTGGTTGGTATTCCCCTCTACCTCGATTTCATAAACACCAGCACTAATCTTTTTGATTGGCGCAGAAACACCATACACCTCGGATAGAAACAATTCCTGCCCGCTGGGTTCATGAAAAAATAACTTCGTACTGCTCCAGGACAAAGGTCCTTTTACAGGTGTCCTATTGGCATATTTATAGGACTTGGCATCCACCTGATACTGCGTACCGGTCCAATTGACCTTGGAATCAAAATAACCACGGTTGGTCTTTGACTCCGAAAAGGTCTTGATGATTTTCCCAGCCTTGAAATGCGAGCGCGTCAAAAACTGAAGATCTACATCCCCGAAAAACCAAAACTTCACGCGGCTATCTACCGAATACAATACCGAATCTGCTCCGCCCGTTTTCTGGGCTGTAAGGCTTCCTATTTTTAATCCAAGAACCACTATTTCAAAAGAAGCTGTTTCCTTTTGGGTTTGTGCCTTGGCTGATGGAGCCAGACACACAAGAAAAAATAGGAGGCAAATCGCTTTGAAAAACAAACTACAGGTAGGGTTCATCGAATTCATCGGTAAAGGCTGGCTGCTTTTATTTTTAGACATCAAGGAGTAAAACTCGCTACTTTCTTTGTTCAGATGCACTAATATAAGGCATATCGCCAATTTGGGAACAATAACGCTCCCAATCTTCAAGGGTATCAATATCTTCCAAAATTGGCAATAAACTGGTTTGCAAGCCCTGCTCAGCAGCCAATGCCAAAGTCTGAGACAAGACCAATTCTGTACTCCAGGTAATCCCTTCAAACAAAAAATCAGCACGGCCCTTCATTCCAATCATATAATATCCCCCATCCTGCGCTGGACCTAAGACTAAGTCAGACTGATCCAAGGCTTCAAAAGCCTGAGCCAGATGGATTCCTTCCAAACTTGGGCAATCGGTTCCGATCAGCACGACCTTTTCCATGCCTGATTCAAAATTCTCTGCAAAGGCATTCTTCATTCGCTCTCCCAAATCCTGCCCCACCTGCACTAGCTTATTCTCAGCTGAATGGATTGGATTTTCAGGAATAAATTCTGAAAAATAGGTGGTAATGGAAACCGAAATATCTCTTAAAGCAAGGTAAGTCTTGGCAAGTAACTGCCGGTAGATTTCCAAAGCCTGCTCTTCACCTACCCCTACTGCAAGGCGGGTTTTCACCTTTCCCAAGACCTCATTCTTTTGAAATACGAGCACCACTTCTTTTTTCATCTTACGAATCTATACCTATTCCTAGTACTGATTAATTGATTGGTTTTTAAATCAGATCAAAAATCCGTGGTAAAAACAGGGTGATCTCTGGAAACAGGGTAATTAAAGCCAAAGCGATTACCATAGCCAAAAAGAAGGGCAATAAGGGTCTCAGCACTTGAGTTAAGGAAATTTTAGCAATAGACACCCCTACAAATAGCAAAGAGCCTACCGGAGGGGTACACAATCCGATACAAAGGTTCACCACCATGATCATCCCAAAATGTACAGGATCTACTCCTACCTTGGTGACTACAGGTAAAAATATAGGGGTGAAAATCAACACTGCAGGTGTGATGTCCATAAAGGTTCCGACAAACAGTAAAATGATATTGATGACAATCAAAATCACCCACTTATTGTCACTTAAGGTGAGCATAAACTCACTGATCAGCTGAGGAATATCCTCTGCAGACATCACCCAAGACATACTCATCGAGGTGCCAATCAATAACAAAACCACAGCGGTAGTTTCAGAAGAGCGAACAAGGATACCTGGAAGCTCTGACATCTTGAGTTCCCTGTAAAACAGCGAAAGCAGCAAGGTATACACGACCGCGATTGCAGAGGCTTCAGTGGCTGTAAAAACCCCTGCCACAATCCCTCCAATCACCAAGAAAAGTAGGAAAAGGCTCGGCACTGCTCTCCAAAAAGCTTTGGCCAAGTAGCCAAAAGTTACAGCTTCCGCATAGGGAAGCTTATTTTTTTTGATAAAAATGGCTGCACAAACCATCAAGGAAATGCCTAAAAGTATCCCAGGTAAATATCCTGCCACAAACAGCGCAGCAATGGACACCCCACCACTGGCTAAAGAATAGATGATCAATACATTGGATGGAGGAATAATCAATCCCGTGGTAGATGAGGTAATGTTTACCGCCACACCCAAAGTTTTGGGATAGCCTTCGGCATCCATACGCTTGCCCAAAATACTACCCAATGCGGAAGCTGCAGCAGCGGCCGAACCAGCAATGGCTCCAAAAAGCATGGCTGCAATGATATTTACATACAAAAGCCCGCCCGGAAGTCTGCCAGTGAGGCCTTTCGCAAAATCAATTAGCCGATTTGCAATACCCCCCTTGTTCATGATCTCTCCAGCCAATACGAAGAAAGGAATGGCTAACAAGGAGAAACTATCCAAGCCCGTGGCCATTCGCTGTGCAATGGTGGTTGCAGCAGGCATGGCGGACACCGAAACTAGAAGTGTGAAAAAGCTAGAAAGACCCAAGCTCCAGGCTACTGGAACACCAAGGAGTAAAAGCGAGACAAAACTTAAAACCAAGATTAAAATAGCGATCCATTCCATGGTTAATCTTGGCTTTTAATAAGTTGCACAACATGAAAACTATGGTAATACACCACTAAAATTCCAGATATGGGCACCATGGCATATACCCAAGACAAGGGCACTTGAAGAGTAGCTGATTTTTGTTGCAACAGCTGGGAGATGTAAACCAGGTTAGACCCTCCTCCTACCATAATTACAGCTCCAAAAAAAATAACCATACCATGAATGAAAAGCTGTAAATAGAAGAGCTTTTTCCCCTGAATCTTTTCCACCAACACATCGATAGCCAAATGACCCTGCTTACCAGAAACATAAGCAGCTCCCAAGAGGCCCAACCAAATCATACTGTATCGAGCCAATTCATCTGTAAATGAACTCGGATCCCCCAAGAGGTAGCGCGAGACCACCTGCCAGGTGACATTCAACACCATCACTCCCATCAAAAGGGCTATGGTAAACTGAATAAATTGATCTAATGCAGACTTTAATTTCATTTTGTTGTCTGTTGAATTCGTTTAACCAATGCTTCCAATTGTTTCTGTTCTTGAAATACTTGCGCATAAACTCCCGCAACTTTTTCTAAAAACGGTTCTTTGGAGGGGTAGCTAATCTTTACACCGGCTTTCTGCACCTCTCGAAGTGCTTCCTCTACTGCAACTTTCCAAAGTTGAGTCTGGTAAATCGCTGATTCATCCGCCGCTTCTTGGAGCCAGCGCTGCTCCTCTTCATTCAAATCATTCCAGACTTCCGAACTCACCAAAACCACGTCCGGAATGGCGGTATGTTCGTCAATTGAATAATAGCCACAAACCTCGTAATGTCTTGAATTGTAAAAACTAGGTGGATTATTCTCCGCTGCATCCACTATCCCTTGTTGCAGCGCCGTATAAAGTTCTCCATAGGACACGGGGGTGGGTGATCCTCCCATGCCACGAATCATGTTAATCGCCATTTTGGATTCTTGCACACGGATTTTCAATCCCTCCAAATCAGCAGGAGTTTCAATTGGCTTGGTTTTACTGTAAAAACTTCGCTTGCCTGCATCGTAAAAACACAAACCACGCAACCAAAACTTCTCTGTACTCAACAACAATTCTTTTCCAATTTCCCCTTGGAGCACCTGAGAGATGTGTTCATCGTCTCTAAATAAATAAGGAAGACCCAAGACACTAATTTCAGGCGAAAAGGCTTCCAAAGAGGCCGCTGACACTTTTGTCATCCCCACGCTACCAATTTGCAACAATTCGATAAGCTCCCTTTCGGTGCCTAATTGCTGATTGGGGTACACCTTAACTTTTAGTTTGCCTCCTGATTTTTCCTCCAGCCGCTCTCCAAGAAACACCATCGCCTGATGCACAGGATGTGACACTACCTGCGCATGCCCCATCTTGATCACTCTTACACCGGTTTCCAATTGACAACCACCAAATAGTAGAAAAAGGGAAAGGAAAAGGGAAACTATTCGGATAAGCATTAGGAGTTGGATTGGTTTTGAAGCGATGAGATGAGCGTCATGACTTC
>CAJBER010000171.1 GCA_903952135.1 uncultured Algoriphagus sp.
GCCTAATTCGTGAAATTCGTGGTGAAAAAGTTTTTTAATTCATTGTCCATTTTTTCAACTTGTTTATGGAGGTATTATTCAAAAAGGAATCCTATTCCATTATTGGAGCAGCGATGGAAGTTCATCGAACTCTAGGTAGAGGATTTTTAGAAAGCGTATATCAGGAGTCTCTAGGTTTAGAATTAAATATTAGACAAGTGCCTTTTTCAAAAGAGCAGAATCTTGAGTTGTTTTATAAAGGCGAAAAGCTCAACAAATACTTTACCGCCGATTTTATTTGTTTTGATAAAATAATATTGGAGTTAAAAAGTGTGTCAGGTCTAACTAGTGAGCATGAGGCCCAGGTTTTCAACTACCTCAAGGCTACTCAACTGAACCTAGCATTATTGATTAACTTCGGAGCCAACTCCCTGCAGTACAAAAGGATAGTGCTGTAAAAGGGAAATGTTTTAACCACGAATTAGTAAATAAGGGTTTAACCACGAATTAGACGAATTAAACGAAGAACATAGTTCTTAAATTCAGAAATAGTTTATACCCTTCAGATTCAATTAAGTATTAAGAAGCCGCGTCCCGCGGAATTTGACGAAGAACCCAATAGCAAAGTAAATAGTTACTTCTTCACTAATCTCAATTCGTCAAATCTTACCTTTAGGTGTTTTTAACATTTGTTAAAGGATATATTTAGTAACTGATAACCTCACCATGTTCTTCGCCTAATTCGTGAAATTCGTGGTTAAAAAACTCTTCACCGCGAATAATTATTGAAATTCGTGGTTAAAAAAAATCTTAGCACCATCATCATTTATTGATTTTCTCAATATGAAACTCAGAATTCTCCTTCTCTTTTTTCTTTTCGCATTAGGTTCTGCCACCATCCTCGCACAGTCCCTTTCCGATATCGGCAAGGTAAAAGTCGACATGCTATCCGACGCCCAACTCCAAGAAATGCTGGATCGTGCCAAGGGCCAAGGACTCAACGAATCCCAGGTAGTGAGTATGGCTCGTGAGCGAGGCATGCCCATGGCTGAAGTAGGCAAGTTGCAGCAGCGCTTGGCCAAATTAAAGCAGGGAGGAAAGACAGCAACACCTAAGGCAGGAAGTGCAGATGGGGAACGCAGCATGGAAGGAGAGGATGAATTGAGCGAGGTGCCTGCACCTCCAGCTCTAGAGACCCTTAGTCCTTACCAACAAAAAATCTTTGGCTTTACGCTGTTCTATAACAAAGAACTCAATTTCAACCCCAGTCTGAACATTCCTACCCCCCAAGGCTATGTGCTAGGAGCAGGGGATCAACTCTTGATTGATATTTATGGGGCTTCTCAGCAATCTTACGACTTGAAGGTCAGTCCTGAAGGCAAGGTGCTTATTCCTAATGTAGGTCCGATCACGGTAGGAGGTTCCACCGTTGCTGCCGCTACCTCCCGTATCAAAACTGCACTTACTCAGATTTATTCAGGGCTGTCTTCAGGTATCAGCTCCATGGATTTGCGTCTAGGAAATATCCGCACCGTACAGTTAGCCCTTGCAGGGGAACTGAATCGACCCGGTAACTATACACTCCCTGCTTTCGCTTCTCCCTTCAATGCGCTTTTTGCAGCAGGTGGGCCGAATGAAAATGGTTCCTTCCGTCACATCCAAGTATACCGTGACAGCAAGCTACTCACGGAGATCGATGTATACGACTTTTTGATCAAGGGTTCTCATAGCAGCAGCATCACGCTTCGGGACAACGACGTGATCATCGTGCCGCCGGTGCGTGCCCGTGTGGAACTCACCGGCCCTGTACGTCGAGAAGGCTTTTTTGAAGTAAAGCCCAATGAAAATTTAAATGACCTCCTTTCCTTCGCTGGAGGATTCAAACCCGAAGGGTATAAGGACCGCTTGACACTCACCCGCATGACGGGTACCGAGCGCAGGGTAGAGGAAGTGGAAGCGGCGGGCTTTGCCGCCTTTGTACCCAAGGATGGGGATAGTTTCCGCATCGGAGAGATCCTGGAGCGCTTTGAAAACCGAGTGCAGATTTCCGGAGCCCTGCTCCGTCCAGGCACCTTCGCCTTGGAGCCGGGCTTGACTCTAGGCCAACTCATTCAAAAAGCAGAAGGCCTTCGTCCCGATGCTTTTGTGAATCGTGCTACTTTGTACCGTACCCAGGCGGATTATTCCTTGGCAATCGTCCCTGTGGATGTGCAGGGTGTGCTTTCTGGAAAAGTGGCAGACATTGCCTTGCAACGTGAAGACGTAGTGAATATCCCTAGCCGCTACGAGCTTCAGGAGGAGTACTACCTGAAGATCTCTGGGGAAGTGAATAGCCCCGGTGCTTTTGCCTTTGGAGAAAACATGCGCGTAGCAGACCTGGTCCTTCAAGCTGGAGGCTTTAAAGCTGGTGCTGCAGCAGGTCGTATTGAAGTGGTACGCCGCAAAAATTCCGAGGATGGTAGCCAGATTGCCGAGATCCTACCTGTAGCCATCGCAGCGGACTTGAGTATCAGCGAGACGCCGATTGTCTTGCAGCCCTTCGATCACGTGATCGTGCGTCGCAACCCAGGCTACCGTGCCGAGCAACTCGTACGCGTCGAAGGAGAGATCCTATATCCAGGGGAGTATGCACTCACCTCTTCCAACGAGCGCATTTCTGACCTACTTCGTAGATCGGGAGGATTTACTGCCTATTCCTATCCAAAAGGGGCTACGCTCATTCGTCGCAACGAGTACTTTCAGTCCCCAACGGAAGCCCAGCAGCAACAGCAATTGTTACAGTCTGTAAAAGCGAACTTGCCTTTGGATAGCCTAAACCGTAGCGAACTGAACGGGCAACTGGAAGGACGCATCCAAAAAGACATAGATAACAAAGCCAAGGCCACTTCGGTTAACCCAGAAGTACTTCAGGTGGATCAAGTTAGAAAAGAAAATATCGAAGCTTTAGCACAGCGGGATTCCATTCAGGTAGTGATGAAGACGACCGAACTGATTGGGATTGACTTGGAGGCGATTTTGAAAAATCCACAAAGTGCGCAGGATCTCATTCTCTTGGAAGGAGACGTACTCTCCATTCCCAAGGAATTGCAGACTGTCCGTATGCGAGGGGAATTGCTTTTTCCTACCTCCACCCGATTCGAAAAGGGAGCGGGGTTTAAGCAGTATATTTCTCGAGCGGGGGGCTTTACAGATCGCTCCCGCAAAAGTAAGTCCTACGTAGTCTATGCCAACGGAAATGTGAACCGAACCAAGAAATTCCTATTCATCTCTTTCTTCCCTCGTGTGGAGCCTGGAGCCGAGATCGTCGTGCCCCAAAAGCCCGAGCGCGAAGGTATCACCGCCCAGGGCTGGATTGGGATTGGAACGAGCTTAGCGACGCTGGGGTTGTTGATTAACCAGCTTATACCGGCGAACTAGGAAAAATGTTTAAGGTTAAAGGTTAAAAGCCTGCAGAGCAGGCAGGTTAATCGATAACTAAAGTTTTTTCTAGCACTTTAACCTGCCTGCCGCAGGCTGGCTTTTAACAACTTTATCATTTAACATCTTTAACCTTTAATCTTTAACCTTTTTAACTTTTACGCTTCATTTTTTAAACCTTTAACACTTTTTTATGTCCTCCGTGACCTCTTTTGAACAATTAGAAATCTGGCAGCAAGCTCGAGAATTAGCGAAAGCAGTTCGTGGCCTAACCAGAAAGCATCCTTTTTGTAAGGATTTTAGATTTGTGAGTCAGTTTAATTCTGCTGCTGGCTCAATTATGGATAATGTAGCAGAAGGATTTGAGCGAGATGGGAATCGGGAGTTTATCCAATTCTTATATATCTCAAAAGGTTCGGTAGGAGAGGTTCGCTCCCAATGCTACCGAGCAGTGGATGCTGAATTTATTGATTCCGAAGAGCAACTAGAAATACTGAAATTAACTTCTAGCCTTAAGTATAAAATTCAAGGGCTTATACAAGTGTTGAGGAATAGTGGGGGGAAAGGGTATAAAAACTAAAGCGTTAAGAAAATCGTTAAATGTTAAGGAAATCGTTAAACGTTAAGGGCTTGCTTTCAGCAAGCGGTTAAACGTTAACTGAGACTCACTTTTAGCACTTTAACCTGACTGCCGCAGGTTGGCCTTTAACATTTAATAATTAACCTTTATCAACTTAACTCTCCATCTCTCCTCGGCTGCCTTAACATCTTTAACAGCCTGCGATAGCGAGGCGTTTAACATTTAACGTCCAAATTTTGACTCTAAAATGACAGACAATACCCCATCCCCATCCCCATCCAATTCCGAAGACGAGATTGATCTCCGCGACCTCATCCTCCCTCTCTGGAAAGCCCGCAAGCAAATCCTTACCATTGCTACTATGTGTGGTATTTTGGGAGGAATTGTTGGTTTCCTGACCCCGGCTACCTATACTGCAGGGAGTACTTTTTTACCACAAACCACACAGTCTGGTGGAGCGGGAGGTAGTTTGGGAGGATTGGCGGCTTTGGCGGGGATTAACTTGAGCACTGGAGGTGGTGGAGGTGGAGAGATTCCACCCAGTATGTATGCAACTGTATTGGCATCGGAACCCTTTCGCAAGCGGATTTTGGATGCAAAGATTTGGGTAAATGGAGATTCGGTGACTTATAGAAACTATTTGGAGAGTCAACCTTCCTCCGCTTTGGGAACTATTCAGGAATATACCATTGGGTTGCCAGGAAAGTTAATCGGGGTATTTACTAGTTCTGAAGAACCTAAAGTAGGGGGAACAGATATTGAATTACAACCTTTATCTGATTCAGAATATGCTTTACATAATTCGATGGCGGGCAAGATTAGTATAGCCAATGACAAAAAAGAAGGAGTAGTTTCTTTGACAGTAGTTGAGGGAAATCCTTTGATTGCAGCTCAGGTAGCCAAGGTTACTGAAGAAGTTTTGCAGGATTGGATAATCGAACACAAAATAAAAAATGCGAAAGCGCAGTATGATTTTATCGAAAAGCAGTTTGATACCAAACAAAAGGAGTTTTTTTCCATCCAGGTTCAATTGGCAGGTTATATGGATCGTAACCAGAATGTGCTTTCTGCAACTTACCTCACTCGATTGGAACGACTCCAAGCCGAATTTGATTTGGTGAATACAGTATATTCTGAATTGGCCAAGCAGAAGGAGCAAGCAGCCATCCAATTGAGTAAGGATACCCCTACATTCTCTGTATTGGATCCAGTAAAGGTACCTAAGGAAAAAACTGGGCCGAAGAAAAGCATCTATATATTGGTTGCTTTTTTTATAGGCTTGTTTTTGGCAGCAGGTTGGTTCTTAGCAAAGAAACCTCTTCAGGAGTTTATAAATGGAATGAAAGTTAAATCCTAATTGAGTAACCCAATGAAACCAAAAATCATCATTGTTTCCGGCTATTTTAACCCTATTCACAAGGGGCATTTGGAGTATTTCATTAATGCCAAAGGTCAAGGTGATTTACTTTTTGTGATTGTAAATTCCGACCACCAGCGTGCACTCAAAGGTTCTAAGGAATTCCAAAAAGAGGACGAAAGACACTTTATTATTAAACATATCAAAGAAGTAGATCAGGCGTTTCTATCCATAGATCAAGATCGAACGGTTTGCAAAACCCTTGAAATGCTTTATACCCAATTTGGAACAACCCATCAATTGGTTTTTGCC
>CAJBER010000172.1 GCA_903952135.1 uncultured Algoriphagus sp.
GTGCTCAACAATTTCGTACTTGGTACTTGGTACTTCGTACTTCTTTCTTTTTCTTTCAATCTTATCGCTTACCTTTGCCTTCCCATTAGCGGTCGAATCACCCGCTTTACCAAAAATTCAGATGAGCACATCCACATTGGTAGCCGCTGGGCTACAGCTTCCTCTCATGGAAGCCTTTTACACCATCCAAGGAGAAGGACGATTTTCGGGCCATGCAGCCTATTTCATACGGCTAGGTGGCTGTGATGTGGGTTGCGTTTGGTGTGATGTAAAGGAAAGTTGGGAGGCAGGCAAGTGGCCGATCCTGCCCATCGAGAAAATTGTAGATGATGCCCTTTCTTTTCCAGGCAGGCTCGTAGTAATTACCGGTGGGGAGCCTTTGCTGTACGATTTGGGGCCCTTAACACAGCTTTTGAAGTCCAAAGGATTCAGTATGCACTTGGAAACCTCCGGAGCGCATCCATTTTCGGGTGATTTCGATTGGGTGTGTTTTTCACCCAAGAAATTCAAAAAGCCAGACCCTTCCATCTATTCCGTAGCAGATGAACTTAAGGTGGTGGTCTATCATCCAAGTGATTTGGCATTTGCCCAAGAGCATGCGACTCAAGTGGGCCCGGGATGTGAACTTCGACTTCAGCCCGAGTGGAGCAAGGCCACCGAGCGCCTTCCTGAATTGATTGACTTTATAAAAAACAATCCAAACTGGAAAATTTCGTTACAAACACATAAATTTATGGATATCCCTTAAGTCCATGCGTAACCTATTATTGGTCCTGCTCCTGTTTTTTTTGGCTTTTGTAGCCGAGGCGCAGACCTATTCAGTTTCGGATGGACGGGCGATTAAATTTTTTGAAGAGGGAGAAATTTTTTTAAAACAGAAACGATATTCCGAAGCCTTACAAAAATATCAAGCGGCTTGGGAGCGCTCTGAGACTTTTTTTGAAGCCTACCAGAAGGGAACTCAATTGCTGATTACGCAAGGAAAGTTGACTGAAGCGGAGGCCCTCATCGGTAAAGGCAAATCAGCGGTGATGCCTGTAAAAAATCAATTTGCAGTCGATTTTGCCTGGCTGCTCACCAGTATTTATTTGAAGCAAGGCCGATTTGAAGAGGCTTCCCAAGAATTCCAAGTAGTGGAGCAGGGAGCGACCGAAGTGTTTAAGAAGGGGGGGTATTTTATTGAAATGAAGCAGAAGGTGGATTTTTTGCGCAAGCAGCTTCCCTTAAAAATGAACATTGAAAAAGAGATTCTACCCTCTCCACTCAATGGCTTTGCCTTGCAGTATTTTCCAGTTTTGACGGCAGATGGAAAGCAGTTGTTCTTTACCAGAAGAGGGGGAACTGCTGCTTTTGACAAGGAGGACATCTACATCTCTCAGGCGGAATCAACTCAAATCTGGACGGCTCCTCAAAGTATTTCTACCAAAATAAATTCTTCCTTCAACGAGGGAACTTGTTCGGTCACTGCGGATGGAAATTTTTTGATTTTCACCTCCTGCGATTCCCCAGATAGTCAAGGCAGTTGTGACTTGTATAGTTCGGAAAAATTGGGTGGAGAATGGCAAGCCCCCAAGAATATGGGATTCAAAATCAATTCTTCTTCCTGGGATTCCCAACCCTCGCTCTCTGCTGACGGGCGACTCTTGTTTTTCTCTTCAGATCGAAGGGGTGGTCTGGGTGGAAATGACATCTGGTATGCGGCTCGAAAAGCAGATGGCAGCTGGACCGAAGCCAAAAACCTAGGAGCACCTATCAACACCCCAAAGGATGAAATTTCTCCTTTTCTGTTTTTCAACAACGAAACGCTTTTTTTCGCCTCTGATGGGCATTTGGGCTTTGGGGGGATGGATATTTTTCTTTCTCGCGTGTCAGTGGGAGTATTTCAGAAACCGGAAAACCTGGGCTTACCGATCAATGATCACCTAGATCAAGTGGCCCTATTCATTACCGCACAAAAAGACTATGCCTACTACAGTGAGTTAAGTACATCTAGCGGTTCGGCTGACCGTGCCTTTTTGTATCGATTTAAGTTTCCGGAGGAAATCGGGATTGGAGAAAACTTGACCGTAACGGGAGGGAAGGTGATTCATGCGAAAACAGGGCAGCCCATTTCAGCGCAGCTTTCCTTGGTTTCTCTCGCTAATGATAGTACCCGCTACCAATTCCAATCCAATGAACATGATGGTTCCTTTTTAATGTTGTATCCAGAGCAGGATGCTGCGGGACTTTATGTAGAAAAAGCAGGCTTTTTGCCCAAAATCTACAATGTGGATCGAGATTCCATCAAAAATATAAAGGACCTGAAAGTAGAATTGGTGCCCATAGCTTCAGGGGAAGAGTTTGTATTTGAAAACGTGTTTTTCGATTTTGATAGCTTCGATCTCAAGCAGGAATCCTTGAGTTCCCTTCGTCGCCTTCATAGCTTCTTACTGAGCAATCCCAAGGTATCCATCCGCATTACGGGGCATACGGATAATCTGGGTTCGGACGAGTACAACCTTCGCCTAAGTTTGCAGCGTGCCCAAAGTGTGCAGCGTTATTTGGAGGGGGAGGGGATTCGTGCTGATCGGATTCAAGTTGTAGGAAAGGGTTTGCGAGAGCCGATGGTTCCGAATAGTAATCCTTCCAATCAAGCGCTCAACCGCCGGATTACGGTATCTATTCAGTAAAGCAATGCATATTTTATAAAAAGGATAAAATTTATATTGTCTTATTATAAAATCGTTATATAAACTTCCATTATCTTGAATTTTTCAGCTTTTTGGTGCCGTTTTTAGGCAGCTTTTTTTTAATTAATGAGGACTGAAGGAAGTAGGGGTTGTAGTTAACTGAAAATTGGCTTTTAAACCGAAATTGTAATTTTTTTATCCACTCATCCTTTATTTTTTCCAAATTGTTAAAAAAAAATTCAAAAAATTAACTTTTGTTAAC
Source organism: uncultured Algoriphagus sp. (assembly GCA_903952135.1). Classification (GTDB taxonomy): domain Bacteria; phylum Bacteroidota; class Bacteroidia; order Cytophagales; family Cyclobacteriaceae; genus Algoriphagus. Next base: position 2,932 of record CAJBER010000172.1, read on the forward strand.
ATTGAAAAAATCCAAATAATTAGGTGTTGCCCCATCGTAAGGATTAAATAACAATATTTTATTTGGAATATATCTCAATAACCAATTTCCTTGATTGTTAGCATCTTAAACTTTTCCCTCTTTTTTGGTGTAGTGAATTTGAGTTATTCCGTTTTTCGGGATATTATTGAGTTTAAATAACTAAAAATTAACCAACATGAGGAAAATTTTACTTCTAGGACTCATGCTTTTCTTGGTCAATGCAGTAGCATTTGCACAAGGTCGCGTGGTCACGGGTACGGTTACATCTGTCGAAGACGGCATGGGCGTACCTGGTGCAACAGTTCTGGTAAAGGGAACTACCATTGGTACTGCCACTGACATTGATGGCAAGTATTCAATCAATGTCCCTGCCGGAAGCAATGTATTGGTCTTCACGTTTGTGGGACTAACCTCTCAAGAGGTGAACATTGGAAACCGATCCACCATCAATGTGGCATTGGAATCTGATATCACAGCTTTGAGTGAGGTGATTGTAACAGGATATGGCACGCAGCCTAAGCGTGAAGTAACCGGTGCGGTTTCTTCCGTAAAAGGGGATGCGATTCAAAACCTTCCATTGCAATCATTTGACCGTGCCCTTCAAGGACGTGCGGCGGGGGTACAAGTTAGATCGTCAAACGGTCTTCCTGGTGGTGCGGTAAACATCCGTATTCGTGGGGTAGGCTCGGTTAACGCAGGTAACGAACCCTTATTTATTGTAGATGGGGTACAGTTGAATAACCAATCCAATGCATCCTTTACACAATCCAACCCACTTGCCTTCTTGAACCCGAATGACATCGAGTCTATGGAGATCTTGAAAGATGCGGCTTCTGCTGCGATCTACGGTTCCCAGGCTGCAAACGGTGTTGTGATCATTACTACCAAAAAGGGTAAGCAAGGAAAAGCGAAATTTGAATTCAATGCTTTCTCCGGTGAAACTCAGCCGATGAAATACCTAGATGTCCTTAATGGTCCAGAATGGTACGGAATGAGAAGAGATGCTTTTATCAATTCTGGTGTTGCAAACCCTGAAGCAAATGCTTTGAGTAATATGGGTCGCCTTCCATCCAACTGGACAACCCTTACTAGACCAGCTTTGGATGCAATAGGTTCGGCTTTGCCTACCTACGATTGGCAGCGAGAAGTGTTTGGAAGAGGTAGACTGCAAAACTACGAGATGTCTGTATCTGGTGGTGATGACAAAACGACCTTCTTCCTATCTGGATCGTATAATTATCAGCAAGCATCGATCAAGCCTGTTGACTTTGAAAGAGGTACTGTTCGTGTAGCCTTGACGCACAAAGCGAATGATCGTTTAAGCATCGAAACCAATATCAACCTATCTACTTTCCAGCAGAATGTCCCTTTTGTTGTTGAAGGATCTAGTTTAGGTAACCCAGCGTTTTCTTCTTCAGCCGTATTGCCACACAATGCGATCTACAATGAGGACGGTACTTACAACACGGCAATTGCTGGTGTTTTGGGACAAAACTTTGTATTGGTAAATGATTACAACTCAGGTCTTCAGCGTACCAATACCGTAGTGGGTAACTTGATTACCAACTACAAGATCGCGAAAAACCTATCCTTCCGTTCCCTATTCGGTTTGGATTACAGATTGCTTCAAGGTGATAACTACCGCGATCCACGAACTCCAGACGGAGCAGGTGTAATCGGTAGAAGTTCCGTACAATCTGACTGGAGAACTCGTTTCATCACCACGCAAACTTTGAACTGGAACAAAACCTTCAATGGTGTACACAACGTGTCTGGTATCCTGGGTGTGGAATACCTTTCTGAAACAAGAGAAGGTATCTCTGGTTCAGGTATTGGTTTCCCAACCTTCCAATTCAGAACGATCCAATCTGCAGCTACTCCTGAATCCGTAACTGGTTTCTGGACTGGTTACAGAAGAGCTTCTGTTTTTGCTTCAGCAAACTACGATTACAAGAAGAAATACTTGTTGACAGTAACTGGACGATATGACGGATCTTCTCGATTCGGTACCAACAACCAATATGGTTTGTTCCCTTCCATACGATTGGGATGGAGCATGATGGAAGAAGAATTCTTGAAGAACTCCAGCTCTGTATCTGAAATGAAATTAAGAGCTTCTTACGGTTTGACTGGTAACGACCAGATTGGAAACTTCGATGCTAGAGGCCTTTATGGCGGTGGTGGTAACTACTCCGGTAGTGCCGGTATTGTACCTTCTTCCTTAGCTAACCTAGACTTAGGATGGGAGACCAATAACACTACCAACCTAGGTTTGGATTTCGGTTTCTTTGAAAACAGAATCACCGGTTCCGTGGATGCATTTGACAGAAGAACCAAGCGTTTGCTTTTGAGCCAGCCTATCCTTTGGATCAACGGTTTTGGAGGTATCTCCAATAACGTAGGTGAGCTTCAAAACAGAGGTCTTGAATTTGAATTGTCTACGGTTAACATTGATAAGGGTGGTTTCCGTTGGAACACCAGCTTCAACATCACCAAAATCGACAACCAAATCGTAAGCTTGTACAGTGGATTGAAGTTCCTTCCAGCCAATCCAGGCATCGCCATAGGTCAGCCAGTAGGTAGATCAGGTGAAGGTGCAATTTTCACACAACAGTATGCAGGGGTTAACCCAGCTACTGGTCGACCAATGTGGCTAGATATCAATGGCAACATTACTTATTTGCCTTTGGCTGCTGATAGACGCTACGTAGGTTCCAGCTTGGCAACTGTATTTGGTGGATTGAACAACAACTTCTCCTACAAAGGGTTTGAGTTGACTTCTTTCTTCACCTACGAATACGGAGGACTTGTTTCAGATGGTCAGTATAGTTTCTTGAGAGAGAATGGTACACGTTTGACCTTGAATGCACTTCGTGAAGTAAACGATAGATCTTGGAAGACTCCAGGTCAAATGACGGATATCCCTAGAAACTTGACTACCAACGCGGGTAACGAAACAAGAGGATCAGGCAGAAACTCAGGTACTGCAGCCTTATTGAAGTCTGACTTTATTCGTCTTTCCCAGATGACAGTAGCCTACAGCTTCCAACCAAGCTTGGTTAGCAGAATTGGTCTCTCCCGTGCACGTATTTACTTGCAAGGGGTGAACTTGTGGACGTATACAGATTTCCCTGGCTACGATCCAGAATTTACAGGAGCGGGTACAGGTCAAATTCCTTTGACCAAGTCTTATACCCTTGGTGTACAAATCGGATTCTAATCACCAAAAGGAAAAAAAACTATGAAATTAATCAATAAAGCTTTCTTATCCCTTGCACTTACAGGCTCTTTGCTGGTAAGTTCTTGCGATAGCTTGCTTCAGGTAGATCCAAGACAATCCATTGATGCCAATGGCGCTCTTGCTACTCCTGATGCGATGAATGCAGCTCTCAATTCAGTATATGCTAAATTGAGATCTACACGTAACTATGGTCGTGACCTTCTTGCATTGTCAGATGCTTTGGCCGATGTGGGACAAACTACCAATAACTCTGGTCGTTTGATTAGTGAAAACAACAATCAGCCAAACGCACACTTCCAAGCTGGTTTTTGGCAAAACTCGTACTATGCAATCAATGAAGCCAATCTAATTTTGGCTGGCTTGAGTGGTGTAGAGGGAGCTTCTGCTGCACAACTTGCCCGTTGGGAAGGTGAAGCCAAGTTCCTAAGAGGCTTGTACTACTTTGACTTGGTAAAGGTGTATTCTTACATCCCTACTGCTTTGTATCAGCCAGGTGTGATCGATCAAGGTGGTATTCCTTTGGTAACAGAAGGAATCATCACTTCAGGTCCTGCTTTGAGCCGTCAGTCTCCAAGAGCTACCCTAGATGAGGTTTATGCTCAGATCTACAAGGATTTAGAAGATGCCAAAAGATTGTTGGGTGCTGGTAGAGGTGTACAATACGGTTCAGGAGCAGCAGCTTCAGCTTTGCTTTCTCGTGTAGCACTTTACAAAGGAGA
>CAJBER010000173.1 GCA_903952135.1 uncultured Algoriphagus sp.
AGGCAAACCTGTGTCCGCCGCGGCGGATATGAGCCCAGAATTCTGCCAAGTAGTTTAAAACAAAAAAGGATGCCGATGCATCCCTTTCCAATGTAGCGGGAACAGGACTCGAACCTGTGACCTTCGGGTTATGAGCCCGACGAGCTACCAACTGCTCCATCCCGCGATATGTCTTTTACTCTTTTTATCTCAATCAACGCTTCGAACCTGTGTCCGCCGCGGCGGATATGAGCCCAGTCAATCTAATCAACTGCTCCATCCCGCGATATGTCTTATAAGGCCTGACGATCCGCCGCGGCGGATCCATCCCGCGATATAGTGATGCAAAGGTAAGGACAAACTCTCAAAAATCAAGTACCTTTGCAAAAAAAGTCAGAAATGATCCCTTCATCCCACAAGGCAGGATTTGTCAATATCATCGGAAAACCCAACGTAGGTAAATCTACGCTGATGAATATTTTGGTGGGAGAACGCCTTTCTATCGTTTCATCCAAAGCACAAACTACCCGGCACCGGATCCTAGGCCTAATCAATACCGAGGAATACCAAATCGTATTCTCAGATACCCCTGGCATGCTCAAGCCCAAGTACGAACTCCATAAAAGCATGATGGGCTTCGTACACCTGACCCTGGAAGATGCGGACGTGATTGTATTTGTAACCGACCTCTTTGAATCCGATGAGGAAATCGAAGAAGTCATCCAAAAAATAAATGCCGCTGGAGTACCCATTCTCTTAGTGATCAACAAAATTGACCTAGCCAAAGAAGGACAATTGGAGGAAGTGACCGAGTATTGGACCTCACGTATTCAAGCCGCTACCGTAATCCCGATCTCTGCTTTGGAGCAGTTCAATACCGAACGCATCCTTCAAGAAATAGTAGAACGCCTTCCTGTGCATCCCCCTTTTTACGACAAGGAGGAACTTACGGATCGCCCCGAGCGTTTCTTCGCTTCGGAGATCATTCGAGAGAAAATCTTTACCAACTACAAAAAAGAAATTCCCTACAGTACCGAAGTTGGCATAGAAGATTTTCACGAGGAAGAAAACCTAATCCGCATTCGAGCTACCATCTTCGTGGAGCGAGACAGCCAAAAAGGCATCGTCATCGGCGACAAAGGTAAAATGCTCAAAAAAGTAGGCACAGAAGCGCGCGCTGACCTTGAAAAGTTTTTCGGGAAAAAAGTATTCCTAGAAACCTACGTGAAAGTGGAGCAAGACTGGCGGAAAAATAAATTAGTATTAAAAAAATTCGGGTACGACCCCTCTTAATCATGGCAAACATAGTAGCAATAGTAGGCAGACCCAATGTGGGTAAATCCACCCTTTTCAATCGCCTGGTGGAAGAGCGAAAAGCCATCGAAGACAACCTTAGCGGGGTAACTCGAGACAGACACTATGGGCATGCCCAATGGTCTGGTAAATATTTCTCCGTAATTGATACGGGCGGATACGTCACTGGATCGGATGACCTCTACGAAGCCGAAATACGGAAACAAGTAAAATTAGCCATCGAAGAAGCCGATGTGATTCTATTCGTGGTCGATTGCCACGATGGCTTGACAGATTTGGATGAGGAATTTGCCAATGAATTGCGCAGCAATAAAAAACCACTCTATGTAGTCGCTAACAAGGCTGACAATCAGGAGAAGTCCTTTATGGCAAACGAGTTCTATTCACTAGGCTTGACGGATTTGGAGATTTTTCCAATCGCAGCCGCAAGCGGTAGTGGTACAGGAGACTTATTGGACGCGGTGGTAACCCACTTTGAAGAAGACGGAATAGAAGATCCAGACGCTGATATTCCCAAAATATCCATTCTAGGAAGACCAAATGCTGGCAAATCCTCCTTCCTTAATGCCCTCCTCGGACAAGAGCGCTCCATCGTCACCAATGAGGCAGGCACTACCCGAGATGCCATCCATACCCGATACAAGTTTTTCGGCAAAGACTTTATCATTACCGATACTGCCGGAATTCGTAAAAAAGCCAAAGTAAAAGAGGACATCGAGTTCTATTCAGTGATGCGTTCCCTCAGAACCTTAGAAGAGTCTGATGTAGTCATTGTAATGTTAGATGCCACGAGAGGACTGGAAGCGCAGGATGTCAACCTGATCTCCTTAGCCATCAAAAATAATAAGGGGGTACTCATCATGGTCAATAAGTGGGATTTGATCGAAAAAGACCACAAGACCATGAATAAAATCAAGGAAGACATGCTTGATCGTCTTGGCGAACACAAATGGATACCCATTATTTTCACCTCAGTCACTGAAAAGCAACGGATTTTTCAGGCCATTGAATTGGCAGTAAAGGTGTATGAGAATAAAACTAGACGGGTGACCACTTCCAAACTGAATGATATTCTTCTCCAAGAAATAGAAAAATATCCTCCCCCAGCTTGGAAAGGGAAGTACATTAAAATAAAATACGTAACCCAATTGCCAACCAAAAATCCGGTTTTTGCCTTTTTTTGCAACCTTCCGCAATACATAAAAGAACCCTATACGCGCTTTTTGGAGAATAGATTGCGAGAAAACTTTGATTTCGAAGGGGTTCCCGTAAAAATAGTTTATAAAAACAAATAAAAAATATTGGCAACCACTTGCACAAATAAAAATAATACTAGTACATTTGTGTTGTAATTAAGAAAACCATAACAAATGAAAAAGGTATTTGCAATTTTCGCAATCGCTGGTTTGATCGCTACTGCTTCTTGCGGTGGAAAATCAACTGAAGAGCAAGCTGCTGCTGATTCTATCGCTGCTGCTGCTGCTGCTGATTCTATCGCTGCTGTAGAAGCTGCTGCTGCTGCAGCTGCTCAAGCTTCTGCTGATTCTGCTGCTGCTGCTCAAGCTGCTGCTGACTCTGTCGCTGCTGCTTCTGCAAAGAAGTAATCAACACCACGCGTGAAAAAATTAAGAGTTCCGATAGATCGGAACTCTTTTTTTATGTCTAAAAATGCCTAGCCCCTCTACTGAGCTTCTTCGATTATACCAAACCCATCTTCCTAAAAACGCAATTCCTTATTGCGTTCAACTATGGGAAGAAAGTCCTTTTCATTTTTTTGTAAAACCTCCAAGAAACACTAAACTGGGAGACTTCCGCTACCGAAAAGACAGATCCATTCAAACGATCACGCTGAATTCGGACCTCAACCCCTATCAATTCCTACTTACATTCATCCATGAAGTGGCCCATCACAGAGCATTCGCTCGCTACGGCACCAGGCATGCTCCCCATGGATCGGAATGGAAAGGACTTTTTAAGCTGCTCTTAGAACCACTACTCACGGAATCTATTTTTCCTAGGGACATTCTCGTTCCACTAAAATTGCACATGAAAAATCCTTCCGCTAGCTCTGCCCGGGATCTTTTTCTCATGAAAGAAATGAGTAAATACGATTCAAAACTATCAGAACAATCTGGTTTTTTCTTAGCTGACATAGCCCCTCAATCCATTTTCGAACTTGCAGGAAGAAAATTTAGAAAAGGAGAAACACGTAGAACGCGCATCCTTTGCGAAGAACTAGCAACAGGTAAAAAATACTTGGTGTCTCGATTGGCTAAAGTGATCCGTGTGGATTAGTCCTTTTCTTCCCCAATCTGATGCTCTGGCTGCGAAAAGTCTTTAGGCTGCGGCAAATCTTGTAGGGAATTGATTCCAAAATAATCCATGAATTTTTGAGAGGTCCCGTAAATTAAGGGTCTTCCTACTCCATCAGATTTTCCTTTGATCTCCACCAATTCTTTTTCCAATAACTTTTGGAGTGAATAATCAC